>JBKPMZ010000305.1:0-34149 GCA_046732415.1 Vulcanimicrobiota bacterium
TCGAACCGCTGATAGATCGCGATCGCGATCGCGCCGATGATCGCGCCGATGATCAGGCCGTAGATGACGCGCACGAACGAGATGAGCAGCGGCGTGTGCAAATGCGAGAACGTGTCGATAATGTCGCCGATGCCGATGCCGATGCCCAGCGTGAGAATGATGCCCACCGCGCGCCGGTCGCCGCGCCGCAGCGCCGGCAAGAGCATCAGCAACGGAAAGCCCACGACGAATTCTTTGAAGCGGGGACGTACACTGAGCAGCGCGGTCAGGTGATGGCGCAGCGAAAGCTCGAACGACGAGGGCGCAATGTCGCTCTGGTTGCCGCTGCGCATGAGCACGAGCGCGCCCGCGCCGAGCACCACGCACGCGATCAGTAATTGGTAAATGCGGATCGGCGCCGTGAACGCCTCACGTGCATTCTGTATGCCCGAATCGAACTTGTCCGTGAATAAATACAGCGCGAGCGCGATGAGCGGCGGAAGCGCGAGCACCAATTTCACGCCGCGGAACGGCTCCACTTCTTCCATGGTCAGCGGCGAACTCATGATGCCGACCACGACCAGCGCGCCCAGCAGCGCAACGCCCGTTGCAATCAGCGTCCAACGCAAGCTGCGCACGATTTGCCCGTTGAACGTCGGCAGGGGCTCGCTGAAAAACGCGGGACCTAGAACCGTGAACGCCGCGGCGGAAAACACCAAGGCGCCGCACAGCGCGATGATCGATCGCCCAAGCAGATCGTGATGCGAGAAATAGCCGCCGAGATAGACGAGCGCGGTAAGTGCGTACGCAAGCGCCGCCCAGGAACGGCGATACCAGCCGAACCAGCCGAGCAACAGCACGAACATCGACGGCACCGCCATAGTTGCCAGACCCACGGCAATCGCGCTGTTTCCGCGATAGAGCGGGATCGGCGTCGCGCGGCCGAGCGTGAAGCCGTGCGACCGCAAATCGTCGGCGATCTCCCGCACCATCTCGACGTTCGTTTTTTCGATGGATAAGCCGTTGTATTCGTGGGGGAACGGACGCAGATACACCACGCGCACGTTGCGCTCGCGAACCCCCAGTTCGTAGCGCGACACGATGTCCGGGATGGTCAGTTTGTCCAGTTCGGTCTTGCTGATGGCTTGCACGCGCACGATGTGACCCGGAATGAGCCGCGCCAGTTGAACGTTGCCCTTTTGTACTTGGCTCGCGTCGTACGTTTCGATCTCGCCGTAGTTGGTGTGCTTGCGCGCTTGAAAGACCTGCGCCGTGTCGCGCAAGTGATCCGGAAAACCGAGTACCTGGTTGCGCAGACCGAAGAAAATGACCGTGGAGATCCACTTGCCCGCGTGCAGATCGTCGAACATCGTGGCGATTTGTCCGTCGTCGAGCCGCTCGTCGTTTTGGAAGCGCGGAATGATGAAGAATCCAAGGCGGCGCGCCATTTGGATTTGATCCGCCGGAATACCGAGCGCCGTCGTATTGAAGAAGTCGGCCTCGGTGCGCAGACCGATGACGTACGGCACGGAGGAATGCAGCACGCTGATGCTCGAGCGCTCGAAATGCAGCGGCAACTGCTGCATGTACCGATCGAACGTCGGCTTGTCGTAGACGAGCACGTACATCGAACCGGGGCGCACTTTCCCTTCGCGAACGAGACGCGCCAGCGTGGGATCGGAAACCGGTGCGAGCCGTGCGGAACCGAGCAGGCCCAAACCGGAAACGGCGGTGGCGTTACCGCTGGACGAGGTGATGAGCGAGCCGCCGAGTTCTTCCGTAAGCGCGAGCGACGTCAGCCCCGCGCGCCGCAATTCGAGCAAGAATTCCGCAGGCTTGTAGTTGTACGAACGCGCGAACGTGATGAAATCGTTGTAGTCCATCGCGATTTCGACGCGCCGCGTATGCTGCTCGATTCGCGCGCGATTCACTGCAACGTACGCGCATGCGAGCAGCGCAATCAAAAGCAAAAACGCGGCTAAGCGCGTTCGCAGATCGATCCGGTTCACGAGCAGTTTCCTTCGAGTAAAAAACAGGAAGGCCCGCTGAAAGCGAGCCTTCACTGCCGTCGCGTATGCGGTTGCCCGCATACCGGGTGTGGGCGACGCTTGTTTCGCATCACTCTCGACGCCTGCCCACGGTTGGCGCCGGAGTCTTTCTGGTATTAGGACCTCGCCGATACTTCCCTGGCGGCCGTAAGGTACCCTACCGAATATTAACAGATGTTTCTTTTGTCTGCCACACCGGTGATCGCCGCTCGACAAAGGCCGCCATCCCCTCTTGGGCATCGCCGGCCATCGCGTTGAGCGACATCACTTCTTTAGCATACCTGTAAGCCGCGTCTTGCGCTAGGTCAATTTGTACGTAAAAGGCGGCCTTGCCCAGCCCTATAACAGGCGAACTGGCCTGGGCTATTCGCCTTGCAAGCGCAAGCGCCTCGTCATGCAGCGTACCGGCGGGCACGACGCGATTCACCAATCCCCACTCGGCGGCGGTACGGGCGTCGATGAAATCTCCCGTCAGCAGCATCTCCATGGCGCGCTTGCGGCCCACCGTCCGAGAGAGCGCCACCATGGGCGTGGTGCAAAACAGCCCGATGCGCACGCCCGGCGTCGCAAACTTCGCTTCTTCGGCGGCGATCGCCAAGTCGCACGTGGCGACGAGCTGGCAGCCGGCCGCCGTTGCGATCGTCGCGACTTCGGCGATGACGGGCTGCGGAATCCGCTGGATGCGCTCCATCAACTCGACGCACGTATCGAAAATCTCGCGGTACGCGGCGACGTCACGGCATTGCAGTTCGCGCAAATCGTGGCCCGCGCTGAACGCGGGACCGAGCCCGCGAAGAATGACGACCCGCGCGTCGCTCTGCGAACCGATTGCGGTAAAAGCGTCGATCAGTTCGCGCATGAGTTCCAGCGAGAGCGCGTTGCGCTTTTCCGGGCGCGCCATCGTTACAACGGCAATGCCGCCGTCTACTCGCTCGCTCGTAATGAAGTTATAGGTGCGCTGTTCCAGCATAATAATGTTGCCGCCGGCACGGCGGAAAGTTCGGGTAGGATTGCGGTTTTGCGATTTTGCCTAAGATCGCCTGTAGATACCGACTCTCTTAGCGCCTGCCAAGCAGGGCATTGCTAGCCATTTACCGTTTACCGTTTACCGTTTACCGTTTGACGCTAAGCGTTTAACGGTATATACTGGCCATGTGATACGGAGCTTCGCGGACAAGGACACCGAGCGGTTGTACCGCCGGGCCCGTGTCCCACAATTCGCGGAGTTCGAACGCGTTGCCCAACGCCGCCTGGCGCAGCTCGATGCTGCAACGTCTCTGCGCGATCTTAAAGGCCCGGGACTCAGCCTTGAAAAGCTTAAAGACGATCGCGAAGGGCAGCACGCAATCCGGATCAACCAAAAGTCACGCGTGTGCTTTCGATGGGTGGACGGCCACGTGGAAGACGTCGAGATCGTGATCGATTATCACTGACTAGGCGGATACGCGAGGGAAACATGGCAGATCTGACACCGGTCCATCCGGGCGAAATCCTGAAAGACGATTACCTCGAGCCGCTCGGCCTCTCGGCGCACCGGCTCGCGCTGGAATTGCATCTGCCGCCGAGCCGCATCAGCGAGATCGTAAACTGCCGACGCTCCATCACCGCCGAGACGGCGATCCGCCTCGCACGCTTTTTCGACACGAGCGCGGCCTTCTGGATGAACCTGCAAACGCAGTATGACCTGGGAATCGCGGAAGACGAAGACGCAGAACAAGTAGAGCGTGAAGTGCATCCGCTCGTGATGCGCGCTTAGCCGGCAGTAAAGCGCTTGCGCCGTCCTTACGGCGACGCCGGCGAATTGCACGTGCACGCAGGTAAAAATATGGTGGGCGATGACGGGCTCGAACCGCCGACATCCTCCTTGTAAGGGAGGCGCTCTCCCAGCTGAGCTAATCGCCCGTGGTCCCTAGCTTGTCCATCGCTGCCCGCAGGTCCTCGGCACGAAAAAGCCCCGCGGCGTGTTGCTGCGGGGCTAAGACGTTTGCGCGGTCTAGTGCAGCTTGCTGCACACCGCCGTGTTCGTCGCGTTACGGTTCTTGAACGCGATAATGATGGATTTACCGCTGGCGCTGCTGCGGTAGTGGCTGCGCAACCCGGCGAGCTTTCCGCTGAGGAACTGCACTTGCTGGCCCGCTGCGACGTACCGGTATTGCCCCGTAAATGAAGCACCCTGCGTCGTATAGCGGCCGCCAGGCTCGATGACGACGGTTACGCCGTTATAGTAACCGGCCATGCCGAAGCCATACGCGTAACAGGCATACCGGCCGGGCGGAGGGCCATCCGCCGCGCGAGCGGGCAGCGCGAAGAACGCGCCCAAAACCAGCGCCGATACGAAAAGAACGGCGCGATGAACGTGCTGCATTTTTCCCCTTAATTCTTGACGTCCGCGATCTTCTTGGTGAGAATGCCGATGGCCATCTGCAACTGCGCGTCGTGTCCGAGATCGCCAAAGCGCGCATCTTTGTTTTCCACCACGACGTAGTCGGGCTGAATGCCCTTCAGGTTGATGTCGTGGTTGTTCGGCGTGAGATAGTGCGCTGTCGTGATTTTAATCGCGGCACCGTCGGGAAGCGGTGTGAGCGACTGCATCACGCCCTTGCCGAACGTCTTCTCGCCAACGAGCACGCCAATACCGTTGTCCTGCAGCGCACCGGCGGTAATCTCCGATGCCGAGGCGGTGTAGCGGTTCACCAGAATCGCCATCGGTTTGGGCGGCAGCGCATCGGTACCGGCATCGACCGTCGTCGTGTGCGAACCGCGCTCTTCGATCGTCAACAGCGGATTGCTGTTGATGAACTTCGAGCTGATGTCGAGCGCGGAATTCACGTACCCGCCGCCGTCGTCACGCAGATCGATGACGTACGCGCGCACGTCGTCTTTTTGCAGACGATCGAGCGCGACGGCAAATTCGTCCGGTGTGTCGCGGCCAAACGCGAGAATGTAAATGTAGCCGACGTGCTGCGGCAGCATCTTGTAAATCACTGTCGGCGGCTGCACTTCCGAGCGCGTGATGTCCATTTCCGCCAGCGCTTTCCCGTCGCGCGTCGCCTCCACGCGCACCACCGTTCCCGGCTTGCCGCGCAGCAGTTTGCTCGCGTCGTCGGCGGTCAAACCTTTGAGCGATTTTCCGTCGACGCTGGTGAACAGATCGCCGGTTTGCAAGCCGGCTTTTTCCGCCGGCGTTCCGGGCACGACGTATTCCGCCTGGATGTATTTGCTGCTCGCATCCGCCTGCACGATGACGCCGATGCCGGAAATTTTCTCCGGGTCGAGCGCATCGTTGAATTGTTTGTACTCTTGCGGCGTGAAGAACGTCGTGTACTTGTCGTTCAGCGCGCGCGCCATGCCGTCGATCGCATCGTATGTGAGCTGCGTTTGCGAGGCGTGTAACGCGGATCCCACGCGCGTTATCGCGGAAACCAGCTGGTTCACGTTCGCGTCGATGCTGCCCAAATCGTGAAGGGCCGGCACTTTGACGTGGCCGTGGTGCTTGGACGCATCGTCCAAAAGCGCCCGGCGCGCGCCGTCGAGCAATCGCTGCGCGTCCACTTTCGAGTAAAACGTCGTCGTCAGCAGTTGATAACTCTGACGCAAATCTTCGGACGGATTGACCGCGGCCGGAGCCGCTCCAATCGTCACGGGGAACACAGCAATCAGGCCTATAGCCAAAGCCCAACGGCGTAAACGCCAATGCATGGGAGGGTGAAACCTCGCTTTCAAAACGGTCCTAAAGAATGACAACCGGCGCTGCCGCCGCCCGCTCGTGCAACGGCAAAGCCTCGGGAGGGGTTCCAGCTGATGCGGGGACCGTCCCGCATCTATCGTAAACCAGGAACATGATACAAACCATCGGTGTGACGGGAATGACGTGTCAAAATTGTGTGCGGCACGTCACCGAAGCGCTCCGCGCGCTGCCAGGCGTCCGGTCGGTCGACGTCGATTTGAACGCCGGCGCCGCCCGCTTGGACACGGATCGGGAGATCCCGCGCCAAGACTTGCACGCTGCCCTCGACGAAGCGGGCTACGAGCTGGCATGACGGCGACCGGCACGCCTTCGCGCGTGACCGAACTCTCGGTCTCGGGCATGACATGCGCTTCGTGCGTTGCGCACGTCGGGCGCGCGCTCCGAAAAGTCGCCGGCGTTTCGGATGCGCAAGTGAACTTGGCCACGGAGCGGGCGAGCGTTTCGCACGAACCCGACGTGAGTTCCGAAGCGCTCATAAAGGCCATTGAGTCCGCCGGATACGGCGCGGCTCTGGCCGCGGACGAGCAAAGCGATGAAGACGCGCAGCGGCGCGACCGCGAGGTTCGCCGCAAACACCGCCTGCTGATTTTTGCTTTTGCGTTGTTCGTTCCGACGCTGATCCTGGGTATGACGCCCGTCGCGTTCGCTTTCAAAGACTGGGTGATGCTGGCGTTGACGCTGCCGGTGTGGCTCGTGGTCGGCAGCGAGTTTCACCGCGGCGCAATCGCGGCGCTGCGCCACGGCACGAGCAACATGGATACGCTCGTTTCGCTCGGTTCGACTGCGGCATTCGGCTATTCGGTGTACGCGACGATCGCGATGCAGCCGTCGTATTACGAAACGGCCAGCGCAATCGTCACGCTGGTTTTCACCGGAAAATATTTGGAGGCAGCGGCTCGCGGTAAGAGCAACCGCGCGATCCGCGCGCTGATCGCCCTGCGTCCGCCGGTCGCACGTATACGCGACGCCGACGGGACCGTCCGTGAAATTGCGGTCGAGCGCGTGCAGCGCGGCGACGTGCTCGTGATTCCCGCAGGTGAGCGCGTACCCGTCGACGGTGTCGTGATCGAAGGACGCAGCGCGATCGACGCGTCGATGCTCACGGGCGAGCCGATTCCCGTCTCCGCCGGTCCGGGCGATGCAATCAAACAAGGAACGCTCAACGGCGATGGCGCGCTCGTCATGCAAGCCCAAGCAGTCGGCGCGGGGACGGCGCTTTCGAAAATCGTCGAAGCCGTGCGCCGCGCGCAAGGAAGTACGCCGCGCGTGCAGCGCTTGGCCGACGCGGCGGCCGGCGTTTTCGTACCGGTCATTCTCATAATCGCCGCGCTGACGTTCGCGGGCTGGCTGATCACGCATCATCCATTTGCCGCCGCGTTCACCGCCGGCGTTGCGGTGCTCGTCGTCGCATGTCCGTGCGCGCTCGGATTGGCAACGCCGACCGCGATCATGGTTGCGGTAGGGGCCGGCGCGCGCCGCGGCCTGCTCTTCCGTGACGCCGACGCGGTCGAACGGCTCGGTGCCGTGCGTACAGTACTTTTCGATAAAACCGGAACGCTGACGATCGGCAAACCGGAGGTGCTTGCAATCGTGCTTGCGGCGCCGCATACCGAGGCCGAAGTTCTGGCGACAGGCGCGGCGCTCGAGCGCGCGTCGGCGCATCCGCTTGCGGCGGCGATCGTTCGCGCCGCGCACGACCGCGCTATTGCCCCAGCGACTGCAACGAACGTGACCGCGCAAGCCGGCGCGGGCCTTTTCGGAACGATTGACGGCAAACGCTGCATCGCCGGCAACGAAGCATTCATGCAGCAGCACGGCATCGCGCTCGATGGATTCGCAAGCGGCAGCGCGACGCGCGTCTACGTGGCGGCGGATCGAGCGCTGCTCGGTGCGATCGATCTGGGCGACGCGCTTCGCCCGGAAGCGATGGAAGCAGTGTCGCGTTTGCATCGCGACGGGATTGCCGTCGAACTCGTGAGCGGCGATGCGCCCGCGCCGACGCAAGCGCTCGCCGAACGCTTGCAGATCGACGGATGGCATGCGCGCGTCACGCCGGAAGGCAAAGCCGAGATCGTGCAGCGCTTGCGCGAACGGCAGGCGCACGTTGCGTTCGTCGGCGACGGCATCAACGACGCGGTCGCGCTGGCAAGCGCCGACGTGGGCCTGGCGATGGGCGGCGGCACCGAGATTGCGATCGAAACGGCGCACGCCGCAATTCTTTCAAACGATCCGCGCGCGGTTGCGGCCGGCATCGATCTCTCCCGCGCGACGCTGCGCACGATCAAGCAAAATCTGTTTTGGGCGTTTGCGTATAATGCGGTGCTCGTACCGCTCGCAGCGGCCGGCATCGTTCACCCGATTCTTGCCGCGGCGGCAATGGGCGCGTCGAGCTTATTTGTCGTCGGTAACTCCTTGTTGCTGCAGCGCAAGCGCGCCTAACGCGACCACGACCAGCCCCATTCCGATTGCCTCCGACGTGCTCGGCTTCTCGCCGAGTTGCAGCCACGCCGCAATGATGCCGATTACCGGATTCGCGAGCGTTCCCATACTCGCGTCGCGCGCCGGCAAATGCTGCAGGGCGTAGACCCACAAGAAAAAAGCCAGCGCCGATGCAGCGATGACGTTGTATGCCAGCGCACCGCCGTACGCCCAGGTCCAATGCGTCGCATGTTCCGGAACGATGAGCGCCGCAATGCCGACGAGCGCGCCGCCAAAGAACATCTGCCACGTCGTCAGTTCCAATACGTCGACGGTGCCTTCGCGTTGAACGCGTTTGCTCATGATCACACCAATGGCCCACGAAACGCCGGCGAGCAGCGCGAGCATGTCGGCGAACAACGAACCGTGTGTTCCTCGAATATCGAGAACCAGAATAATGCCCGCGAGCGCGATGCCGAGCGCGGCAATTTGCACGGCGTTTAAGCGTTCACCCAGCAGCGGCCATCCCGCGAGCGCAACCCACAGCGGCATCGTATAGGAAAGAATGGCAACCTTGCCCGCACCGGAGATCAGCACCGCCCATGTAGCGAGCGCGAGAAAGCCGCCCGATAGGAACATCCCGATCCAAAAGAATTGCCACGGCCGCGACGGACGCAGCGGCTTGCGCAGCAAAGCGAGCGCGATGAAAAGGACGCCGGCTCCGAGCAGCAAGCGCAGCGCCGCAAATTCGATTGGCGGCGCATACTGCACCGCGATCTTCATCACGACCCAGTTGTAGCCCCACAGTACCGCCAGTGTGGCAAGCGCAAGATACGCTCGCGTTCGACTATTACGCATGAACGGCGGCGACGTTGTTCTCCTGACAAACGGGGACCTGCCGAGCTCTAGACGCTTGACCCGCCTGTGCCGCCGGTGCAAAAAATGAAGGCGTGGCGCAGCCCATTATCGTCAGACTTCAAGGTGAATACGACATCGCCCGCCGCGATGAACTGGACCACTTGCTCGATCGCTACGGGGACGCCGAACCCCTGGCCTTCGATTTGAACGACGTTCGCAGCATCGACACGTCGGCGATCCGGTCGCTCGTGCGCTTTCAGCGTGCGCGTAAAGAGGCCGGACGCACGCCTCTGGTTCTGCTCAAACCATCGCCGGTCGTGCGCGATTTCATCGAAAAGGCGCAGTTGGACCACACGTTCGAAGTGCGCGAGGATTATTAAGCGACGTCGAACAGCCGGTCGAGCGCGGTAATCGTGAGCAATTTGCGCATGTGCGTGCTGCTCCCGACGAGCCTGATCGCGCCCTCGTGGCCGTGCAAGCGCATGCGCTTGCGCAGCGAGATTAATGCGTTGAGCAGTGTGGTACCGGCGTACGTTACACCGGAAAGGTCGATAACGGCCGCCTCCGCTTGCTCGGCTCTTCCGAGCAGCTTGCGCAGCGTATCGCGCGAGCTGATGTCGAAATCGCCCTTCAGAGATACCAGAACAGCGGCCTGCTCCAAGGCTTTCATGAAAGAAAGACTACGCCCGCCCGGTTACGGACTAGGGAAAAACCTGCGAATAAGCGCCGAAATTAGGTGCCTTTGTCGGCGCCCGCATATTCGATGAGTTTGATCACCACGCGCGGCGCTGTTTGGAACGCGTTGGCGTCGCCGTAAACCACATAGAGTTCGTTGTGCGCAAAGCGAAGGTGATATGCCACCGAAAGATTCCACGCGTTCAGGTCGGGATTCGGTACGCCGCCGCTGACAACGGGAGAGGCACCGATGATGCGGCGCACGCCCACGCCGATCGACGAGTTGGATCCATTCTCATACGTATACGTTGCCTTTTCAAGCCAAGACGTGTACGTCTGTCCGGCGTCGAGCCATTGACGATTGCTGTCCGCTTCGAACGAGAGATAGCCGCGCGAACCGGCGCGCAGCGTGGTCGAGCGCGCCCACGAATCCAGTTTGCCGGGGCCGAAGCGGCCGGTGTACCACGAGATCGTCGTCACGGTCGGCGTGTGGTAATGATACGAAAGATCGATGCCGTTCTGCGTGATCGGCGTGAACGTGCCATCGCCGAGTCGCAAATATGAAGACCCGGTTTGCGCGCGGATATGCCAGATCTTCGCGAAATCGGCTCCGATCGCAAACGATGCGTCAGCCTGATTCAAACCAACGCCGGTGCCGTGGTACCTGTCGAGATTGGCGGCGACAATGACGCGCGGAAAGAACGACGTGGGCTTGTAATACCACGTGTAATCGCCGTTGAGATCGTAGCCCGCAATGTCTGAATGCTGGATGAATCCGTCCGCGGGCGAGTACTGCGCTCCGATATGGCGCAGCGCGAAATAGATGCCGCCGTTGCGCCCGTAATACCCCACGCCGGCTTCTTTGCGGGTGGCTTGCGTCGCATCGGTGATCTGCGTTCCGCTCTCGTTGCCGTAGCCGAGGTATTCGAATAACCCTTTGAGGCTGTCGTGGCTCACGTTCCAATAGGAGACGTTGTCGCGGAAGCCGGGGAGATTCACGCCGACGCGCTCAACGCTGAACGACGTCTTCGTATCGGCGGTGTGCGCGGCAAATGCTTCCGCATCGTCGCGGCGCCCGTCGATACCGATCGCATCAAACGCGGCGAACGTCGCGGGGCCCTGTTTGCCTTCAATCGCGTAGCCGTCGCGCGGCGTGGGGATGGCGGGCGTGTAGAGTTCCTGCCCGATGCAACCGATGCACGTACCGTAGTTGTAGAAGTTCTGCAACTGCGTGAAAAACGGCCGTACTTCCTGATAGAAACGCGCGTACGCAGTTGGCTGAATCGTCTGCTGATCCAGTTCGACGTTGGAGTAATCAGGATGCAGCGTTGCGACGAACGACGTACCAGTGGTAATCGGAATGGAGATATCCGCGCCCATGCGTGAGGTGGAACCGCCGATGGTTTTGGACGCAAGTTCGCCCAATTGGTAAAAGCCGATGCGCGGTTTCGGGCGCACGCCGGGCTGCGCGGGAATGCCCGCCAAGAAACCGCTGTAAATCGAAGATGCTTCGCTTCCGCTGCCCTGCTGCGGCGCGTGCTGCCACACGTAATCGTCTTGCGTCGCGGCGACGTAGCGCGCGAATTGCAAGCCCCACGCGCCGCCGTTCGCGCCCTTCATCGCTGAAAGCGGGATGCGCATCGTCACGGTGTAGCCCCCGTCGCGTTCATGCGCCGCCGACGCCCAGCGCGGGGCGTACGCGGTGTTTTCGCTCGACGAAGCCACGTGCGTGCCGTTGGGATTGACCGCGAAACTATACGTGAACCCATTTGAACCGTTCGGCCAGAAATACACCGCAACGTAATCATTGTCCGTAAGGCTCGAATCGTTGGTATGCTGTCCCGCCTGAATCGGTTGACGCTGCTGCGCATCGAAGCCGACGTACAGAT
The DNA here is from genome assembly GCA_046732415.1 of Vulcanimicrobiota bacterium. Taxonomy (GTDB): domain Bacteria; phylum Vulcanimicrobiota; class Vulcanimicrobiia; order Vulcanimicrobiales; family Vulcanimicrobiaceae; genus DATGJX01. The sequence goes on from JBKPMZ010000305.1 coordinate 11,616, forward strand.
AGTGTCCGTCGGTCATCACGTACGCGGTCGTCGTCTGATTCGCGGACTGCTGATCGCGAAGGTTCCACTGCAACTGCACTTTTGCAGCGGTCGTCTTCCAGGACGGATCGCTCAGCGTTCCGTCGATCGCCGGCGGTTTGGAGACGGTCGGCAAGGCGATGCGCGTGCCGATGTAGGTGGCAGACGGCGCGGCCGTGGCCGCAGCGGACGGCGCGGGACTTTGAGCAACGGCAATCGCCGCCACCAGAGTGAGAAGCATCCAAACCTCCGGGTCGTATACTAATTCTTTAGTAGTTTACGACCGCAGGGTCCATCTGTCAACTAATTTCGTAAGAGGGCTGCGATGCCGCAAACTAGGGCGCGCGCCAGCAGAGTTCCAAGCGCGTTCCGGCCGGATCTTCGAAGAACACAGCGGGATACTGCTCGACGTCCGCGGACAGATCGACGTTGCGCGCGCCGATGCGCGGAAGCAGTTCGAAAAACATCTTCCAGTCCGCACCACGCGGCAAACGGAATGCGATGCGCGTGGGATGCGGCGTCGACGAACGGTCTTCGATGACGCCGAAGAAATGCGCGCCGCGGCCAACGGATTCAGGTTCGTAATACTCGATCACGTTCGTGGCGGCCCCTGGCGGCGGATCGCACCACTCGCCGCTTGCATCCACGAACGCGTGCCGCTTGCGCGGCAACCCCAGCAGCGGCATGAGCGCATCGTAAAACGTTTCCACCGCGTGCAGATCGTTTACGCGCACGTCGGCGTGGTCGAAGCCGGCGAACTCGCTCACGTTACGCTATGGAAATTCGTACGCGCCCGCATCGCACTTGTTGTCGCCTCCGTCACCCCGCGTGTTCCCGCGCTGGTCGGTCGTCACGCCGTTCGCCGCACATGTGGTGATCGGAATGAGATCCTTGCCGGGACTCGACGCGGAGTCAGCCATCGTCTGCGTCGGTCCGCCGTTCGCGGCCAGAGCCGAGAGCAGTGGATCGACCGTCGCACCAGTGACGTCGAAATCGCTTGCCGGCGCCATTGACGAGTTGCTCGTATTGATGACGTTGTACCCGTTATCCGTAATCGTCGTCATCTGCGTATCCCCGCCGAGATTGTCTTGCGCCGGGGCGCTTCCGCCGGCAATGATGCTGCCGAACAGCGTGAGCGAGTTGCTGCTTTGCCCATAGTAATCGCCGCCGGCACCGCCATCCGCGGTCGCCGTGCCATTCATCATCGTGACGTTGGTCAGTGTGAGCGCTGAGAGTTCGTTGTAAATGTCGCCGCCGAACTGCGCGCTATTGCCCGTTATGGTGTCGTTCGTCATCGTGGTCGGCTGCCTGACGAACAGACCGCCGCCGCCGTCGTTCCCGGTCTGATCGCCGGCCACGGAATTGTTCGCAATCGTCGACCCCGTGATCGTCGTGCTGGTTCCGCTCTCCACCATGAGGCCGCCGCCCCCGTCATCGGTATTCGGCGTTGCCGTGACCGCATTCGAGGTGATGCTGCTGTTCGTAATCACGGCCACGTCGCCGTTCAAATCCATACCGCCGCCGTCGGTCGCCGCCGTGTTGCCGCTGACCGTTCCGTTGCTGAACGTGAACGTCGCGCTGCAGCTGCACACTCCGATGGCGCCGCCCAGTCCATACACAGTTCGCGAAAAAAATCCGATGTGCGGGCTACGCACGATTTCGGCGCGCCTGTGCACCTTCGTCGCCGCCCTGGCGGGTAGTGCCTGGCCGCAGATACCGGAAGTCGTCGGCGAAGTAATGAGCGCCTTATTATTCGTGAACGACACGCTGCTGATGGTTGCATCGGAAAACACCGCGCCGCCTCCCGCCGCCAATGCCATGCAACCGCCATCACCGACGGTCACCGTATTGGCGTCGAACGAACCGCCGTTCATCACGATCGTACCGCCCGAGTGAAGCCCGCCGCCTTCGGCATCATGGGCCGCCGTGACGGCATTCGAAGTGAATTGATCGCCGTCGAGCCTTAGGCTTCCGCCCTCGACGGAGAGCCCGCCGCCCAGTGCATAACCATTGTATCCGCCCGTCGTGCTGCCGCCGCTCGCAGTATTACTGCTGAACGTCGAGTTCGTGAACGTATCGCTGGCTCCGCTGGCCGTTACGTCTGCCGCGCCGCCCGCTGCAGCGCCGTCGTTGGTGCCGTACGCGGTGTTTTGCGTGAACGTGTTGCGATCGAGCGTGAGCTGCCCATCCAGCATGATGGCGCCGCCTTCTCCCAAATCCGTGCCGCCCGCGGAATTCGTTGTAAAACTCGTACCGCTGATTGCAATCTGCAGCGACGTTTCGTCGCGTACTGCACCACCGTAGCCGTCGGCAGCGGTCGTGCCGCCGGCACTGTTCGAAGTGAATGTGGAATTCGTAATCGTCAGGTTACCATCATCCATGTTGATGGCGCCGCCTTTGCCTGCCGCGCTCGGGCCATTACCCGCAACGTTGTTACTGAACGTCGTATTGTCGATCGTCACGTCGTGATCGCTGTAAATGGCGCCGCCGTACGATGTGGGCGCTGAGTCCACTATGTTGGTGTCTCCGGCCGCGTTGCCGTCGAACTTGGCGCCGCTGATGTGCACGGTGTTGGACACATAGAGCGCTCCGCCGTGTCCGCCGTATCCCAGGCTGCTGTTGCCCGCAGCCGAGTTGCCGGAGTACGTTCCGCCGGAAATGGTGAGCGGGGCGTTCACCGCAATCGCGCTTCCGGTATTGTCCGACACGGTGTCATTGTTTAACGTCGTTGTGACGTTCGCGACGAGCGCGCCGCCGTCATCGTATCCTTGCGTATCGGTCGTCGTGTTGTTCGAGAGCGTCGAGTCGGAAATCGTGACTGTGCCGGACATGCGCGCAGATTCGAAAATTCCGCCCGCTTGATAGGCCTGATTTCCAATAATGGTGCTGTTGGAAATCGCAAGCGAACCACCGTTCTCCACAGCGATGCCGCCGCCGAAACCGGTCGCTCCGGCGCTGCTGTTGCTCACCGTCACGGTGTCGAGCGTCAGCGACCCCGAGTCATCGACGGCTCCGCCGTTGCCCGTGGTCGCAATGCCCTGCGTGAGCGTGAGATGTGAAATCGTCGCCGTTACGCCAGAAAGGATGGTAAACACACGCGATGCGTTGTTACCGCTAATGGTAATGCTGCCGCCACTCGGTCCACTGAGCGTGACGTTCTTCGCGATGGGCACCACACCGCTCGTGAGCGTAATAGTCGACGGTGAATCAAGCAAAAACGTCACGGTGTCGCCGGAATTGGCATCCTCGAGTGCTTGACGCAGCGAGCCCGGCCCGCTGTCCGCAGTGGTGCTGACCACCGGCCCTAGTGTAATCGCGATGGTGTTCGTCGTGTCGAGTACAATCGTATAATTGAACGTGGTGTGATCGAGGATCTCGCCCGTTGCGCCCGTACCGCTGTAGGCGTTGACGACGAACGCATCGTTTCCGACGGCGGCGTCAATCGTTACCGTACACGTCGTGCCCGTTTCGCCCGGACTGCATCCCGGCGAAGTGGGCAACGCGTCGAAGACCTGCTCCGTTCCCGCATTTACCGTAACGCCGACGGATTGTGTTGACGGCGAAATCGTTTCCGCACGCCGCGCGGCGGTTGCGGTTTTGTTCGGCACGAGGAAACTGAATTTCACACGTTCGTGCTGTGCGATGGGATGCGAGGGCGCCGAAGGGGGAAGCATCGACGAGCCGCCGCCATGGCCGCCGCAGGATGCCATCATCATCGAGAGCGCGATTGCGCAGACTGCAGCTCTGGCCCGCATCACTGGATGACTCCTTGCGTAATGGTGACGTTAACGGTGACCGTTTGAGATTGGCCGTTTTGGTCGGAAATCGTAATCGTGCATTGACCCGCGGCAACCGACGTCACGTTGAACGTCGCGTTCGGGCCCGTTGCACTCGCGGGTGAAACCGTCGCGATTGCGCCGCCGCCCGGATTGCACGTATCGCTCTCCGAGAACGTGCCGGAATAGCCGCTTTCGGAAACCGTGAAGCCGCTCGTCACACTCGGCAACGTAAAGTTCAGCGTCGTCGGCAGTACGGACAGCGGTTCCGGCGTTGGTGTCGGTGTCGGCGTTGGCGTCGGCGTCGGCGTTGGCGTTGGCGTTGGCGTCGGCGTCGGCGTTGGCGTTGGCGTTGGCGTTGGCGTCGGCGTCGGCGTTGGCGTTGGCGTCGGTGTCGGCGAAGGCGTTGGCGTTGCGATTTGCGGCGTGAGCGTTGCCGAGGTCACGCTCGTGATCGTGCCGGAGATCGCCGCGGAAATCGTCGCGCTGGCTACCCCGCTGCTTCCATCGTATGCCAGCGTTACGGTGGTGTTGGGATCGCTTACGATTGTCGTCGAGAGCGCCGTGTGACCCGACGTATCGCTATTCGTGAGCGTGATTGCGGGCGAATAGCCGCCGGGCGCGATGATCGTTGCGCCCGAGGCGTCTTTCGCCGTTACGGTAACCGGAATCGTTGCGGCCACGCCCGCGGGTGGCGTTGCATTTCCGAGCGCGATCGCCACCGAGGCGACGACGCCGTTCAGCGTAATGTCGAGCGGTGCCGGCGACGCACCAATCGTTGCGGACACCGTGCCGGAACCCACTTGCGAACCGGATGCGTCGGTGCCCGAGAAGAGTGTAACGGCAAAGGTGTCGTCGCCTTGCGGCGCGCTCACGCTAATGGTACACGTTGTCGCGCCGTTCGATGTCGTGCACCCGCCGGACGACGGCGTAATGTTGGCCGTCACGCTGGGTGCGGCGCCGTTTACCGCGATCGTGACCGATTGGGCATTGGGCGATACGTAACCCGGCTTGCGCGTCGTCGACGCTGCGCTGCTCGAGGGAATCGTAATACTAAAAAGAGCCGCACCGGAGCGCGCCGGCGCGGGCGTCGCGGGCAACGACGGTCCGCCGCCACCTCCGCCACACGCCGCCAACGCAAAAATTCCGGCCGCGACAAACGCGCGCTTCCTCATCGTTGGCGGTTTCGCAGGGCGCCAGGCGAGCGCCTCGCCCGACTAATGGGTCAAATGGCTTACGCGGGCCCTTTGGCACCGACGGGCATGGACCCTAAACTTCGCCGGCGAGGTCGACGTACACACTGATGGCCGTCACACGGCCATTATCGATGGCAAACGTGAGCGTCTCCGGCAACTGAATGTGCTTGGGCGGATTCGTTACCGTCTGCCCCGGAAGTGTCGCGCTGTACGCTGCCAGAAAATGCCGGCCGCGAGGCGTACGCGCGCCGCCGTAAGCAGCGACGACCGCTGCGTACGTGCTGCCGATATGAATGCCGCCGTGCCCCGTTCCGTACCGGGTGAGATCCGCATTCGGCAGCGCAACGCCGGGCGGCGGTGGTGCGGTGAACAATGCAAGGCTGCACGCATCCGTGCCTGATACGGCCAGCGCAACATGGTGCGCGCGATCGTATTTGAGCACGCTCCACGTTCCGGCTCCGACAGGTCCGGTCGCGCCGCAGTGCATCGACTCGCGCGTCGTGCCGGGTACGAAATCGGGCTTCGGAATCGGCGTCGCATGTACGCTGGAAAAAACGTGCGACCATTTGGCGAACCACGGCCCGACGTCGGCGGCTTGCGCACTTGAATGAACTTGAAACACCAGTGCGGCGGCGAGGATGCAGAGAATGAATGAGTTGCGCATTTTTAGCACTCCGCAACAAACAGTCGCTCTCCTTTCGAACCTGCGAGAGGCCAATCCTTAGAGGCAAGCGCTTTGTCGCAATTCGATTAGCGAGCAGGCGCCCTCATAAACGGCATGAACGGCTTTCGTGCGGGCGAAAGGCGGCGGTCCAGAGATGACGGGAACGAAAATCGCGCTCGCTATCTGTCTGGCAACGCTTACGGCGTTTGCGCTTTCATCTCCGAACGGGACCGCTGCTGCCGGTCCCGTTTCCATTTCAGACCTTGCGCCGGCCGACGAATACTTCGGGCATATGCGGCTCAGCCCGCTGGGCATTCGCCACATGATCTTTTCGCTCGCAGCCGATCTTCATCGCGCGCGCCGCAAACCCGATGCAATCGAGCACGACGCGCTTTCGGTACAAGATGCGCTGCAAGATTGGAGCACACGGTATCCGCGCGATTCTTGGCTCCCCGCGGCACTGTGGAATCTTGCGGTGCTCTATGAAGAGTTGCCGGGCGCAGGCGCGAGACTGCATGCGATTGCGGTGTTGCAAAAGATTCGCGATGATTTTTCAGGCACCGCATTTGCAACCAATGCACGGCGCGATCTCGAGCGCGGAATCGGCGTGCGGCCGTGGCCTCGATGGGCCGGCACCCCGCCTACGCCGCGATCGTCGTCGTCATCGTCATGTACTGTAAGCAACGCGCAGTGCTTGCTCGGCGCAATCGCCGCCGCAAAAAAGACCGATGCATCGGCAGCGCTGGCATTGGAAGCACAATTCTGGACGCTTTCACATAATGGAGCAGATGCGGCGTATACGCGTTGCGCGTGGGAGCTGGCCGCGCGTTTCGAATCGCTGCCCGGTGAAACCGCGCAAACGCACGCAATACGGCTTCTCGCGTTCTTGGTAGACCGCCATCCCGAAGAAATCTTCGGAAAGTGGGCCATGCGTGATCTCAAACGCGGAGTCGGCCTTCGCGCTCAGGAATCAGAGCCGTAAAGCATTTGATCGAGCTGTTCGCATGTGGTAAACGAGCCGATGCCCGGCGGCGGGCCGGCCTTTACCGGTGTTCCGAGCGGAAATGGCGTGCTTCCGTACGCATTTTGCAATTGGTTCACATAGTAGCGTCGATCAAAGAACGGCGCTAGCGTTGCCCCGTTGGCCGCGCTCACCACGAAAGTGCCATCCGGGAAGATGGCGTTGATCGTTTGCGTCGTTGAGAAGTCCCCCTCGTGTACAACCAGACCGTTCGGCAATGTAAACCATCCGAACGCATAGCCGTAACCGTTGCCGAAGTCCCACGCCGGAGTAAAAAATAGTTTACGGTGCTGCGCGTCCAACAACGTGCCGTTCATTATTGCGATATCGAAACGGACGATATCGCTCGGGGTGCTGATGACGCCGCCAGGACCAAGCTCTCCGCTCCAATCAGGAGCGGGGCATTCGATGAACGGGTCGCTCTGCGCGAAATGCACGTATCCCGTGGCCAGCAACGAGTCCGCCGCGCCCACGTCGCTATAGGAGTCATTCATGCCGGCCGGCTGAAAGATTTTTCGCTGTAAGAAGTCGGCGAAACTCATGCCGCTGACGTTTTGCACGAGCTGTGCGAGCAGATAGTAGCTCTCGTTCGAGTAATCCCAGCGAGTGCCCGGATAGCCCCACAGTTTGAGCTGGTTCATCTTCGAGAAAAACTGCGCGGACGTAATAGGCGCGTCGCCGTGAAGCACCGGATCGCCGCCGGCGCGGCCGGGAAGCCCCGATGTCATGCTCATTAAATCCTTGATTGCAATCGGTCGTGGCGAACCGCTGGGCGTCGGTGTGGCACCGGGGCTTGGCGGCGCGACCGGCTGTTGGACGTACTGCGGAACGTACTTCGCAACCGGATCGTCGATTGAAATCGCACCCGCTTGATCCAGCATAAGCACGGCCGCGGACGTTATCGCTTTTGAAACCGACGCGAAGCGGATGTGCGTCTTCGGCGTCATCGGCGTGTTGTGCGTCGTGTCCGCATACCCGTAGGCGAGCGCCACCTTCACGCCGCGAACGGTTCCAACGGCAATCGAAACGCCCGGATAATAGTGCTGATCGACCGGCTCGCGCAGGAGCGCGGGCGGTGCGGCCGGCGTGGCCGGCGGAGCCGCCGCCGCAACGCAGCCGCTCAAGCAAAGACCCGCAAGTAAGCCAAAAGCCGCGCCTCTTAAAAGCGTCGGAATAGTCATGTAATACACAACAACGCCTTTCATGTAAAGGCCTGGTAGGGCGTTTGGCTGCTTTTGCGGCCATCGCTTGCGCCGTCCTGCTCGCCGGCCTGCGTTTGGCCGCTCGCTCGCTTGCGCAGGATGGCGCAGCCGACCGGCACGCTTTGAGAGCCGTTTGAGGACGGCACGTCATGATGCCTACGTGCTGCAACGGCGCTCGCATTGGCGCTGATCGCCGCCGGCAATGTACAAGCCGCTCTAACCCTCAACCAGAAAGGCAACCATGAGAAACCTCTTCGTTCGTCTCACGATTGCGTGTGCAGCGCTCGGATCGTTCGGCGTAGCGCCGCTGGTCACCCAAGCAAGTCCACTGACCGACATCGGCCAGGCTTGGCGCACCTTCGGTACGCTAAAGTCGTTTCACGCGGACATCAAGATGCCCAACAGCCGTACCATCTCGCTCGACGAGATTGTTCCGGACAAAATGCACGTCACGCTGCCTGAGGGCATGCAAATGATCCGCATTGATTCCGACCAGTGGATCTATCGCGGCGGTTCCTGGATGAAAATTCCGATGGCGATGCCGCAAGGCGGCGCCATCGCGGACAGTGCGCGGACGATGGGCATCAAAAACGCGCCCGCACCGGACAGCTATTCGGTAACGTACCTCGGGACGGCAGTCGTGAGCGGCGTGACCACGCAGCATTACCGGATCGCTCGTAAAGACAACACGACGAAACCGACCGAAATGTGGATCGGCGCAAATCATCTGCCCGTTCAGGTGATGACGCAAACCGACAACGGCCCGATGACCATCCTCTATTCCAAGTACAACGCAATCCCCAACATTACGGCGCCGATTTAGGCGGAAAGGCAATCATGAACAAACTTTTCATCTCCGCACTCCTCGCCGCGTTCGCCGTCTCGGCGTCGCCGGCGCTCGCAAAGGACACGTGCGCGCTGCTCAAACAGAACGAAGCCACGAAGTTTCTCGGCACGCCGGTAGCGGTCGTCACTCCCGAAAACGATGGCGGAACGCGCAACTGCCGGTACAGCAATGCGTCAAAAAGCCAAAACGTCTACATTACCGTTGATACAGGCAGCGACGTGGCACAGCAAATGGCCATGCTCGGCATGGCGCATGCGCAGCCGGTAAAGGCGGTCGGATCCAAGGCGTACTACCAGGCAGGTACGCTCTTCGCGCAAAAAGGCCGTACGCTCGTGTCGGTCGCGATTTACAAAGGGCCGGACAGTCTGGAGACAATGGACGCGCATCTTACAGCGCTTGCGCGTCTTGTGCTGAGCCGTCTTTAGATTTGAGCGGGACTGGCGCCGCCCCAAGCGGCGCCGGCAGCCTGCCGCCGCATCGCGTTAAAGCGTTCGAAGAGACCGCTCGCCTCCGCTTCCAGCTGCGCATCGCCGAGTTCGCGAGCAGCTCCTGCGAGTGTTTCGAAGCACACGTCCGCCTCGATGGGATTTCCGTTTGACATGCGTATCGACTCGTCGAGCGCCGCGCGGATTTGCAGGCGTGCATCGGGCCGTCCCATCGCTGCGGCAAGGAGAGCTCCTGCGGCCCTGAGATACTGAACCGCCTCCGCAGGAATTGCCGTTTGGTCGATCCCGCAGACTAAATGCCACGCGCGATCGAGATCGCCGTCGCCGCGCCTGCCGGCCAAAAGGCGCGCGGCGAGTTCGACAACGTTCGCCCGCACCGTCTCACTCTGCCGCACGGGTCCGCTCGACAAGAGCTGGTCGGAAATAGCAACACCCTCATCCCAGTTTCGCCGCGCCAACGCAATGTTGGCTACAAGCAGATCCGCGATCAGCCGGCAGCGCTGGCGATCGGCCAACAGATCGCAACGCCCGACCGGTGCGCTGTCGAAGAGCTCAATGGCGCGGTGTACGAGAACCACCGCCTCGTCATACCGCTCGAGCTGCACGTGAATGCGCGTCTTTTCCGCAAAATAATGTGCCTGCACCAGTTGAGAGCCTTGTCCGATCAGCCCGTCGATCTGGCGCCAAAGATCCCATGCCGCATCGAAGCGCCAGAACAAGCCTTCCGCAGTCGCCATCTGCAAGAGGATGAGACATGCAAAGTCGACATCGCCTATTTGCAGGGCGCACTGGGCGCTGCGTGCGCCCCAATCGTGCGCGGCCTGCGAGTCCAACTGCATCCGGTAATAAAAATGCAGAGCGGAGCAGGCTCTGGCTTCAGCCATCGCGTCTTTACGCTTTTCCGCCATCTCCAGAACGCGTGTCGCATCGGATTTCACCGCGGCGATGTCGTCGACGCGCATCATCGAGCGCATATGCACGAGCAAAAGCCGCAAGAACAAGTCCTCGTCGCCGATTGCCTGCGCCAGCGGTAGAGCCTTTTCGCTAATCTCCTTAGACTTGGCGGGTTCAGAGCAGAGGTTGAGGGCATCGGCTTTCCCGAGAGCGGCACGCAACGCTATGCGCCGTGCGTCACGCGACTGGTCTCGCGCGAGCAGCGCTTCGCTTCGATCGAAAAGATCGAGCGCGTTGCGCGGCTGCAGAGCTTCAATCGCCAGATCGCCGGCGCGGATATAGGTCTGCGCCGCAGTTGCAACTTGACCGGCGGCCGCCTGATGCTGTGCCAAACGCGTAAGATCGCCGATCGAAACGGCATTTTCCAAAACGGCTGCAGCGCGCGTATGCACCGCGCGGCGCCGGTGCGCTCCGAGCGAATCGCGAGCAGCTTCCGCGATCACGTCGTGTGAGAAGTCCAAATACGGCGCCTCTTCGGACTCGCGCAGCAACTCGAGCGCGAGCAGATCGTCGAGCGCGTCGAGCACGCGAGCTTCCGGCCAATCGAGAACGTACGCAAGCTGGTCGACGGTGAAGCGCCGATCGATTGCAAAAGCACCGGCGACGTAGAATGCGTCATCGCCGCGTTCGCGTAAGCGCTCTTCGAGTAAAGCCCGCACGGAATCGGGGAGTTTTTCATCGGCCAATGATCTCTCCCGGCCCGCAACGCCGTCGAGGCGCAACCGCTGCACGAGTCGTCCGAAAAACAGCGGAAAGCCTTTCGTTCGCTCGAAGAGCGCCGACGCGACGGCGTCGGCTTCGGTTCCCCGCTGGGCGATCGCCGCGCGGATTTCGTCCTGCGTTAAGGGTTGCAGCCAGAGCTCCGCGCAGGCCGAGGTGCCGGACACTTTCAATAATCGGGTCATGCCTTCTGGCCGCCCAAACAGCACGATGTGAATGCTGCGCTCACGCGCCTGGGCGATGACCCGTTCAGTGACATACGCTGCGTCACCGGCAAGCCGGTGCGCATCGTCGATGAGAATTACCCCCGATTCTGGCAGCGCAGCGGCGACCGCATCCGCCATGGCACTCGCCACCGCCGCTCCGTGAAGACGCAGCAGCTCTTCGTACGGACGCGAGCTGTACTCTGCGTAGATGTGCTCCCAACCGCCGAAATTTTGCGAATCCGCACGAACAGCCAAGCGTGCGACGCCGTGACCTAGTTCGGTCGCCCGTTCGGCAAACTTTTCCGCGAGGGTGCTTTTCCCAAAACCCGCATTGCCGAGGACGAGCATGACGTGCTGATCGCGAGCCGTCGTGAAGGCGGTAAAAGCAGCAAGCTCTTCAGCGCGCCCGACGAACGCGCTAGGCAACGTCGTGCACGCGTGCGTCCCGAGTGCTGTGATGCGTGCCAGAAACTCAGCCGATGGCGTGAGCCGGTTGTCTCGCAACACTTGCATGAATCGTTCTGCAAGCGTCCGTGCCGCGACGACGCGGCCGGCGGCTATCTCTGCGTCGATCAGCGCACGGTACGCGGGTTCGCTGAACGGGTCAATCTTTAGGAGGCGCTGCGCTGCATCGACGCTTCCCGTGTTCGCGACCAGCTCTCCAAGCAGCGTTTCGAGATCGTTGAGGATGCGCTCGCGCTCGCTGCTCGGCCACTCGTCGTAATCTCCCGGCAAAAACTCGCCGCGATACCATTCCAGCGCTGCCCTGTCGCCGGCGTGCGCGAGGCGTTGAAATTCTAATGAGTCGAGCGTAGTTGCAAGGCGCCAAGTGACCGTCATTGCGTCGGTGGCGAGAAAATCCGCCGGGTCACGCCCGCACTCGCGCAGCGTGCGTCGAATGGACCAAAGTGCGGTGCTCAAACTCTGACGTCCGCGATCCGCATCGGCGTCGGGCCAGAAGTGCTCGATGAGCCGTTCCCGCGATATCCGTTCGCCGTGGTGACGCACGAGAAATGCCATCAGCGCGCGCGCCTTTTGCGTCGAAGGGGGCTGGCCCGTACGCCCGTCAACGGTAAACGAGAACTCGCCCAGCGTCCGCAGCACGCAGCTCATGATGATGGACGGATCAGTTTGCTGCCGTTCAACGTTGCCCTGGCGTCCGGGTTGAGAGCCGTTTGAGACCTTGTCCCTATGATAGCGGCATCTTCATCTATCGGAGGTTCTGGCGACTGTGATCTCTCAAACACCTCCCAAAGACACGCCTTTTGGTCTGGACCCGAACATTGCGTCCGGGCTGGCGTACCTTCTCGGGATCGTCGGCGGCATCGTCATGCTCGTCGGCGGCGGAAGCAATGCGCAAACGAGGCGAGCCGCGGCCCAATCCATCGTTATGTGGGCGGGTTTCATCGCGCTCTTCATTGCGCTCGACATCTTTACTTCAGCGATTCTGGTTTCAGTGCTGTGGGTGCTGCAGTCGCTACTGCACTTGGCGCTCACCGTTCTCTCGCTCGTAGCATGGATATGGACGACGGTTGCATCGTTCCAAGGCAAAGACGTCCGCGTTCCCATCGTTTACGGCATCGCCGCAAGCATCTTCAAAACGGACGCATAGGATCGCGCCGTGCCGCACAGACTCGTGCGCTCGCTGACGCTGCGGTTCACCGTGGACGATGGCGGGCGCATGCGCTGCCGCATTACCGAGGCGCTGCGCGAGCGATTCTGGATGGTAGCCGACGCAGCGGAGCTCTACGAAACACTGCGCATCCTAATTCGAGAGGACGCAGCGTGGGAGGAGTGTGGCGATAAAGACCCCGCGTAACGGCGGGGCCTTTACCCAATCCGGCTATTGCGATTTGACGATCTGATACCACAGAGCGAAAGAAACGAGCGTGGGCGCCCACTGCCCCACGAACAATGCTTCGTGCTTGCGGCCCTGCATTTGCATGATGAGCGATCCTAAAATCGAAGCGCCGGCAGCAACCAACAACGCGGTTCGAACACTCGAGTTTACCGGTTCGCGCGCAAGCCCGCGCTCCATGGGTTCGCTCACGCCGCGCGCTATCTCGCCGGCAGATGAGCCGCTGCGTTGCAGCTCGTCCGTCATTTGTGAGCCCGAAGAAGATAATGAGGAAAACTGCGATTCGTTCATAGATTGCGACTCCTTGCCGTCAGTACGGCGACCGCGCCCATCTACCCAAAAGATCGCGTCATGCTTGCCGCCTCGCAAAGCGTGCAATGCAGCGATACATCCCATGCGCGCAACGCGCGCATGGGTAGAAGTTGCCAATGAATGCGATGAGAAACGCAATGAGCGCGGGTGCCGCCGGCGCGCTGACGACGAACGTGCTGCACGAACTGACGCGCCGGGTCACGCCGAGCGCACCGCGTGTCGATTTGCTGGGCATGCAAGCTTTTTCGAAGGGCTGCAACATGCTCGGAGCGCCGGGTCCTAAGGGCCGCGCGTTGTACCGCGCGACGCTCGCCGGCGACCTGCTCTCGAATGGACTGTACTTCTCCGGGGTCGCGCTTATACCGAAACGTGCAGTGCTAGCCGGACTCGTGCTCGGAATCGCCGGCGGTGTGGGCGCAGTTGCTCTGCCGCGCCCCATGGGGCTGAGCACGGCACAAACCGCTCGCACGGCCGTGACCGCGCTGCTGACGATCTTGTTGTACACTGCCGGCGGATTAACCGCAGGCCTGTTGCACGCGCGCCTAGCGCAAGAGTAACTTAAACGCCGGAGGCACGTCCGTCCACGACTGGCTGGTGATCTTCCATTTGCCGCCCACGTCCTGAAGAGTAAACGTCAGCAAAACGTTTTGGCGCACTCCCGAGCGTGCGCCGAGGCCGCGCAACGCGCCCAACACCATTACGTACGCGTTATGCTCGCCCTGCATTACCTCCGCCGGATCGCCGAACACGGTGAAGCGCGCGTAGCGCAATTTGCCGTAGGTGGTTAGAGATGAAAGCCAATCGCTCGCGGCATTGCTGCCCGTCCACCGGTACGGCGCCTGCGTGTCGATGATGACGGCATCGGATGCGTACGCGGAGGCGAACTGCTGCTCGTTGTGCTTCGTCACGGCCGCCAACACCGCGTTGACCGGTTGCATATACGGCTGCATCGAAGCCTGATTCGGCGCGGCGCCGGCGTTCGTGCTCAGGGCGGCAAGCGCCAGCGCAACGACGATAATTGCGCGAATGTTCATTGCTATTCTCCTGCACTGCTAAACATGAAGAGGTACTTCCCTGCGACCGGCTTGCAATCGCGCATCGCCGGCTCGTATGCGCTGTCTTCGGCGATCTTCAGTCCGGCACGATCGAGCGCAGCATTTCCGCTGGACTTCGCAATCTTCGCACCCGTTACAGCGCCCTTCGCGGATACGGTGACTTCCACGCTCACTTGACCCGCGGGAAGCGATCCCGACGGCCGCGCCGGCACCGCGACCATGACGGAACGAGAGCAATTCGAGGACGGCGGCGCGGTTTGAGCGACAACCGCTCGCGGCGAGAAGGCAATGGCCGGCGCGAGCAACTGCACCGACAGCGCGATACTGATCAGCACGAATGAAAACCCTCCAAGCGCGTAAGGAGAAAGCAGAAGTGAACCGTTGCGGTGCCGATCCTCCAAGCGCGCAATGCGGTTGACGATCGCGTGACCGAATCCGACCGCACCGCAGGCAGCCGGTATTTCCGTGGTGACGCTGGAGCGCAGTGCCAGCGCGGCGAGCGTATGCGTGTACGCCGGCGTGTCATGCGAATACGTCACGGCCGAATCATCGCAAGCTGCTTCTCGCTCGAGCTCGAGCGACCGTAAGAGCATGCGGATTGCGGGATTGAAATAGAGCAGCGCATATACGAGACGCTCGAACGTATGCGACCACGCGTCACGCCGGTGTACGTGCGCCAGCTCGTGGAGTAAGACGCATTCCAGTTCGTCGCCGCCTTCGTGCAGCAGCTCCGCTGGCACGACGATCGCCGGCCGCAAAAGCCCGAGCGCAACGGGAACCGGAATAGTTCGCGAAGCATAGACCCGCACACCGTTGCGATCGGCCACCCGTTCGCTCCGGAGCACGATGCGCTTGAGCTGCGCGGCTGCGAGAATGATGCGCAGCAAAAGAGCGGCAGCGCCCGCAAGCCAGGCCGCGACAATGAGCTGCACTGCCCAATCGGGCAATATCAGGTCGATTTGGCGTGCAAGCGTTGCATTCAACGTACGACCGGGAGCGCTTGTGGTTGCTGCGGCGATGCCATGGCCCGTTTCGCTAAGGCCGTACGGGTGCACGTGCGACAACGTACTGGCCAACGGCAAGACCACCATAAGCACGAGGGCACCTTGCAACACGACGTGCCGCGTTGCGGCATTGAGCCGCTTCCCGGCCAGCGCCAGCAGGGCAGCAATCACGATTGCGACGAGCGCATCCTGCCAGAACGAAGCAAACAGCACGTCGAGCAACGTACGGAGTGCGAAGATCATCTTGACTGCCCCTTACGCTCGATGACCTGCCTGAGCCGAGCGAGATCCTTTTTTGACAACCGCTTGTCGTCTAGAAGCGTGAGCGCCAATACACCCGGCGAATTTGCAAAGAACCGGTCGAGCAGCGTGTCCAGCAGCGAGCTCGCCGCGTCATCCCGTTTCACGAGAGGACGATAGACGAACGCGCGACCGGATTTTTCGTGCGTAACGTAGCCCTTTTCTTCGAGGGTACGCATCGTGGAAAGCACCGTGGTGTACGCGAGATTCGGCGGTTCCAGTCCCTCGACGACGTCGGATACCGTAGCGCTTTCGCGCTGCCACAGCACGTTCATCAAGCGCAGCTCGTGATCGGTCAATGTAAGAGACCGCCGTCGCGGCATGGGCGTCGCCTCCGTTGCGGGATGAATTACTAGTTTCCTAGTAATTCGATACTACGCTGTTCGCGCACCGCTGTCAAGACCGTCAGCCGAGGCGGCCACATCTTCACATCAGGAACATATTCTGCTAGAATATATCCCGGAGATAGTATACGGATGTCGATTAGCACACCCATGTTTTATGTGTTGACGGCGCTCGCCGAAGGGAAGCTGCACGGCTATGCCATCATCAAAGAGGTGGCGGAGCTGACCAAAGGCGAGGTGGAGATGCTGCCCGGCACGCTCTATCGCATCATCAAGCAGCTGCTCCAAGAGGCATGGATTAGCGAGGTCCCCGCAACATCGGACGACGATCCGCGCCGCAGCGCCTACTACCGGCTCACCGCGCGCGGCCGCCGCGTTGCCGAAGCCGAGGCGCGAAGGCTCGAGGGATTGGTGCGGCTGGCACGGATGCGGCGCCTGCTCCCCGCGCGGGGCTAAGTCGATGGGGCTCGCCCGCGCGTTCTACCGCATTCTGCTGGGCGCGTGCCCGGCCGATTTTCGTCAGGCGTACGGTGCGCAAATGCTTGGCATTTTCACGCGTAAGGCCGATGAAAAGCGGCGCAGCGGTTCGCTCGCGCTCGTGCTTTTTTGTATCGGCGCGTATGTGGATATCGCTGGAACTGCCGTTACGGAGCGTAGTTCGATGATCGTGAGCGACCTGCTTTACGCCTTTCGCCTTGCCGCACGCTCGCGCGCTTCGTCGCTGCTGATGGTGGGAACGCTCGCCATCGCCATCGGCGTAAACGCGGCCATCTTCAGCGCGATGCAGGCCGTCGTACTCGCGCCGCTGCCGTATCCGGGTCCCGATCGCCTCGTGTTCATTTTCGATCGCGCCGTGAACGCGCCGAACGCGCACGGTTCGGAAACGTCGTTGCAAAACGAAGAGGACTGGCGCCGCATGACACGTTCGTTTACGGCGATCGGTTCTGCCGCAGGCTTCGTTCCAACGCGCACAGACGTCACCGTTCCCGAATCGCTCGGCGGCTACGCCGTAACGCCGGGCGTTTTTGAAGCGCTGCAAGTAAAACCTGCGCTGGGAAGGTTGTTCGACCAAAGCGATATGCGCGCAGGTGCTTCGCGTTCGGTCGTCATCTCCAACGCGTATTGGAAATCGGCATTTGGCGGTTCATCGGACGTCATCGGCAAGACGATGCGCTTGAACGACGAGAGCTATCGCATCATCGGCGTGCTTCCCGCCTCGTTCGTCATGCTCAGCCGCGCGGGCTTTGCGGGATACCAGCTTAGCGTGTTTCGACCGCTGCATGTGGATGAAAGCACGCGCGCCCAGCATTACCTCACAACAGTCGCTCGCCTCAAACCCGGCGTGTCGGTCGCCGCGGCGCAGGCCGACATGGACCGCGTTGCAGCCGCGCTTCGCGCGCGCTTCCCCGTCGCCAACGCCCAGCTCGCCGAACACGTCATACCGTTTAACGATGAGATCTTCGGCTCGCCGCGCTTGATGCTCGGGGTGGCGCTGGCTGCAGTGCTCGGCATTCTGCTCATTGCGTGCCTCAACGTCGGCAACATGCTGCTAGCCCGCGTCGCCGCGCGTGAACCGGAGATCGCACTGCGATTTGCGCTGGGGGGCCACGCGACGGCGCGTCATCATGCAGCTTTTTGCAGAATCGGCGCTGTTCGCCATAGCGAGCGGCATTCTGGGCTTGCTCTTGTGCACGCTGATTCTGAACTCCCTCACAAGCGTCTACTTAGCGGACCTGCCGCGCATTGGTCAGATTCACGTGAGCCTGCCCGTTCTGATCTTTACTGCGGGTCTGGTCACCATTACCGCCATCGTTATCGGACTCATTCCGGCGATAACGCTCTCGCATGGGAAGGTTGCGGGCGTCATCAAAGACGGCGGACGCGGCACGACGGCGTCCCGCGGTCGATGGCTGCGCAACGCAGCGGTTGTCGTCGAGCTGGCGGTTGCGCTTGCGATCGTCGCATCGTTCGGTATGCTGATGCGAAGCTTTGTCGCCATGTCGCACATCGATTTGGGATTTTCTTATGACGGCGTGGTTGCGTCGACCCCTGTTCGCCCGCCGGTCAAGCGCTATCCGAACGAACAGAGCCAGCACGCGTTTGCAAACGCCTTGATGCGCCGGCTGCAAGCGATTCCTGATTTGGAAGATGCCGGACTCATCGTGTCAGCACCGCTTTCCGATGGCAATTACGTCGCCCTTGATTTCACGATCGCGGGCGCGCGCAAAAGCCCGAACGTGACGCTGACCGCGGAGTATGATGCGATGACGCCGTCAGCGCTCCGGCTCTTCGGTTTCACCTTATTACAAGGCCGAATGTTCGACGAGCGCGATAACACGAACGCACGTCGCGTCGCGCTGATCACCAAGGCTTTCGCACGCAAATTTTTCCGCGGTTCGAATCCCATCGGACGAAGTATAAACGTCGGCTACAATGGCAACATGCCGCGAACGGTTGTCGGCGTAATCGACGACTATAAAGCCGAAACGCTCACCGAGACGCCGCTCGCGCAAATTGTCGTGCCCATCGCGCAAGACATTGCGCCAAACTTTCAAATCGTCGGCCGCTCGCACGCATCCTCCGCCGTGCTGGATCGCGAGATTAGCGCAGCGATTCACGCCGTGGATCCGCTGATGCCAAAGCGCCAAACCGTCCGGTACAGTTCGTACATCGCCGATCAGACGCGCGCATCGCGGAGCGCCACCCAACTGCTGGCATTCATGGCCTTCATAGCGCTGCTTATCGCCGCGATCGGCACCTACGGCGTCATCTCATACACCGTTTCGCGCCGCACGCATGAATTCGGCGTACGTTTGGCCCTTGGCGCGACGAACCGGCAACTCATGTCAAACGTGCTACGACACACACTTCTGCTGACCGCCGCGGGCGTCGTCCTCGGCGTCGCCCTGGCCTATGCCGCATCGTCAGCGCTCCGCGACTTGCTCTATCAGTCGACGTCAATCGACCTGCTAACGCTCGCCGCGGTAACGGTCATCTTGGTAGCAACCGCGATCACCGCATCGCTGGAACCCGCGATTCGCGCCACGCGGATACAACCCGCATCCGCACTCCATTACGAATAGCGGTACCTCGCGCCGGTTTGCGCATTTACGCGGACGGCAGCGTAAATGTCACGATTTCGCCGTCTTCGCGGTTCGACGTGTACCACACCGACCCGTCGAACGCGAGCGCACGAAAGCCCGCGTCGAACGGCGCGATCGCGGTGAACGAAGAATTGCCCGCTTTCAACGCAAGCGTACCGAACGTGAGGTTGTCGAAATCGGCATCGGCAGCGATGAAATAGCATTCGTTTCCAGGTCCGAAAGCAAATCCGCCAGTGCGCGTCGACAGTGGAAACGCGTCGGAGATATTGTAGCCGGCGTCGAGTGTGACGATCCGGCGCTCGTGGGCTTGCCCCAGATAGAGGCGCGTTCCATCGGAAGCGATGTGCGATCCGGTCATCTGCGGACACGGCGTCTTGCTATCCGCCACAAAACCTTCGCGCGGTACGAAGCGATAGAGAAAGCGATCGTCTTCTTCACCGCCGTCGGAGACGACGACATGCAGCGCACCATTGAGCGCCGCAATACCATACGGTTTACCGGGAGCCGCGACGTCCTCAGCAACGCTCCACGTGCTGGTATCTATGCCGTAGATGCGATCTGTGTCCCAAGAACCCGTCCACAGCAAGCCGTCGAAAAGCGCCAGCGGTTGGCATCTGCCGGCGGGCGCAGGCTGCCGCCGCACTTCGTGAATCTGTCTGGTTGTCTGTTGCATGCCCCCAAGACGCAGCGCAGTTAGAAACGGTTGCGCCCAGATCCCGGCAAGGGAGCACTTTCCACGAGCGTTACTGACTTAGAAGGGTTTAGGGCTGATACGGAACGAGCCCACAGCGCAAATGTCTACGATTTGAGCGCTGCTTAACCGTTGGAAGCTCAGGTTGGCGTACTCGAATGTCTCGCCGGCTTCGGTCGCGTCGTAACGTGCCTGTGCACCTGAATTCAGCGGCGAGCGTTGCTGGATGGTATTGTTCTTGAGATTCACCCGGTAGACGACACTCTTTCCAAAAAGAGAAATCTCTCCGCGACGATTAGCATATCCGCCATAGATAGGTTCGGCCGCTTCTTGAACCACACCGTTATTTCCCAATCGCTTTGTGTTCAAGATGCCGAGTGGTGCAGTGCATAGCATTATGCTCTCGTCCTTCAGCTGGTGCGTCTGTTTACGTGTTGGTGGTTAACGGTGTATCCGTATTCGCCCATGGCATCGCTAATGGTCTCGAAGGCCTCGAAGACGTGTTGAAGTTCAGCGATCTCGAATACTCGATAGAGACTCGGCCTCAGACCGACGATTCGCACGATTCCCGGGCCGCCCTGACGCAAGCGCTCCCTGAGCTGTATGAAACAGGTCAGAGCTGTCGTGTCGAGATGCGTAACATCGCGCATGTCCATGATCGCGATATCACACGTTTGAATCGCTCGAAGCGCCGTGAGCAGTCGCTCTCGGCGAACAAGATCGTACGCTCCCTGTAAGGCGATGATGCCGACCTTATTCGTGGACCGCGGAAACGCGTCCATATCCGGCGGTTTCCCAAGCAATGTTGTGACCATGATGGCCTTCCTGTGACGTTCGCACGCGCTACGGCTTTTCTGCAAGCGTTGCTCGCACGTCCGGCGAGCTTGTAAATCCAATAAAAAAAGCTCCCTCGTGGTGCGCCGCGTTGGCGGCAGTAACCGTGGGCAGCTTTCCGTCAGATGCCTAGAGTCGCTTTAGTACAGTATATCACACCCGGTCTGCGGCAGCGAGGCACTCGCCGGCTCGGGCCAGTTCTCGGGGTCGTTCGAGTTTAAGCGATCGGCGGTATGGTTGCTTATCCGCAGTTCGCCTGGCGCTTTCAATCTTTCGGAAAGCGGCGGATCTTCACGAACCCACAAGCGCGAAACTGGCCTTCAACCGATGCTGCGCTTTCTGTGCTGGCCATGTACGTTACGACGCTGCTCCCCTTATCTATCGCAATGTTGTAAGCGCGAGCGGCGTCGCTGGAAACCCCGATACCTTTGAGATGATCCGAATCATCATCGATTAAGTATGCTGACAGAGCCAACGTGCTGCCCAGCACCGGCACGTTCTTCGCATGCGCCCCTGAAGTAATCGGGGAACCTCGAAACGGAATAAAATGCATCCGTGAGCGCGCCGAAGCCTCACGCGAGAGATCCCTTACGAACAATGTTAAGCGGCCTGCTTCCATACCAACGCATTGTGACAATATTTTTTCGAGCTCAGTCTCATCACAAGACCGTGCAATTGCGGCGATAAGAACGTCAGGCATGAATCTTCTTCATAAGCGCCGCTGCCGTGTTTGGCGCTTGCAAAGCAGTCACGATGTCCCTATAACGAAACTGCAGTTCATCCACGCCGGATATGCCATGCGCATTCGGCGACCAGCCATTGAGTGCTTCTCGCAGCTCGATCTGGCGCTTTCGAAGCCAGCCACAATTTTGTCGCGCGTTAAATGCTGCCTGCTCGAGGCCGAGCAATGCTCGCAGCGGAGCGCGCATTTTTTCCATGTCACCGTGGGCGCGACTTACAATAGCCGTGCGCATGGCGTCGCACGCTGCCCTCAGCGAAGCATTGTCTAATGAATCAATCATAATTTCCTTATTCGGCGGGTGTCGCCGAACATGAATCGCGCTCGAACCATTGGTCCGAGCGCGATTCGGTCATTTGTCGTTTAGCGATAGCTCGGGCGTGCCGAGAAGCAATCGCGGCAGTAAACCGGCTTGTCCCCACGCGGCTGAAACGGAACTTCCGCCACTCCGCCGCACTGGCTGCAGGTTGCCTTAAACATTTCGCGGCCGCCGCCGCCATACGAGCCGCTGCTGCGGCCGCCGCCCGAGGCTTTGCGCGCCGCGCGGCAATCCCCGCACCGGCTCGGCTTGTTCGTAAAGCCTTTGCTGGCAAAAAAGTCCTGCTCGCTTGCGGTGAACGGGAAGGTGCGTCCGCAATCGACGCAATTAAGGGTTTCATCTGTGTACATGAACGAGTCTCCTAACTCTGTTTTTTGGTTTGTGGTTTTCGGACCCGCCAGTACTTGGAACGCCAAAACGTTGAAACACTAGTGAGCGCGGCAAATTCGTACTGAGCGTCTTCGACTGGCGAAGCCGCTCGGGACTATTGCTAATTCGGGAAAATCTTGAAATACGGGGCCAATCTTTCCGCTGGCGCAACATAGCGACCGCTCGAAAGATCGCGCCTTTAGGTACCTAGCAGTATCTCACGGAACTGTGCCTGGTACAACCCTCCCATGACCCCGGAGGGCCGCAAAGGGTTGCGGGCCGGCCGGCGCCGCTTTCCGTAGCGCATACAGGCACCGTGCTAGAATGAGCCCATGAACGACACGTCGCGCCAACTTCGCTACGCGCTGGGCGCGCTATGCGATCGCTACAACAAAATGATCGCGGACAAAGATACGCTCGATTTTCGCCTGGGATCTCGCGAACCGTATGGCAATACCTCGAACGAAGTCGATGCCGAGTCAGCGTACCTGAGAGAATCTCGCGACGTCAGCGACGATTTGCGCGCGATCATCATCGAAATGAGCGATGTAGCGC
>JBKPMZ010000306.1:0-4015 GCA_046732415.1 Vulcanimicrobiota bacterium
CTCGTACATCGTGCCGATCGACACCTGCTACGAACTCGTGGGCCTGGTTCGATCGAAATGGACCGGAGTAAGCGGCGGAGACGACGTACGTGAAGCGATCGAAACATTTTTCGAACGTATTGCGGAGCGCGCGGCATGAGTGCAATATCGTTCGCGGTGACGGCAGCGCACGCCAAGCGGAATGCGGCTGCGCCGTCGATTGTATTCGAAACACGCGTGACGGCGCCTGAGCCCATCGAAGCGATGGTGCTGCGCGCGCAGATTCGAATCGAACCGCAGTGGCGCGAGTACGACGGCGCGGAGAAAACGCTGCTCGTCGATTTGTTCGACACACCGGATCGCTGGGGCACGACCCTGCACGCGCTCTCTTGGGCGGATATTACAGTAACGGTTCCCGCGTTCGAGCGCGAGACGCAAACCGAGGTCACCGTGCCGTGTACTTACGACTTCGATGCGGCCGCGACGCGGTATTTGAACGCGCTCGGCGGCGGCGAGATACCGGTGCGGCTCTTGTTCAGCGGCGCGATTTTTCGCTGCGCGCCGTCGGGATTTTCCACCGAACGTGTGCCGTGGAGCAGCGAGGCCGCGTACCGCATGCCGCTGCACGTGTGGCATGAAGCGATGCGCGCGTGCTACGGCGACGACGCCCTGATTCGGGTTACGCGTGAGACGCTGAACCGGCTGCAGCGCTATCGCGCCCTCAGCGGTGCGACGAGTTGGGATCAATTGTTCGAGCGGCTGTTGGGAGCGCCGACGTGATCGAAGCGGTGCGCGCTGTTGCGGACGCGGTGCTCTACGAGGGCTTCTTGCTTTTCCCGTACGGCAAGAACGCGCTCAAAAATCAGATGCCGTTTCAGTTCGGCGTCGTGATGCCGCAGGGGTATGCGGATCCCTCCGAGCCGCATATCATGCGCGCGGAGTTCGTGCTGTGCGGCGGTAACGGCGTTACCGGCGTGCTGCGGTTTCTTCAGATTCTCGAACAACCGGTCGAACGCGAAATCACGTTTTGTTTCGCGCTTGCGGACGAGCGCGCCGTCATTCCATTCGCACTCGACGGCTTGAGCGCAGAGATCGCAATGATTGCCGAGGCAGACGGCGCAGTAACGCGCATCGCGCTCGAGGTTCGCAACCTCACGCCGGCGATTCCGGGCGCTTCGCGCAACGAGAGCCTGCAGCGAGCATTCGTTAGCGCCCATGTCCTGCTCGAAGCGGACGGCGGCCGATTCGCATCGCTGCTCGATCCGCCGCAGGAAGCCAGAGCCGCTGCGGCGCGCTGCACGAACGGGCGTGCGTTTCCCGTGCTCGTCGGCGAGCCGGACCAAGGCGAGCAGAGCGCTTCGATGCTGCTCGTTTCGCCGATCATTCTGTACGATTTTCCGCGTATCGCGCCCGCAAGCCGTGCGCGCACGTTCGACGGCACGGAGATCGATGAGTTGCTCATGCTCAGCGTCGCCTCGCTGAGCGATGAAGAGAAGCGCGATGCACGTGCCGCGCACCCGTACGTGCGCGAGCTCGTTGAGCGGGCGGAAGCGCTCGACGCCGACACGCAGCGAACGCTTCACGGTGAACTGACGGGCGGCGCACCGCGCGCCGGCGACGAGCGCGTGGTTATCGCGGGGGTGACCGTCGCGCCGGGTTCGCGGGTACGCATCCAACCAAAGGGCCGTGCCGACGTGTGGGACAGTTTGGTCCGCGGCATGACGGCGCGCGTGAATGCCGTGCACACGGATTTCGAAGGCAAGCGGTACGTGGGCGTGGTCTTCGATGCGGACCCCGCGAGCGATCTGCACGAGTGGTATGGGCGATCGTTTTTCTACGGGGTCGACGAGGTGGAGCCGCTGCCGTGAGCGCACTCGTTGCAGGTTTCGGAAACATCTTTCTTTCCGACGACGGACTAGGCGCGGCGGTAATTCGTCTGCTTGCCGGCGTCGATCTGGGCAGCGACGTGCGCGTGCGCGACTTCGGCACCGGGGGCATGCACCTGGCCCTTGAAATGCTGGACGGATACGATCGCGTGATTCTCGTGGATGCCGTCTCGCGCGACGATCCGCCCGGAACGGTGTTCGCAATAGATTGCACGCACGAGGACGTATTTTCCGGTACGCCGCCGGACGCGCACGCGATGACGATTGACGCGGCACTATCGCTGTACCGAACGCTGCGCGAACGCAGCGGAGCAGCGCGCGACACGCAAATCATCGTCGTTGGCTGCGTTCCGCAAAGTCTCGCAGAAGGGATGGAACTGACCGAACCGGTGCGCGCCGCGTTGCCCGCGTGCGTCGATTTGGTTCGCAAACTGACTCACGTGCCTATCGGCGGAGGAGCAGCAACATCATGAACAAGCGCAATTTTTGGGGAGCGGTCGGAGTGCTTGCTGTCCTGTACGCGGCACGGATGGCGCTCAAGATGGCGCACGATCTACGCCGGTACAATCATATTCTCTCGCTGTCGAACGAGGGGACCGTGCAAGACGAGATGCCGGAACTCATGCTGCAAGTGAGAACGCGCGAGCGCCAGACCGCCAAAGAATGGATGAACTTCCTAAAGTCCCTCCCGAAGGATCTCGCGCGCGAAGCCAAGATTTGGTTGATGTAGCATGTGTTTGGCTATCCCCGGGCAGATCGTCGAGTTTTCCACGGAGCAGCCGCTGCTCGCGAAAGTGGACGTAGCCGGCGTCAAGCGCAATATCAACATCGGACTGCTCGCCGACGAACCACTCGATATCGGTGACTGGGTGCTCATCCACGTCGGTTTTGCCATGAGCAAGATCGGCGCTCAGGAGGCGCGCGATCAATTGACGATGATCGCCGCCTTGGGTGAAGAGCAGCAAGCCATGGACGAAGTCCGCGGATACACGTTCTCGCCATGAATGGACGCGGTTTGAAGTACGTCGATGAGTTTCGCGATCCGGAACTTATTACGAAAGTCGCGCGCGAAATCGAGCACACGGTCGATCCGGAGTATGACTATCGCATCATGGAAGTGTGCGGTGGTCACACACACTCCATCTATCGCCATGGCCTGCGCGACGTGCTTCCCAAAAACATTCGTTTGGTGCATGGCCCCGGATGCCCCGTATGCGTTCTGCCGATGGGCCGCGTCGACGACGGGCTTTCCGTCGCGGAACGTCCGGCTACGGTGCTGACCGCCTTCGGCGACATGATGCGTGTGCCCGGAACCAAAGGCACGCCGCTGGAATACAAGGCCCGCGGTTGCGACGTACGCATGGTGTATTCGCCGCTCGACGCGCTGCGCATTGCGCAGAACGAACCCGACAAGCATGTCTGCTTTTTCGCGATCGGCTTCGAGACGACGGCGCCGTCGACCGCGCTCACAATTTTGCGGGCAAAGGCGCTCGGCCTGCGCAACTTCAGCGTGTTTTGCAACCACGTTACGATTTTGCCGGCGATTCGCGCGATTCTCGATTCGCCGGACATGCGCATCGACGGGTTCATCGGCCCCGGACACGTTTCGACGATCACCGGCTGCCGCCCGTACGAGTTCATCGCGCAGCACTATCGCAAGCCGGTGGTGATTTCCGGCTTCGAGCCGCTCGATCTGCTGCAAGGCATCTTGATGGTGCTGCGGCAATTGCGAGCGGGCGAGGCGAAGGTGGAAAACCAGTACCGCCGCATCGTGCCGTGGAACGGTAACGCGGCAGCAATGCGCGCTCTTGCGGATGTGTTCGAACTGCGCCCGTATTTCGAATGGCGCGGCTTGGGCTTCATCTCGCAATCGGCGTTGAAAATCAAATCTGCGTTCGCGGAGTTCGACAGCGAAGCGCGATTCGAACTGCCGGGCGTTCGCGTAACCGACCCGAAGGCGGCGCAGTGCGGCGAGGTGCTCAAAGGTGTGCTCACGCCGCCGCAGTGCAAACTCTTCGGTAATGCCTGCACGCCGGAGCATCCCATAGGCGCGCTGATGGTCTCGAGCGAGGGCGCGTGCGCTGCATACTTCAAGTACGCCCGTCAGCCCGAGCTTGTCGAAGGGGAAGCATGAACACCCGCACCAAGAT
>JBKPMZ010000307.1:0-7103 GCA_046732415.1 Vulcanimicrobiota bacterium
CGTACTTCACGCGCTTCGACTCGCTCGTACACGCGGTCAGCGTCGGCGACAACACCAAGTCGGACGACACGCACGACGAACTCTACTCGAGTTTCGTTGCGCTCACCAAGTCGCAGAGCATCAGTTCGACGAACTGTCCCAGCGCGGCGTCGCCGTCGTACGCTGCGGGAACCGTCTGTTCCGGCGATTCTATCGCCTACACGGTCGACTACCGCAACCTCGTACTCGGCACCAGTGACACGAACGTTTCGTTCGACAGCTGCACGACGCAAACGGGCAGCGGCAACGTGCTCGTCATCACCGACGATGGTACGGTCACCAGTTCCAGTTCTTCGACCACGCAAAACAACTGGGGCTACTTCACCACGGGACTGCAGGCCGCACCGGTCGACA
This sequence comes from Vulcanimicrobiota bacterium, assembly GCA_046732415.1. Classification (GTDB taxonomy): domain Bacteria; phylum Vulcanimicrobiota; class Vulcanimicrobiia; order Vulcanimicrobiales; family Vulcanimicrobiaceae; genus DATGJX01. The sequence goes on from JBKPMZ010000307.1 coordinate 394, forward strand.
AGAACAGCTCCGCGTCGGCGCGTACCGGAACGACGTTCCAGTACGCAACCGGTACACCGCACGCAACGTACGGATCGTCGTTCAGCGCGGGTGCAACGGCCTTCCAGGTAACGCCGGGCGGTACTTCGTTCTCGCTCGTTCCGAAGAACTACAACAGTCCGTCAGGCAGCCAGGATTGGCAAGGCACGATTACGTTCTCACTCACCGTGAAGTAATCGCAATAACATGCGCCGTGCTGCTCTGCCTTCTGGCAGGGCAGCACGGCCTTGCGGCTTCATCGGGTGGGACGTCCATCGACAACTCCGTGAGCGCGACCTACGCCGATGCGCGAGGTCACGCTTACTCAACGCGTTCGAACACGGTCGTTGCGACCGTCGCCGAAATTGCGGCGATTGTCGTTTCGCCCAAAGAAAGCAAGGCCGACAGCGGCACGGAGACCGTGCCGGTCGGACAAGTTACGTCGCGCACGTTTAACGTGTTCAACGGCAGCAACATCGGCGACGCCTATCGCGTAACCGCGCTTGCGGCAGGTTCGCTGTCGATTTCTTCGGCGAAGTGGGTGGTGAACGGCGCGTCTTCCGATGCGGCGAGCGGCGCTGTTTCACCAACCGTCGCACCCGGCGCATCCATTTCGCTCGTGGTGTCAATCGCGACGGCCGGAATGAGCGTCGGCGCGCAAGTTCCGGTCAACGTTACAGTGCAAACGACCGCAACGGGAACGGTCAATGGATTGCAGAGCGACACCGGACGCGAATGGGTCGTCGGCGGAACTGCGCCGTCGTTGAGCGGCCCGGGCGGTTCGGGATCGCAGGTCTCCAAGAGCGTCGATAAAGTTTCCGTCGTGCAAAGCCAGCCCGGCGCAACGGTGACCTTCGACATCGTGGCGATGAATAGCGGTGGTTCGCCGGCGCAAAACGTCGTCGTAACCGACACGGTGCCGAGCGCCCTCACCATCGTTGCGAACAGCGTAAAGATCAACGGCGTGCCCGCCGGCGCCGCGGCCGGCGTGCAGGGGCAAACGCTCACCGTCGAGGCGGGCACGATCGCGGCGGGCGGGACGCTCGACGTGTCGTTCGACGCAAGCGTACCGCCGTCGCTTGCGCTCGGGTTGAGCTTCGTCAACGTCGCAAACATTTCGGGCGCGGGAATTGCACAACAGCCGACGAGCGCGGCGAGCGTGTTTACCGGCAGCGCGAACATCGTGTTCGACGGATTCGCGGGAGCGGACCATCCAATAGGCGGCGCCACGATTTCGCTGCTCGATCAAAACGGCAAGCCGGTGCAATTGCAGGATGCGGTGCAGGCATCGGCCGCGCGCCGCGTTCTGCGAGGGACGTTTGCCGGCGGCGGCACGAGCAATCCAGTCGTCACGGGTGCGGATGGGACGTACGGTTTTGCGTTGCAGCCTTCGCAAATCGCAGCCGGCGGGTCGAAGTTCTTTTTGACGATGGATGCGCCCGGCTACTTGAACCGCAAGATCGAACTCGATATCACGCCGGGCGTTGAAAACGAATTGTACGACGTCAAAGCACTATCGGACGACGGGCAGCCGCTCGCGGCGGCGGGCGGGTTCACGCTGACGAACAAAGCCGTGCAGTTGGCGAGCGTGTTCGGATTGTTCGGCAATCTGCCGCTCTTTCAATCGAGTCCGATCAATGTGTCAAAGACGGCGGATCGCTCCTCGGCGGAGCCGGGCGATCGGATCGTCTACACCGTGCAGTTTACCAACGCATCACCGCTCGCGCTGCGCAATGTGGTCATGACCGATACGCTCGATGCGGGATTGGCGTACGCGCCGGAAACGTCGCGTTTGGACGGGGTCGCGGGCGTCGAACCCGCGGTGAACGGCCGTACCCTTACGTGGCATCTCGCGGCGCTGGCCGCCGGCGCATCGCACACGCTGACGTACGCGGCGGTGATTTTCCCGTCGACCGCTTCCGGCACCACGCTGCTCAACAGCGTGAACGTAACCGGCGCGGCGGGAACGGGATTGAACGAGTCCGGTTCCGCAAACGCGTCGGTGGTCGTTACCGGCGGCATGTTCTCGGATCGCCGCGTTGTGACCGGCCGCGTATTCGTGGACGTGCGCGGTACCGGACACTATACTGCCGGTGATAGGCCCGTGCCGGGCGTGCGCATCTACCTGGAAGACGGCAGTTACGTTATCACCGACGCGCAAGGGTTCTTTTCGTTCGCCGCAGTTCGTCCGGGCATGCACGTGCTGCGCATCGATCCGTCGACGCTTCCTGACGGCGTCACGCTGTTCAACGGCGCACCGATGAACTCGACGCGCTCGAAGCAGCGTTTGCTGCATGGCATCCTCGACGGTTCGACGATGGAAGACGTCGAGTTCGCGCTGCAAGGCGGCGCGCAATGAACCGGCGCGTGCGCGTGGCACTTGCCCTCGCACTGCGGCGCATCGGAAGCGCGCTCCTCGCGCTCGCAGTCAGCGGCGCGCTCGCGTGCGCGTCCACGGCAGAAGAGCCGTCGACAAAGTTCGGCGATTTGACGCATCTGCAATTTACTGCGACCGCCGGATTGCGTGCCGCGTTCGTTTCACCGCAGCCGCAAGAAGCATCGCCCATCGGTGCCACGCAGGTTATCGCAACCACGATTAAAGGCGCGGGCATCGAACTGAGCGCGAACGGCACGGTGATTCCGTATCAGCAACTCGGCAAACGCACCGTTAACAACAAAACGGGCGAGACGCAGTATTTCTTTTACGGCGTGCCGCTCCAACCCGGTCCCAATACGCTGACCATCGTGCCGCTCGGTGCCGATGGCCTGCGCGGCGATCCAGTGAGCGAAACGGTGTTCGGTCCGGGCGAGCCCGCCTCGATCTACGCGGATTTCGCAACTGCGCCGGTTGCGGACGGCAAGACGGCGGTTCCCGCGCGCATTTGGATTCGCGACAGATACGGCAATGCGGCGCAGCCCGGATCGAAATTGCGGTTCACGATTCTGCGCGGGGATGCACGCATCGGCGAGGCGACAGCCCCCGCGCCGCAAAGCACGCCGGACGTGCGGGCGACGCGCGACGATGCAAATGCGGCGACGGCGCAGACGGCCGAACAGCCGATTCCGCCGGGCGGCTACATGCAGATCGAGCTTCATCCGGGCACGCGTTCCGGTCCGCTCGAACTGCAGATCGACGCCGGCGACGCGCACTTGCGCAAGACGTTTTACATCGAACCTTTTTTACGCAAGCCGTTCGTCAACGGCGTGGTCTCCCTCGGTGCTGGTGCGATGGTCGACGGCGTGGACGGCGACGGCATTCCCGACGGGGGCGGCGCGCGCCGCGTGCGTGCGGCGCTGTACGCAAGCGGCAAGGTCGGCAAGAACATGCTGGTAACCGCAGCATACGAATCGCAGAACCGGCTCTCGCCCGTTTCATCGTACGGACCGTTCGTCGCGGATCCAAACGAGCGCCCATACCAGACGTACGGTGACGCATCGCAGGTCGTCAGCCCGATTCACTCAAGCGATCGCGTGTACGCGCGGGTCGAGAACGGCCGCAGCAGTCTGACGTGGGGGCAGTTCAACGCGCAAATCGGCACGAGCGACGCCGGCGCGTATCACCAACTGCTCAGCGGTGCGCAAGCCGAACTGCACGACAAAAACGATCGCGTAACCATGAGCGCGTTCACCGCGCGCAACGATATGGCGTTCGTTTCGCAAGTGCTGCCGGTGTCGGGTCTGGCCACGTTGATGCAGCAGCTGCACGCGAATATCGTCGTCGGTTCGGATTATCTGCAACTCGCCGCGCTCGACCGCCACAGCGGCGCGGTCGTCTCGCAGGTGCCGCTCGTGCGCAACGTGGACTATACGCTCGACTATGCGACCGGGGTATTGCGCTTCATCAACGTGCCGCTTCCGTTCGATGCGCAGTTCAATCCGCAGGTCGTCCAGTTGCAGTATCAGTACGAAGGCCCCGGGGTGATTTCTCAAACGACCGGTGCCGGACTCGACGTTGCCCTCGGAGCGGATCGCAACACGCAATTGCACGTCGGTTACGTGAACGACGCGACCGGAACGCAGAACTTCTCGCTGCTCTCGCAAGCGGTATCGCGGCGCTGGAGCGACGGTTCGTGGGAACTCTCGCACGCCTCGTCCTACGGTTTTCTGCCCAATCCGAGCAATCCGTTTCCCGCGCAGCGCGGCGGTGATGCGCTCGCGTTTCGCATGAACGCGCACACGCCGCTCGACAGCCTTGACCTCGATTTCCAGAACACCAGCGCCGGCTTTTCGAACCCGTTCGGCGGACTTTCCATGGCCGGGCTGCTCGCGTATCGGGCGGCCTTCACGCACGCAGTTCCCAAACGCGTCGCGGTTACGGTTGCGGCCGACGGGCAGAGCAATAACGGCGCGGGCGTCAATGATTCGGAAGCGAATCAAAGCGCGACCGTGCGCTGGTTTGCGACGCCGCAACTCTCGTTCTTGGGCGGACTCGTGCGCCACACACAGCACAGCCAAAACCCGTCAGCATCTATTCCCGCACTGACACAGACGCAAGCACAGGCGGGCGTCGAATACAAGGCCGGCAAGCGCGTCGGTATAACGGTCGAGCAATTCCAAACCATCACCGGCAGCGACGCAGGATCGACGCAGCCATCGCAAACGCTCGCGCAGCTCAGCTACGACATGGACGGGCATGGTCGCGCGTACCTGCGTGAACTGTGGAGCGCCGCCCCCACGACGACGTTCGCCAACGCGAGCAGCGGCATTACGTTCGGCTCCGGCGCGACGCATTCGATGCAACTCGGTTTCGAACGCGCGCTCTCGCCCGCGACGACGGTGAGCAGCGATTACGTCGTGAGCGGTACGGGCGATGCGACGAATATCTACAGTGCGCTCGGCGTGCAGGAACGCTTCCGGTTGTCGAAATACGTGGGCGGCAATCTGCTTGCGCAATCGGCCAATGCCGCCGGCGCCGGCGCGCAAGGGTTTACGGTGCTCGGCGGCACGCTGCACTACGACAACGCGCAAACGCTGCAGGCCTCCATGGCGTATCAGACGCGCTCGGGATTCGGCGGAGGCGCAACGCTTTCGGCCGGTATCGCCGGCCATGTTTCGGCGAACGTCGCGGTTGTCGGTACGGTACAGCGCGCATATAGCAGCGCCGCGCGCTCTATCGACGATAAAGTCTCGCTCGCGTATCGCCCGGCGGAGAACGATCGTTTCATCTCCCTCTTCTCGTACGCGCGTTCCAACGGCGGTTTTTGGAACGGCGGCGCGGCGAGCGTCGTGTCGCTGGAAGAATTGTTCCGCCCGACCGGGCGTTTGGAAATCGGGGGTCGCCTGGCGTATAAACTCGACGGCGATGCGTATTACGTGGCGCATACGTCGCTAGCGGGGCTGCGCGTGCGTCAAACGATCGGATCGCGCTGGGATGCGGGCGCGGAGGTGCGGCTGCTCGACATCCCGGGGATCGCGAATGCGCGCTCGACGGATTTTGCCGCGGAAGCGGGCTACGCGGCGGGACAGACGCGCTTCGCGCTCGGTTACAACTTTTCGGCGAGTGCCGATCCTTCATTGACCGCAAAGCCGCAGCGCCGCGGTTTTTACTTCACGCTGACAACGCTCGTCGACCGGATTTTTGGATGGGGCAAGCAGCAGTAAAACGGTTCGTTCGTAACAATGCGCGCAAAACGTTCATCGCCGTGCTGGCGGTTACGCTCGCGCAAAGTTCGATGAGCGTGCGAATCGGCAGCGTGCAGCAGCCGCGCGCCGTTGCATCGACCACGCCGCCGTGTCCAACCGGCACGATGAATTTCGCGGCGGGCGGCACGCTGAGTTCAGCGACAAACACGTACTACCAACCGAACGCGGGAACGCTGAACGCCGGTTCGACGTCGGTGACGCTCGGCACGATGGACACCGGCAACGGCGGCGCGACCACCGCTGTCGCATCCGGCGACGAACTGCTGATCATGCAGATGCAAGACGGCGGCAACGGGTCATTCAACACGTCCAACAGTTCGTCGTATGGCGACGGCAGTGGAAGCGGCAGCGGCTATACGTCGACCGGCAACGCGGGCTTGTACGAGTACGTCTTCGTTTCCGGCGTTTCGGGCGGCGTTGCAACCGTTCAAGGCGCGGGCAGCGGCGGCGGCCTGATCAATTCATATTACGAGAATACGTCCAACAACCAGCGCTATCAGATCGTGCGCGTTCCGGAATACACCACGGCGACGCTCTCCTCGAACTTCACCGCCGCATATTGGGACGGCAAGACCGGCGGCGTCGCGGCGCTCGATATTTCGTCCACGCTCAATCTTGGCGGCGCCTCGATCTACGCGACGGGCGACGGCTTTCGCGGCGGCGGCGTGACGACGGCTACCACGACTCCGACGGCGGTGCTCAACAATTACTACGCCGCCTCGTCGACGATGAACGGCGCCGGCAAGCCCGGTTTCGGCAGCAAAGGCGAGGGCATTCTCGGCACGCCGAATTACGTGTTTTACTACACGAACTTTTCGACGCCGTCGAATCCTACGACGCCGACGGTCGTCAGTTCAGGAGCCGACGGCTATCCCGGCGGCGACCAAGGCATGGGCGCTCCGGGTAACGCGGGCGGCGGCGGCACGGACGACGACCCCGCGGCCAACGATCAGAACACGGGCGGAGGCGGCGGCGGCAACGGCGGCGCGGGCGGCAAAGGCGGCTATCCTTGGACGCCGCAGTATCTCAGCAACACCTCGCTTTACTCC
>JBKPMZ010000308.1:0-1615 GCA_046732415.1 Vulcanimicrobiota bacterium
CTGTATGATCGTCGCCAACAAGAAAGGAATCTTCAGATGAACACTCAACAAACCGCCAACGGTCGTTGGTATATCAAAACAACCAAAGGCGACTTCTGCCAATTCGATTTGGAAGGCGCCGGGCCGGAATGGTCAGATATAAACGCCGATCTCCTTGAACTTGCCAAGCAAGTGCTAGCCCGAGGCTACACGGTTTACCCCGAGGCGTATTTTCAGGAAGGCTACAAACGGACAAAGACCGTCCGTTGGGGCAAGGGGGCTTCTGAAATTAACAGACTACCAGAAAGACTAAACACAGCGTTCATACACGGCAATCGCATCTTATTTCTCGACGAAACTGAGCAGAATGCGTTCCAAGATGTCCGTGGAGAGGCTGGCGCTGTAGCGTTTGCCGCGCAGACTATCTTTTAGCGAACTGTCCCGCGACAAGATGGACACTGCCAATCTTCGCAACATCGCCGAGGTCTGAGGCGCATGCTGCTTGCGGATTCGGCTAGCGTCCTCTGTAAAAGTTACATCCAGCACCCAGTGCAACTGGTTTTCGATGCTCCAGTGCTGGCGGATCAGTTTGGCCAACGTCTTCACTTTGGTCGGCAAACTCGACAGGAAATAGCTCACTTCGCCAGATTCCTTGCCGTTTGCGATCGTGGTGCGGATGACCATCACGAGAGTGACCAGGTTTGCCCAATCAGCAAACCCGGGCAAGCTGCGCGGCGCAGGCAGAGCGAAGTATTCGCGACGTTCCTCGCGTCCCCGATTCGTTTCCACGGTGACGTGCCGTCGCAGTTCGCGCGGCGGAACGTCGGCTTCGAGCGCCGCCGTAAATTCTGCCGCAACTGCTTCACAGAGCGTGGGATGGTTCTCCTTGAGCGCCAACAGATAGTCGCCTTCTCGGTCGATGATCTCGGCAGCGATTTCCTTCTGGCAGCCCATGGCATCAATCGTGACCGTCGCTCCCTTCAGGTCCAGCAACTCCAACAGCAGCGGAATGGCCGTGATCTCATTCGATTTGGCGTCGGTGGCGACTTGACCCAGAGTGAGCCGAGCTTCAGCGGCCCACGCCGACACCAGATGCAACGGATTGTTGCTGGCCGCCTTGTCGAACGAGCCGCGCAACGTCTTACCGTCGATCGCGATGTGCTTGCCGACTTCCAGGCCGATATCGTCCAACCACTGCTGGATGCGAGCCAGCAGTCCCGCGGGATTAAGCCGGGAGAACACGCGGCCGAACGTGTCGTGAGACGGGATGCCGTTTTCCAGCCGCAGGAACGTTCGCAACCACTCGATTCGCGCTTTGCCGAAGCGTTCAATGTCCGCCCAAGTATCCGAGCCCGCCAGCGTGGCGCAGAGTGCGACCACGACCAAGTCGAACAACTCATGTTGGCGGGAACGCTCGACCCGAGGATCAGTAAGATCTTCAAACGGGGTGAAAACGGCGACCAGTCGCTGCGACATTGATGAACCCTCCGTGAACGCGAAATGCCCTCCACGAAGGAATCAAAGCAAGGCCCTTGTCCAATTCAAGCGGCTTGCAATACTGAGCCAGGATCGAGATGCGATTGCCCTGCCCCTCCCCTCATCCCTATCTACCGCCACATTCAAAGTGGCATTAGAC
>JBKPMZ010000309.1:0-12807 GCA_046732415.1 Vulcanimicrobiota bacterium
CATCAGCGTCGCGCTCCACTTTTGTGCCGCGGTGTCGATCGAAAATGACTGGCTTGCCCCTTGCGGTGAGACGAACGGCGAGCCGGCTTTCCAGTGCGCGCGCTGCATCTGCGCGGCGAACGCCGACAGCAATTGTTTGAGCGGCAGCGTGCTGCGCACGGTTGCGGAGCCGCGCATCGATGTCGTTCCGCCCGGTTCGTTCGTGCCCATGGCCCATCCAACGCTGCTGCCGTAGCCAATTATCGTCGTTTTTGCCGGAGCGATCAGATCGGGAACCGGTGAGGTAACGTGCGAAACGTTTCTGCATACGCCCGGCGCATTCGCCGCCGGAATATTCACGCGCAGATCGTCGCCCGAGACGAGTCTGAACGAGATGCCCGCATCCGCGCGGCACATGACCGTAAGCTCGCCTCCGGCGCCTGCGAACGTAAATATAAAACCGCCGCGGCCGGCCGCACCGAAGCGCTGGGCATAGCCTGCGGCTTCGAGCTGCGCCATATAGGCTTTTGCCGCCGCATTTGCGTCGGCCGGCTCGTAATAAATCTCCGTTGAAACATTCGGCGTTTGCACCGTTCCAAGCACCGGCACCGATTGCGGCAGCGGAACCGGCGATTTCCATCCCGGCGGCAGCGCGCCGGCAGTTACGGTTTTATGCTGGAAGCCAACGTCGACCAGGCGCTGCATGAACGTATCAGCTGGCGTTGTTGCGGTTGTAGCGGCAAACAGCAGTGGAACAAGGAACATGGGCACACCCTCCGTTCGCGAGTTCTATCAGCCGATTCGTTCGAGTCGCGGATCGATTCCCCATTCCTCGATTTCCAGCACGCGCAGTTTGCCGAAATCGCGGTGGCGCGGATTGACCAGCACGTTGCGTTCGCGCGGTACGACGGCCGACGGAACTTGCAGCGCCGCGCTCGCGCCCGATGCCAGCCACTCATCGCCGATGCGCTGCGTGCTGTGCGCCGGCGGAAAACTGCGCCAGTCCTTCGGTAACGCGCGCGCGTCGAACACGGTGACGTAACGATCGTCGAGTTCCGCAACAACGAGCACCGTGTCGTGAAAGAACGCTTCGCTTGTCGCGTGCACGAGATACTCGAGCGTCGCGAGCGACTCGCTTTCCGCCGCGAACGCCATGCGATGCCCGGGCGTGTTCCAACGGCTGCCCGCTAGATACGCACCTTCGCCGCTGAATGCGCCGCCCTGCCCTTGCACGAAGGGCCGCCGCGCGAGCCGGTAAAGACGCACTTACGCAACGCCGCCGTACGCAATACTGTAGAGCGACTGCACGACGGCCTGCGTGCCGACTTCGGTTTCCAACATCTCCAGCGGCGTCACGCCGCCCAGATAGCGGCTCGGTGCTCGCAGCCACGCGAGCGCTTTATCGTGGGTGCCGACAAGACGTGCTGCGAGCAGCGTCATCGCCGCCAAACGCACGACGCGATCCGACGTGGCCAAATTTAAACGTTCGCTGCGGCGCTTCTCCAACAGGTAGCGCTGAATCGTTCGCGATGAATTCGCGGTGACGCGCGCGATTTCGTCGATGCCGAAACCGCTGTCGCGCAGGGCCGCGATTGTGGATGCCGGCAGGCCGCGGCGCACCTCGTCGGAGAGCTCGCGCGGATTGCCGGCACGTGCGACGCTGCGGGATTTCAGGAGCCCGCCGATTTCGGCGGGGGTCACGGCGCCTTCGACAAGTGTCGTGGCAGGAAGTGCCATTTGTCGTAAGTGTATCACTGCTGCGCTCATGTGTCGAGCGTAGCGGCCGGCGGTGCCAGGGGCCTGGCACGAAATCCTACTGCGGTCCGGCAGCGTCCGGTTCGGCCATGATGTTTTCTTTGGTCACGAACCAACTCGAGAGGTTGCTCGGCGGGCGACTCGCCGGTGCGATACCTTCGAATGACACGCTTGCGCGCTCGTAGCGGTGATCGCCGACGCCCACCGGCGCCATCGCGTCTTCCTCGCTAATGTACATCGCGCCGTCGACATCCGCGAACGTGATCGTCCACGGCACTTTCGAGCCGGTGAAGTTGCCTGCCGTCACGAGTTTGCGCGTTTCGTAGTTCTGCGTGTCGATCCACAGTTCGCGCAAGCGCAGGCGCGGCGATGGGTACGCGGGGCGCAGCAGCAAATGATAGCAGTCATGTCCGCCGACGTTTTCGATACCGGCGAGCGTAATATCGTAACGCCGCTGAAAACTCGCAACAAGCGCAATAGTTTTCATCGGCCCGCCGCTTGCGACTTGCTGCGCTTTTACGGGCGGCATCGGGTCGGCAAACTCACGCCGGATCTCTTGCACCAGCGCGTTCGGATCGGCGGCGGCGGTTTCAGAACTTCCCGCGCTCATGCCGAACGAATACGTCGGCGAAAGCATCGGCACGCCCAGATAGTCGACGGCCTCGCCCGGGTTGCCGATCTTCTTGTCCATCAGCGCGTGAAACTGCCGGCGCGGAATGAGATGAAACGTCATCCCATTCGGATCCGGCGGCGCGACGCGTTCTTCGTCACTCACCGGATTCACGTAAATCTTCGCGTACTTGGCGTCGTACGAGAGATGGTAGTGCTTGCTTTTGTCCACGCCGCGCTCCGTAACGCGCACGGTCACCGTGTATGTAAGGTAAGCGGGGTACTGCTGCTGCGCCCATAAACTGCGCGCCCGGCCAAAGATCTGATACGGGTCCACGTCGCTAGCGACGACCGGTAGCATGCTTCCCAAGACGACGGCGCCCGCAAGGAGCGCCGTATAAAACAACCGCTTCACCTTGCCGCTAGTGTTTACCCGAACCAAGCGGAATCCCCAGGTACCGCTAAGGTATGTCCGATAGATTACACCCATGAAACATTCCGCGTCCGGCGACACGCACGTCGTTGTACTTCGCGGCGATTTGGATTTCTATCGCCAACCCGAGATTCGGCGAACGCTGCAGGCGGCGGCCGGAAAAGCACACCTCATTATCGATCTGCGCGAAGCGCGCTACGTATCGGCAGCTGCGCTTACCGAACTGATCCGCTGCTACAAACAGCGCGTTTCGAGCGGTTTGGAATCGGCGCGCCTCGTAGTGCGCTCGCCGCACGTACGGCGCATCTTCGACATTACGGGGCTTACACGCGTGTGGACGCTCTTCGAGAGCCTCGACGCCGCCGCAGCGTGCCATGGTGTTGGCATAAATTAAGCCGACGATGGCGGCATGCGATATGCCGTCATCGACGTTGAAACCACCGGCTTTAGCCCGATCGGCGATTGCGTGGTCGAGGCTGCGTGCGTTCTCGTGCACGACCGGCGCATCGTGCGCACGTGGAGTTCGCTGGTCAAGCCTAACCGGCCGATTCCCGACTACGCGACGCGCGTGCACGGCATTACCGACGCCCACGTTGCAAACGCACCGCCATTCGAACGCGTGCAACATGAACTGCGCGCGTTGTGCGAAGGCGCCATTGTCGTTGCGCACAACGCGAAATTCGACTTGAGTTTTCTTCCGCTGCTCGCGCCGCTCCGCCACGCGTGCACGCTGCAACTCGCGCGCCGTTGTTTTCCGAACGCGCCGAATCACAAAAATCAAACGCTGCGCGCCTATCTGCAGATCGACGACTTGCTGAACGCGCACGCGTATCCGCACGCGCTGACGGCGCACCGCGCGCTCGACGACGCACTGGTGACGGCGGGCATCTTATTGTGCTGCCTGCCTGCGCCGCTCGAAGGGCAAGAGCCCCACACTGTCCGAAAAACGGCGTAGTGTGGGCACTTCCCTCACGGAGGAGAACCCTGGTGAAGCAGTTCGTCGCGGTGCTTTTTGCGAGCAGCGCTCTTGTATTGGCCGGTGGCCTAGGACGCCGCCCTCTCACGGCGGTAACACGGGTTCGGGACTCCCGTTGGGGCTACCAATTAAAAAGCGCTCGCATTGTGCGAGCGTTTTTTTTGTGGAATTTAGGGTCGTTTGAAAACCTCGAAAGAATTCGAGCTCATCTTGCGGACTTGGCATTGATAACCACGACGCTTTATCTCCTCAACTTGCCACACATCGTGGGATTCATTACCGGAGTTGACGAGTCTATAGAAGCACGGGCGTATCAGCATTGCAGCTGCCGGCCTATAGAATTCCAGCGTTATTTGGCTGTTATGGGGAATTTTGCAGTGCCATGCGTCATGAGCTTTTGAGCACGGCCTGCCGCCGAGTCCCGTGGGATTACCCTGCGGTGCGAGCCCCTCTCGCCCGTAAACCCAAGCGTCAGCGCGGGCGATGCCAGCGGTGATCACCACTGCAGCGATGGCTGCCGCGATAAAGCGAGTCGATTGCATACTTTTGCCTCCAAACTTGACGGGGCAACTAGGGGCTTAGTTCTTTGCCGTCCGCGAGGTGCCTCTTCCCGGAGCTGCGCAAACACTAACGCCAGCGCTTGCCGAACTAGCCTGTGTTGTCGACCGCGATGTTGACGTTGATTTGGTCGCCTTGGGTCAAGCCCGAGGACCACGGCAATGGCGACCGCAACGACCATTTCCACGAGCGAAAACCCGCGCGCGTTATCACGCCCCACGAGCCCGACAGTGCCCGTTTTGCGCTGTTCGGGGACCTTAGCCGGCGAAGTCCTCGACGAACAGCATGCGCCCATCCGCGGCATACATCACGGCGATGCCGACGCGGTCGTATTTCGGACTGAGCGTATTGGTACGATGCGGCACGCTCTTAAACAGTGCTTTATCCGCTTGCACTTCGTCGCCCGCCAGCGCGATGTTTTCGCCGGCATAACTGAACTGGCAACCGTGCACGCGCATGCGATCGAACGGAGAGATCCCCGATGGCGAGATGTGCGCGAAATAGTTGTTGCGTGCCATGTCCTCGACGCGCTCGAGTGCAACCGCGCTGAGTTGCGAATCGAGTACGAGCGGCGGCACGCCGTCGCGGCGACGTTCCGCGTTTACGGCAGCGAATAACGACGACGCGGCGGCCGATTCAGCCGCGTGAACGCCGGAAGGGCGATGCAGCGAAACCGCTGCCGCCAAGAGCAGTGCATGTACCATCTCGTACCTTAACCATCGGTCAGAGTGGAGTTAAAGTACATTAAGCAACGGAGCCGCACCCCGCTCCGTTCCAACCTTTACCCTGCGCGAGCCACGCGTACGCCTGAAACGAGCACGAGTATGCCGGACAAAATGACGAGTACGGCGGCCATCGTGTGTCAGCAATCCCGCTTGCGCGGGCGTCGCATGATGCGCTTGCTCGAGCCATTGCGGAAAGCCGTAGAACACGGAATAGAATACTGTATAGATGCCGATATAACGCGCATACACCGCGAGTAAACGTCCGTTGCGCGCGAGCATGTGTACGTCGATAAACGGTTCGCGCACGCGCCGTTCGATCGCAAACCACAGCGCGAAGCAGACGATCATCGCGCCGACCGCCCACCAGGAAACGTTGCGCGGATGCAGCAGCGTGACGAGCAGCAGCGTGAGGCCGGCGGCGAACGTGAGTATGCCGGCGAAATCCACTTGCCGAATCGATCCGCGCGCATCACCGTGCGGCGTGGTACCGCGCGGCAGCCAGAGCGCGCCGCACACCGCGGCAAGCAGCGCGACCGGAACGACGGCGATAATCGTCCAACGCCATCCGCCGGATTGCACGAGCAAACCGCCAATCGTCGGTCCGACGACGATACTCACTTGCCCCGCAACGGTTACCGCGCTGAGCGCACCGGGACGTAACCGCCCGTCGTCGTCCGACGCAAAGCGCCGCAGCAAAATCATCGCCGCGGGATACGCAGCGGACGTTCCAAGCCCGAGCACGACGCGCCACGCAATGAGCACGCTTAGCGCGGGTGCAAGGCCGCCGCCGATGCCGGCGATCGTCGTGAGCACCAGACCGGCGTAGAAAATCGGTACCGCACCGTAAATATCCGCGAGGCGCCCCATGAGCGGCTGCCCAACCGACGTCGCCAGATACAGCGCCGCAATCAACCATGCCGTTTCCGCCGCATTCGCATGAAATGCATCGCCGATCGGCACGAGCGCCGTCGCGATAATCGAGGAGTTAATCGGATTGAGCGTGAGGCCGAGCAGTAATGGCGTGAGATTCTTAGCGGTAAGCTCTCTCACTTCGGGCTTGTGGACTTGCGCGGTCTACCACCCTTACGCCCATTTGCGCGCGACGCCGCAGCTTTTTTCGCGCTGGTGCGCCCGCGGGTTTTTCGCCCAAGCGCTTTCGCAAAGAGCGCTCCTAACTCATCAGCTAAAAGGCCCGGCACGTAAATATCGACGTCTAGTTCGCGAAACGTAATGCCATCCCCACCGGGTTGAATCTCAATCCTTCCCATGCTTGCGAGGGGTGCGCTGCGCAATTCACGGATCTCCCTTCGCGGAAGCCGCACGATCACGCCATTACGCAAGGTGAGATCTACAGTGTCTTTGCGGCGATCGTATGACGCGCGAATTACGTCGTGCGGACGCTCGCGCAAGGTTGCGCGCCCACGTTGGTATATGGCGTCCGTGAGCGGCGGCACTACCATCTTAGTTGCGCGATTAGCCATTATAGCGCAACCACAAATCCATGAGCTCGGCAAAATGCTCCGCCACAAGTTCCCGCGCCCGTTTCACATACGGTTTGGGCATGAGGATATCGTACGGAGTCAGGTGCGCATCCAACACGATCTTGCACTTCGTCCCCGATTTAAGTACATGCACGTGAGGTTTATGCCCGCGCTCGTCACGCGTGTTCACCACTATGCGATACCCTTCCACTTCAATTCCAGGCATAGCAAGGATAACCTACGCTGTGTAGGTTGTCAAGAAATGCATCGTACCGAAGCCTTCACCACAGCGGGCCCGCATCGCAAGACCAACGATGTAACCAACTACGCCGTGCACCAGTACCACTGCTTATGCAGAACTACGAGCACAAGCAAGTCTCGCCATGGCCACTCGCTGCCTTTGCGCTCACCGCGCTTGCCGGCGCGTGCTTCAGCATGCTCCGAACGCGCGTCGACGAGAACGGCGTGTCGTGGCAGTTTGGTTTGGGTTTTCCGCGCGGTTATCTGCGCTTCGAGGACATTGAAGCGGTCGCACTCACGAAAACGACGCTCGCCGAAGGCTACGGAATCCACCTCACGCGCCGGCACGGCTGGCTTTGGAATGCGGCCGGCCGCGACGCGGTCACGATCCGCAAGCGCGACGGCGGCGCGATCACGCTCGGCAGCGACGACGCGCTGGGCCTGTACGAGGCTATTCGCAGCCGGCTGCGCGAGCGATCAGCCTAACCGTTCCAGTTCGCCGAGCAGCGCTTCCCAGCGCTGCAGCGCATCGAGACTCGCGGCTTCCAGCGCCTGCACTTCTTCTTGCAGCGCTTTGACGCGATCGCGATCGTCGTACGTTGACGGCTGCGCGAAAAGCGCGTCGATTTCCGCGCGGCGTGCGTCGATTTTCGAAATCTCCCGCTCGACGCGTGCAACCTGCGTTTCGAGCTGCGATTTTTGCTTGAGCGGCGTGAGTTTCGACGACTTTTGTTTCGGCTCGCGCGCTTGCGGCGGCGCAGGGCGCTGCGTCGATTCATAGGCTTCGTAACCGCCGTCCAGCACGCCCCATTGCCCGGCCTCGATCCACAGCACGCGATCGCACAAGCGATTGAGCAAATAGCGGTCGTGTGAAACGACGACGATCGCGCCCTCGTACTCGCTCAATACCGATTCCAGCGCTTCGCGGCTATCGATGTCCAGGTCGTTGGTCGGTTCGTCCAGCAGCAGTACGTCCGCGCTGCGCGCCATCAAACATGCCAGCATGATGCGCCGCCGCTCGCCGCCGGAAAATGCGCTCACCGGTTTGTCGGCCGCCTCGCCGCTGATGCGCATGCGCCCGAGCAAATTGCGCGCACGCTCCGGTGTTACGCTTGCCGCGGCAAGCACCGCGTCGACCGCGCTGCGCGTGACGTCGAGCTGCTCGTGCGTGTTCTGCGCGAAATACGCGGCGTGCGAGGCCGGATTGTAGCGCACGCTTCCAGTGTCGGGCTGGAGCTCTCCCGCAAACATCCGCAGCAGCGTCGATTTGCCGGCGCCGTTGGGCCCGACGATGCCGAGGTGCTCGCCTTGCTGCACGTCGATGCGCAGATGCGTGAACAGCGGCGCGTTGTACGCCTTGCTCAATCCCTTTGCTTCAAATGCAAACGCATTCCCGGCACGGCGCGCGCTCTGCAGACGTACCGCAATCTGCGCGGCGGCACTCTGCGGCGGCGGCGCCTCCATCGTCTGCTCCACGCGCGCCAGTTGCTTTTCGCGGCTGCGCACCTGGCTGTAATCCGACGACGTATGCGTTGCGCGCAAGCCGGCGATGGTCGCGCGGCGTTTATCGCGTTCTTCCACGAACTGCTCGTACGCGCGGCGCTCGGCTTCCAGGCGAACTTCTTTTTGTTCCTGGTACTTGCTGTACGCGGGCACATCCGGCGCATAGACGTGAAAGCGCTCGCGTTCGAGCTCCCAGATTTGCGTGGCGACGCGGTCTAGGAAATAGCGGTCGTGCGAAACGATGATGTACGCGCGTTTATCCGAGGCGATGAATTCTTCCAGCCAGCGCACCGTCTGGATGTCCAGATGGTTGGTCGGTTCGTCGAGAATCAGGTAGTCCGGGTCGTCGATCAGCAGATGCGCCAGCGCCGCTTTCGCACGCTGCCCTCCGCTGAACTCGCGCAGCGGGCGGTCGAAACTCTCCGGCGTAAATCCGAACGCCGCCAGCATCGCGCGCAGCATGCTGTTGCGCAAGCCGTACTCTTCGTAACTCGCGCGCGAAAGCGCCGATTCGATGAGTTGCGAGAGCGTAGCTTGCGTTTCGTCGGCAACGCTTTGCGCGAGATAGCCGAGCTTTGCATCCTTTGCGCGCACGATCGTGCCGCCGTACGGCGCATCTACTCCGGCGAGCAACCGCAGCAGGCTCGATTTGCCCGCACCGTTCGGCCCCACCAAACCCACGCGCTGGCCGTCGGCAAGCACGCCGCTCACATCGCTGAAGATGCGGCGCGCACCATAATGGCACTCGAGATCGGTAAAACGCAGCAGTTCCAAAAGCGCCTTGCTTTATACCCGGCGCGCGCCGCGCAGCATGCGCAGCGCCGCAATCGTTCCGTACACGAGCGCCGCGCCAAAGCCGATGATGCCGGCGGTGAACGCGGTGCCGACGGAATACGCGCCCGGTGCGGAGTTGTAGATGTCCAAGCCTGCGCCGTTGTTCGGATACGCGGGCAGCAAATGTGGAAACAGACTGAGCGCCGCGCTGGCCATGAGCGCGAACAAAAATGCCGACGATGCGGTGAGCGCCTGCGCGCCGGTGCGCGCGAAGGCCACGCCCGCAAGCGCGAATACCGCAACGCACGGCGCAATCCACGCCGCCGCGCCGCCCGCAACCGGATGCATACCGACCGTCGCAACCGTCACGCCGATGAACAGCAGCGCCACCACAGGCAGCAGCACACGCGTAAAGCGCCGTGCGGCAGGCTGCGGATCTTCCGCGAGCCGCATCCACAAAAACGCGGCGCCGTGCATCGATAAACCCAGCAGCGCCAGCGCGCCCACGGCGAGCGCATAGCCATTCAAAAGAAAGCCGAACGTGCCTTGGAAGTAGCCTTGCCCGTCGAGCGGGACGCCGCGCACCACGTTGCCGATCGCCACGCCCAAGATGAACGCCAGCAGCGCGCTGGAAAGGCAGAACGCCACGTCCCAAAAGCCGCGCCACAGTTCGCTTTCGAAATGGCCGCGCAGTTCGATGGACATGCCGCGCACCATGAGCAGCCAGAGCACGATGATAAATGGGAGATAGAAACCGCTGAACGCCGCGGCGTACGCACGCGGAAAGAGTGCGAACATGACCGCTGCCGCCGCGATCAGGAACACTTCGTTGCCGTTCCAGAACGGATTGATCGCGTTAAACAGCGCCGCGCGCTGCGCTTGCGTGCGCGCGACGATCAGATGCACCGCACCGACGCCCAGATCGTAGCCGTCGAGCATCACATATGCCGTCAGCATCGCGCCCAGCAGCAGAAACGCCGCGACGTTCATGCGCTGCCCGCGGGCGCCGGCGCGAGCGCTTCTTCATGCTGCGGGCCCAGGCCGATTTCGCGCAGCACGAGCAGCAAAAAGATCACGCCCAGCAAAAAATACATGCCCGCAAAGCCGATGGTCGTGAAGATGGTCTCGCCACCCGCAACCGTCGGCGAGGTTCCATCGGCGGTACGCATCAGGCCGTAGACGATCCACGGCTGGCGCCCGACCTCCGTCACCATCCAGCCCGCTTCATTCGCGATGTACGGAAACGGCATCGCCAGCATGAGGATCCACAACATCCACCGGCTCTGCGGTAAACGCCGCAGCACCAGCAGCAGCACGCCAAGCCCCATGATGCCCACGAAAATCGTGCCCAGGCCCACCATCACGTGGTACGCGTAATACGTCAGTTCCACCGGCGGGCGCAGGTCTTTGGGATACGCCGATAAGCCCTTCACGTTCGCGCGGAAGTTGCCGTACGCAAGGAAACTCAAGACGTCCGGAACGTACAGCGGATCGATGAGCGTTTCGTTCTGCGTATCCGGCATGCCCAAAATTGCGAGCGGCGCGCCTTTGGTTGTCTGGAACAGCCCTTCCATCGCCGCGAGTTTGACGGGCTGATGGCGCGTCACGTCGGCACTGTTGCGATCGCCCGTTGGAAAGACGACGATGAGCGATGCGAAGATTCCCACGAGCACGCCCGCACGCACCAAGCGCTGCCCGAACGCAATCTGCGTGCGCGCGAGCAGATAATACGCGCCGACGCCCGCCACCACGAACGCACCGGTAAGCAGCGCGCCCGTCATCACGTGCGCGTACTGCCACCAGGCGAACGGCGAGAGCAGCACCGCACCGATATCTCGCAGTTCTATCGTGCCGTTCTTCACAATCGCGTAGCCGACCGGATGCTGCATCCACGCGTCCGTTGCAACGATGAAAAAGCCCGACAGCCACGAGCCGAACCAGACCGCAACCGCCGAGAACGCGTAAAACGCCGCCGATACGCGCGCCCGCCCGTACAGAAACACGCCCAGGAAAATCGACTCCAGCAAGAACGCGTACACGCCTTCCATAGCCAGCGTCTGCCCGACCACCGAACCGGCGCGCGTAGAAAACGCGGCCCAGTTCGTGCCGAATTGAAACTCCATCGGTATGCCGGTCACTACGCCGATAGCGAAGTTGATCGTAAAGATCCTCGCCCAGAAGCGTGCGATGGCAATGGCCTGCTCGTCGCCGGTTCGAACGCCTTTCACCGTGTAGTACGCGATGAACGGCCCCAGGCCCATCGTGCCGATCGGAAACAGGTAATGAAACATTACCGTGAAGGCAAACTGGATGCGATCCGCGATCAGTGCGCCCTGCATGGCGCTTAATTCAATACCGCGGTAACGACGTTCCCCGTGTCTGTATGCTCGATCCGCAGATCGCTCGAGAGCGTGCCGACCAAGAACAGCCCGCGTCCGCTTTCGGCGAGCAGGTCGGCGTGCGCGCCGTTGCGGTGATACGTGAACGGTTTGCCGCGATCCGTCACACGAATCAGGGTGCGCGAACCCTCCTGCGAGAGCGTCACTTCGGCAAGGCCCGGGCTGTGCCGCGCCACGTTGCCGATCAGTTCGCCCAGCACCAATTCCATGGACGCGATGCGATCGCTATCGCGAATGGTATCGCCCAAATGCCACAGGATGGCGCGCTTGGCGCGATGCGCCGATTCGGAGTCGCGCGCATCGAGCGTCCAACTGCGCCACGTACGATCCGCCGCCGGAAGCCCCAACCGCGTGACGCCGACGAACAGCAGCGCGGCATCGTCCCCGCAGGCGCGCCCTCTGAGCGTCCGTTCTTGAATCGCCTCGGCGATATTTTGCGAGGAGGAAGCAAACTCTTCACTCGCCGCTTCGCGCAGTTCGCGCACGCCTTCAAAGTAGTCGCGCGTGATCTCCACCAGGCCGTCGGTGTACAGCAGCAGCG
Organism: Vulcanimicrobiota bacterium; assembly: GCA_046732415.1. GTDB lineage: Bacteria > Vulcanimicrobiota > Vulcanimicrobiia > Vulcanimicrobiales > Vulcanimicrobiaceae > DATGJX01. The sequence goes on from JBKPMZ010000309.1 coordinate 11,974, forward strand.
CCCACCCTTCGTGCATCACCGTGCGGAACGTTTGATACGTCGTGTTGTCGTCGGCGCCCAGCATGATGCCCCGGCCGGTCAATAACTCGGTCTCGCCGTCCGCGCGAATAATCATCGGCTCGGGATGTCCCGCGACCGCATAGCGCAGCGAGCCGTCGTCGATATCCAGCATCGCGACGACTGCCGTGACCATCGTACCGGGCTCGTCGGCGCTGATGACGCGATTGAGCTGCTCCATCACCGCGCTGGGATCGTCGTGCATGCGCGCGGCGGTACGCACCGCAATACGCGCCGCACCCATCACCGCCGCTGCGCGCATCCCGTGCCCGGCAACGTCGCCGATGCTGATGCACACGCAGCGATCGGAAATCGGAAACGCATCGTACCAATCGCCGCCCACTTCGGTTTCGCGCGAGGCCGGTACGTATGAGGTATCCAAGCGAATGCCTTCGCACGAGGGCAGTTCTTGCGGGAGAAGCATGCGCTGCAGCGTTTCGTTGACTTGCTGCTGGCGCACGATTTGCCGCATCATCGCCTGATAGACGAGATCGAGGTCGGTGAACTCGTCGTCGCCCAAGAGCGGCGTTGCGCGTTCGCCGCGCGCCAAGCGCCGGGCGTTTTCCGCCAGATGTCCCAGCCGCCGCGCCAGCGCAAGGCCAAAGCGTCCGGCAACGAGCAGCGTGAGGATCACGCCCGCGAGCGAGGCCGCCACGATCGCGATCTCGATCTTTTTCGTTTGTTCGCGCAGCTGCGACAGATGCGCGAGTTCGGCGCCGCGCATGCGATCGGTGAAAACGTTGACCGCCCTATCGAGCCGCGTCACAAGGGCACGCG
>JBKPMZ010000310.1:0-2704 GCA_046732415.1 Vulcanimicrobiota bacterium
GCATTGCCGAGGATCACGCGATGCGCGAAGGCGTCCAGGGAAGCTGACGATTGGCAACTGCGGGCGCCGTAGCGAGCAGTCTGATTTGCAAATTAGTCGGCGACGCGCGTATTCAGCGATTTCGTTTCCAGTGCCGACCGCGGCTCAAACGCCGCTGCTTTCAATGGTTGGCTTTAGCTCGATCCTAAGCGGCCGGATTTACCCGATCCCTTGCGCGCGGAGGTCCGGCAGACCTCCGCACGAAAGTGCGGCCGAAGGCCAAATTCGGCGATTAGCCGGTTTGTTGGCAGCGATCTGAAGGGCGCCGGCCGCTGCTGGCGACGTTTTTCAGATGGCATCGCTTACAGCGATCGCAGGAAGGCCGCAAGCGCTTCGACCTGCTCCTTGGTTAGTTCGTGCTTCAACTGGTGCTTGTGTTGATTGAAGACGCTGTCGAGAGTTGCGGCGCGGTTATCGTGGAAAAAGCCGTCCCGCTGCCCGACCCCGCGAAGCGAGGGCGGATTGAATTCGCGGCGGCCGTGCTCGTCGGAAATCCCGACGTCAAAGACTCCGGACGAAGCGTAGGTCGGCGGCGGATGGCAAGCCTGGCAGCCAAGCTCGTCGAACAGCGTTTGGCCTGCCGCCGCCGCGTCGCGATCGGGCGACTGAATTGGCGGCGGCGGCGTTAGAGAATTCACGTATGCCGCCAGGGCCGAGACTTGTTCGTCGGTCGGGTCGCGCCCTTGCATGGTCGAGGTAATCGAGATGCGAACCTGCCGCTCGAGGTCGGGCATGCCGCCATTCCAGCCCCAGGGACCCGTATCGTGCGCACCCAACAGCGTCAGCGTTCGTTTCGGCCCGCCATAGGCGCCATCGCTAAGGTTATCCACCAGTTGATTGTTCGTATGGCCGTCGGGATGGCAACTGTGGCAGCTCATCCAACCTTCGAGCGAGAGGCGGCCGTCTTAAAACAACCGCTCGCCGCGTTGCGCCAACGACAAGTCAGGCTGCGGGCCGAGAGATATCTCGGCCACTACGCGCCCCTCGCCGGCATCGACCACGGATAGGGAGTCGGAGAGAGTGTTGCAAACGTAGATCAGCCGGCCGTCCGCACTTGCCGCCAGCGCGGCAGGCCTCAAACCGACGTCGATGCGTTGATAGCCGACGGCATCGGGCCGGCTGAGCAACAGAGCGTTGACTCCTGAAAGCGCGACGGCCACGCGGCCGTCTGGTAAGGCGAGGATCTCGCCGGGGTCGGCCGCGCCTTGGTCGGGCCCGCCTAAAAACTCCAATCGACTGGCGGAGAGTAAGTCGGCATGCTCGCCGGCAACGTATTCCGACGACAGCCATCGCAGGTTGTTCCGCAGGAGCGTGCCCCAATGAATATCCGGGCGATCCGCCCTCGCCAGCGGACTGACGGTCTGGTGTGCAATCAGCAGCCAACGACCGTCGCGGGTCATCGTCATGCCACGCAGGTTATGGCCTGGCAATTCCCGCACGGAAAGCAGCGCTCCTTGTTCGGCATCGACCAGCGCTAATCGACCGCCGAACGAGTCTGCGACGACCACCTTGGCGTTTCCGTCGAGAAAACGCAGCTTGCGCGGGGCGAAGGGCAGCTCGACGATGTTGGCGACGCGCCAATCCGCTGCGTCGGACCGATCTTTTCCCGCCCCCGCGTCGATGATGGCGAGGCGGCGCGCCCAAAGACACGCCGCCGCCAGCCGGCGTCCATCGGCAGATAATTCGAGGGCGACCGGGGCTGCGGGAACTTCCAGGCGGCCGATTTCTTTCAACATCGCCCCGCTGCGCTGCAGCAGAATTACCTGTCCGGCTTCCTCGTCGGCCGCCGCCAGGTGCTGCTCGTCGCGCAGCAAAACGAGGGCGGACAACTTCCGGCCTACCGCATATTCGGCGACGGTTTTGTGGAGTGCGACGTCGATCACCGATACGCTGCCGCTCTCCCGATTCGCCACGAAGAGCCGCCCTTGATCGCCCTGGATTGCCATCGCCACGGGCCGTCGGAGCTGCGGCGCGAACGAAACATCCGTTTCCTGCGACCGCGCAAGCCGCGTCTCCCCTGCCGCCAAGAGAAGCGCCGGCAGGAGACGGAAAACGAAACGGTCCCAGCGCTGACGTGCCGTCATGGGTCTCTTCTCATCGCGGCTCGGGTCTTGTCGGACGCATTGCCAGAGAGCCTCACGAGAGCCTTGACTGCGCTTGTCACGAACGGCGAGCGAACCTCGTCGGATTGCTGGGGTTGAAACTCCGACGATTCGGAGGACGACGGCTCCACGCTGATGCTGGGCGTCACGGCAAACAACGCGTCGCTCGCTTCCTGCGTTTTCGGATGCAGGCGGGATAGATGCGACCGGATGATTCCGCCTGCGGAAGCGCCCGCAACGACGGCAAACGGCAAAGGGACGGCGCGCCTCCTGCCTGTCATAGTTTCGCGATCTAACACCACGGTCGCTATCGTCATCACGCCCCAGTCGTGCGGCAGTTCAACCGAGGAATAGACATACCGCCGGGCGCCCTTCGTTGATCGTCCGACCACGATGCCCCCCCGGCGCTCCTGCAGCAGTCCCGCCAGCCACTCGGCGAGCCCATCCGTGTTTTCGGTCACGAGTACGGCCATCGGCCAATCGCGAAATAAGCAGTCTCGATCGAGCGGCGCCGATCTAGAGCCGTCGCGCGAGCGTATCCCCGCCGCACTGCCCCCATCGAG
>JBKPMZ010000311.1:0-3694 GCA_046732415.1 Vulcanimicrobiota bacterium
GCTTCCATCCGCTCGTGTTGGCGACTTTCGTATAGAGATTGTCGATAACGTATCCGGAATCATCGAGCAAGTCCGCTTCTTGGTAGGCGTAGTTGGTGCTCGTTTCGTTCGTGCCTTGATACGCCCAGAACGTGATGTGTCCGTTCGACGGCACGGTGATCTGCTGGCAAACGCCGGCGTCGCCGTTGATCTCCGGTTTGCTTCCCGAACCGCTCGTTTCAGCGTATCGTCCGGAATGCACGTACGTCGTTTGAATATGCGCGTTTACGTTGCCGCATTGCTGCCAGTACGTAAATCCGCCGCTTTCAAAACCGCCGTCGGCGAGATTGCCGTTCGCATCCATCGTGTGGCGCGATGCGGTCTTCGGAACCGTGATCTGACGCTGCGCCGGCGTACGGCCGGATGGCGCAACGTTGGGAACCGCGTTTTGGTGGCCGCCGCATGCAGCGAGCAAAAGCGCACCGGTCGTAAATACGACGCCCAGGGTTTTTCGCAAGAGAATACCTCCAATCGTCAGTGAAGACGTGTGCAGCATCCTCTATTGTTGCCTAAAACATCCGCACGGGGGAATAGTGGCAAATCGCAGCTAGATGCGATTTTGGTAGAACAAGCGCAGCCCAATCAAGCTTAAGTACGGATTTACCTCGCGAATCACCGGCGTATGATGGGCCACGACGTCGGCCATGCCGCCCGTCGCGATTACCGGCGCGTCGACACCGATTTCGGCGCGCATGCGGTTGACCAGCGCCTCCGTTTGCCCGACGAAACCATAAATAATGCCCGATTGCAATGATGAGATTGTGTCGGTGCCGATGGCGCGTTCCGGCGCTTCCAGGGCGATCTGCGGAAGCTTTGCGGTACGTCCTACGAGCGCATCGATGGAAATGTTGATGCCCGGCGCGATTGCCACGCCCTGATACTCGCCGCGCTCGGATATCGCCATGAACACTGTTGCAGTTCCATAGCTGATGACGATGAGCGGCGCACCGTAAAGATCGCGCGCGCCAATCGCCACCGCAACGAGATCGGCGCCGACTTCCCCCGGACGTTCGGTGAGAACCGGCATCAGCGTTTGCCGGTTCGGCTTGAAAAACACCGGTTCACAGCGGAAATACCGCGAACAGGTTTGCTGCAGTGTTTGATCGAGTTTTGGCACGACGCTGGAAATAACGACGGCTTGTACGTCTTGCGCGCTCAGGTCCGCGGTCGCAAAGAGCTGAGCGAAAAATACGCCGTATTCATCCGCCGTACGTTTGGATTCCGTTGTCACGCGCCAGAAATGCAGCAGTTCCGTTCCGCTCATGGCGAAACAGCCAAGTTTCGTTTCCGTATTTCCTACGTCAATCGTTAATAACATTACTCACTCGTCATCCTGAGCCGCTCGAAGGGCTTCAATACAGTCCAGCAGACGCGCCGCCAACACGCGTTTCGATGCTTCTCCCAGTTCGCGGCGGCCATCGCCGTCCCATAACACGGTCAGCGTGTTGCGCTGCGGGCCCCAGCCACGCTGCTCCGACACGTCGTTCACGACGATGGCGTCGAGGTTCTTACGCGCGAGTTTCTCCCGCGCGTTTGCCTCGTGCTCTTGCGTCTCCGCGGCAAAGCCGACGAGAAACGTCGAGCCTTTGCGCTGACCGATTGCCGCGAGAACGTCGGAATTGCGAACCATACGCACGTGCAGATCTTCGTCGGTTTTCTTCAGCTTTTGCGCCCGCGCACGCTCCGGCCGCCAATCCGAAATCGCTGCGGACGCGATGACGACGTCGTTGCCGACGGCGTGCTGCAGGGCCGCTTCGAGCATCTGCGTCGCGGTTTCCACATGAATCGTGCGCACGCCGGCCGGCGCTTCCAGATGCGTCGGCCCCAAGATCAGCGTGACGTCCGCGCCGCGCAGCGCCGCTTCGCGGGCGAGTTCGATGCCCGTTGCACCGGTTGACGGATTGCTGACGAAGCGCACCGGATCGAACGCCTCACGCGTTGGGCCGGCCGTGATCGCGACGCGCTTCCCGCGCAGCGACTGCGTACGCGAGATCGTCACTTCGAGGACGTCGAGAATACGCTCTTCCGCCGCGAGTCTCCCGATGCCGCGCTCGCGTTCGGCCAAGAATCCGCTGTCGGGATCGACGATCGCGAAGCCGCGCTCCGCCAGCGTTCGCAAATTCGTCTGCGTGGCCTCGTTGCGGTACATCGCATCGTTCATCGCCGGCGCAAGCACCACGGGAATGCGCGCCGCGAGTAGTGCCGTCGTGACGAGATCGTCCGCGATGCCGTGCGCCAGTTTCGCGATGACGTTCGCCGTAGCCGGAACGACGAGCGCCACCTGCGCTTCGCGTACCAAGCGGATGTGCGGAATGCGCTCGGGCGCGTCCCACAGCGACGTATACACCGGACGCGCGGTGAGCGACGAAAAGGTGAGCGGTGCGATGAAGCGCTCCGCACCGTTCGTCATGATAACGTCGACGATTGCGCCGCGCTGCACGAGCGTGCTCGTAAGCGCTGCGGCTTTGTACGCCGCGACGCCTCCGGTAACGCAGAGCAAAATGCGCGCGCCGGATAGTGCGTTCATTCCAGTACCAGCAAATTGTCGAGCAGGCGCGTGCCGCCGAAACGCGCCGCGCCGATCACGAACGCCGGTACTTTGAGCCGCTGCAGCGATCCGAACGTATTCATGTCGACGAGATCGAGATAATCCCAGACGGCGATGGGGTCTAGCAGCGACCACGCATGCTCGCGCGCGATGCGTGCATCTTTCCCCGCACGCACATCGGCAAGCATTGCCTGCAGCGCGCGGTGAAGCGACGGTGCGGCCGCGCGCTGTTCCGGTGAAAGATACACGTTGCGGCTCGAGAGCGCCAGCCCGTCCGCTTCACGCACGGTCGGCACGATCTGCACGCGCACCGGAAAATCCAAATCGCGCACGAGTTTGCGAAGCACCGCCGTCTGCTGCGCGTCTTTCTGTCCGAGATATAGCACGTCCGGCCGGACGACGTTGAGCAATTTGCTCACCACGGTGGTCACGCCGCGAAAATGCGTGGGCCGGATCGCGCCTTCGAAACGCGTGCCGATGTCGCCGACGTCGACGCTCGTCGAAAATCCCGGCGGATACATCGCCTCCACGTCCGGAGCGAACAGCATGTCGACGCCGCAACTTTCCAGTTTGCGCCGATCGCCTTCGTAGTCGCGCGGATAGCGTTCAAAATCTTCGAGCGGTCCGAACTGCGTCGGATTCACGAACACGCTGGATGCGACGGAGGCGCATTCTTGCCGCGCGGTTTCGACCAGCCGCAAATGACCGGCGTGCAGCGCGCCCATCGTCGGCACGAACCCGAGCGGACGCGGCAGCGCCGCGAGCGCGTCGCGGGCCGGCGCCACAGCGGAAACAACTTGCATGGCTGTTAGCGTCGAGTAACTCGCAAGACCGTCCGGCCCACCTGGAACGGCGCTCCGAGTTCGAGCGGCTGTTCGTCGGTGACGGCGCGGTCGTCGATACGCGTGCCGTTGCGGCTTTTGAGGTCCGCCAGCAGCAGCGTTCCCTCTTCCGTGCGCAGGCGCGCGTGGCGCCGCGATACGTAGCGGTCGAGCGTGATGCAGGCATCGGCAAGCGTTTCATCGCGGCCGATGACGATTTCGTCGTCAAAGGCCCATGTTTTTCCGTCGAGAGGCCCGCTAAGCACCTCGAGGACGTAAGAGGCGG
>JBKPMZ010000312.1:0-3990 GCA_046732415.1 Vulcanimicrobiota bacterium
CCGTCGTTCCAAGCAGCCTTACGGGTTACGATCTGGACCCGATCGCGCCCGCCGCGCTGCCCATGGGCTTGCAGTTCTGGCGCATGCATCCAAGATAGCGCGGGCGGCGTTCCTTGGATGTATGAACACTACCGAGACCGCAACGTTCGCGGCTGGCTGCTTCTGGGGCGTTGAGGCGGCCTTTCGCCAAGTTCCAGGCGTGCTGGACGCTGTCAGCGGCTACACCGGCGGGCACACCGAGAAGCCCTCGTATCGCGAGGTCTGCAGCGACACGACGGGCCACGCCGAGGCCGTACAGGTCACGTACGATCCGTCGCAGGTGAGTTATGACGATCTGCTGCGCGTCTTTTGGGACGTCCACGATCCGACGACGTACAACCGGCAAGGTCCGGACGTCGGTTCGCAGTACCGCTCGGGGATTTTCACGCATGGCGCCGTACAGCGCGAGCGCGCGGCGGCGTCGCTGCGCAGCGAGCAGCAGCGCTATGCGCAGCCGATCGTCACCGAAATCGTCGAGGCCGGCCCGTTTTATCGCGCCGAAGAGTATCATCAACGGTATTTCGAAAGGCATGGTGTCGCATGTCACGTGAAACGCTGACGCGCGCGTCTTGGTTGTCCGCGGTTGCCGCCTTCGCCGCCGCGCCGTTGCTCGGCGCATCGCCGCATTATGAAGTCACCCGCACCGACGCGGAGTGGCGAAAATTGCTCGGCCCGGATCGCTATTACATTCTGCGCCAAAACGGCACGGAACCGATCAATAGCAGTCCGCTGCTCAAAGAGCATCGCGCGGGCGTCTATAAATGCGCCGGCTGCTCTCTGGCGCTGTTCTCTTCGAAAACGAAGTACGACAGCGGCGACGGATGGCCGAGTTTTTATCGCCCGCTTCCGCATGCAATTCTGACGCGTGCCGATTACGAAATCATCGAACCGCGCACCGAAGTGCACTGCAGCCGCTGCGGCGGCCACTTGGGGCACGTGTTCGATGACGGACCGCCGCCGACGGGCTTGCGTTACTGCATCGACGGACTGGCGCTCCAATTCGTCCCAAGCGGCATCGCGCGCACCACGTCGTCGTTGGCGACGTAAAGAGTCTGGCCGAAAATAACCGGCGACGACACGGTGAAGTAGGTAGGAAATGGGCGCCGCAACAGCACGCGCCCATTTTTCGCATTCACGGCGTAGAACGTATGGCCCGTGTCGCCGAAGTACAGCGTGCCGTCTTTTTCTACCGCGCTCATCTTCACCGCCGCTTCAGTCTTGAGGCGCCAGCGGATACGGCCACTGCGCGCATCGAACGCGATGAATTCACTGGTCGCCGGAATGCCTTCGTAAAAGGCGCCGTCAGCGGCGAGTCCCGCGACGCCTTCTTCGTCGGACCCGGCGCTCGTAAACCGGCCGTATCCGGAAAACCAGCGCCACCGCAATGTGCCGGTGCGCTCGTCCACCGCTTCTACGTCGTTGAATGCGTTCGGCTGCGGATGTGCTGCATCGGCATTGGAGCCTTCGACGAATACCGTGCCGCGCGCAATTGCCGGCGAACAGTCCGCGTTGCCGTACGGCGCGCCCCAAACGATGCGCCCGCCGGCGGGGTCGACGGCTATCAAACGATCGCGCGTGCCCGAATGCGAGCCGTCTCCGATTACCACGAACGCGCGACCGTCGTGTACGGCAGCGGAACTCATCGACGCGATGCCCGGCACCGCTCGCTCCCACAGCGTGCGCCCGTCGCGCACGGCGAGTGCACGAAGGTGATCGTCGCCGTTGGCAAAGACGATTGCGTCGGCGCCGCGGATTTTCACGAGCGCGGGGCTGGGCATATTTTCGCCGACGGTTTTATGCCGCCAACGCATGCGGCCGGTGCCTTCGTCGAGCGCGATGATCTCATCGCCCTGCGGCCGGCCCCAGATGAGTCTGCGCGCGGTTTGCGTCAGGACGTGCGCGGTTCCCGTTCCCACGATCACCAGACGATCGGCAACGATGGGCGTCGTCATCACGACGTTCGGCACATTCGTCGACCATAAGACGCGCCCCGTGCGCGCATCCAGCGCGCTCACACGCCGGTCGAACGACTCGACGAAGATCGCGCCATCCGCAAATGCCAGGCCGCCGTTGATTTTCCCGCCCAAACGCCGCGCCCACGAAACCCGCAGATTCGGTGAGGCAAACACGGCGTTGTGATCGGCGCGGTATTGGTACATCGGCCAGACGGAAAACGCGGCGAGCGCCGCAGCGGGCAGCATGCGGGAAATATACCCGCGGCGTGCGAGACTCTACAGTGCGCCGCGGTTCGCGCGCGTGATCACGTCGTTGAGCGTCAGGATCTCGATCTTTGCCGAATCCCGAATGTACGAGCGGAACTCCTCGGACAGATAAAACTCCACGAGGCCGGGACTGAACCCATCACCGCCTACGACGATATAGGCTTTATCGTACGTTGCGGGATTCTCGCGCAGCGCGTGCAGCAGTTTGATCACCTCGAACGGGATCTTTTCTTCGGCGCTGCCGGCTGTCTGCTGCCACTTGAGGGAAACCAAGAACTGCGAGCCGTTGGGCCGCATGCCCACGATGTCGGCCTTGTGCTTCCCGCCGCCGGGTTTGGTGCCGACGATTTGCTGCTTCTTCACGGCGTAGCTGTTGTTCAGGAGAACGGCTTCCACGCTCACTTCGAGCGTAGAGCCGGTTTTCGTGCCCATGCTTCCCGGAAATAGCATGCCCATCAGAGATTCCTCACGGCGATCATTTCTTTGGCGTCGTCGCGATTGCCGTCGCAACTGATGCGCCGCGGCGCGTCCACCACGCGAATCGAAAATCCCAGACGCCGGTAGAGGCGCAGCACGCGCGGCGTGGCTTGGTTGGAAGCGACGACAGGACCCGCATGCCTTGCAAGCCAGTGCGCCAACCGTTCTTGATCGTCCCACGTGAAACCACCCGATGAATACGTGGTGAACTCGACGTCGTACGGCGGATCGGCGTAGATAAAATCGCTTTTGCGCAGTTTGAGCGCCTCAAAATCACCCTGCGTGAATTCGTACGGCGCGAGTATGCGGCGATACGGCTCAAAGTCTTCGCGGTACGGCGGCTGCTTGTATCGCCCAAACGGCACGTTGAAAAACCCGCGCGCGTTGAAGCGGCACAACCCGTTGTAACCGGTGCGGTTCAAATAGTAGAACAATGCCGCAGCTTGCGCGCCTTCGCTTTGCCCTTGCCGGATGAGTTCGTTGAAGCGCGTGCGGTTCTGCGCATACACGGTGCGCTCGTTCGCAAACGTGATGCCCGTCGCGCGCACGTCCAGTCCGCGCTGCAGCCAGCGGTAAAACGCAATTAGGTGCGGATTGGCGTCGTTGAGCAGCGCGCGCCGCGGTAACAAACCAAGCGTGATCGCCAAGCCTCCCGCAAATGGTTCGACCAGCCGGCGTTGTTGGTTCCCGCGCCAGTAGTCGAGCAAATGGCGAACGAGCCAGCGCTTTCCGCCCGCCCATTTGAGCGGCGGCGGCAAAGCGAGGACCACATCGTCTACGGAACCGGCGGCGACGGCCATGCCCTCATCATTGCGCCAGAACGTGCCATACGCCTGTCATTCCGCGGCGGGATTGCGCAAACGCGTGCAGCATATCACCTCATATGTCGATCGCCGTCAAACGCGCGTACGAGCCCGCCGGCGCTCGAGACGGGCGCCGCATCCTGGTCGACCGCGTGTGGCCCCGCGGCCTGAGCAAAGACGAGCTCGAGCTGGACGAGTGGTGCCGCGAATTGGCACCGAGCACGGAGCTGCGAAAGTGGTTCGGACACGATCCGCAGCGCTGGGAAGAGTTTCGCAAACGTTACACCGCAGAGCTGCGCAGGGCGCATGCGCGAGACGACATTGCACGCATCGCCGGACTTGCAAAACGCGGCAAAGTGACGCTGCTGTACGGCGCGCGGGACGAAGAACACAATCAAGCGATCGTGCTGCGCGACTACCTGCAGCTTCTGGTCAACAAGTAGATCTAC
>JBKPMZ010000313.1:0-9498 GCA_046732415.1 Vulcanimicrobiota bacterium
GGTGCTCCCTGAACGGTTCGTCTAGTACCAATGTGTTGTTGTACTAGTACACTAGTATAATAGCACGATTCGTCCGGGCGTCAACCCCGCTGGCCAAAAAAGTTTCCGGCGCCCTTTGGGGGCGCCGGACGGTGTACCTACGTTGCCTCTTCTTCGGCGTCGTCGTCGGTTGGCGGTGACGGCGGCCCGCCGCCTTGGTGCTGGAATCGGACCATGATTTGCCCTCTTGTAAGCAGTGGCTCGGCTGCTGATCGCACACCTTTACTGCGAGGCGGCTTTGCCCCTGGCAATATAAGCCGCGACCTCCGCACGCGACCGTAAAGAGAGCTTTGCAAAAATCGAAGCGACATGATTTTCGACAGTACGCTCGCTCAGCGAGAGGCTTTCCGCGATGCTGCGATTGGAGCGTCCCTGCGCAACGAGTTCGGCCACCTCGAACTCGCGCTTGGAAAGACCGCTCTTGGCGCGCATCGCTCCCGCCGACTCCAGGCGCTGCACATCGACGGAGAATTCGCACCGCCGGTAAAGATCGAGCGCGGCTTGCGTTTCTCCGGCAAGTTCGAGCGCTTCCGCTTGATACACGACCCACGAAATACCGGCAAAGATCTCGGCTGCGCGCGTCGCATGCTCGCGCCGCTCGTCACCCGTGCAGCGATACGCGCACGCCAAATGCCAAGCGGCATCCGCGGATCGGCTCTGGTCACGCAACGGCTCGAGGAGCGCAAGTCCGTTCTGCACGGCTTCGGACGCATCGCAATGGACGCTCTCGATGATGAGCGGCAGATTATTGAGCGCGCTCGATAGTTTGCGGACGGCTTGCGTGAGCAGCGTTCGCGCTTCGTCGACACGGCCTTGCGTACGCAACTGCGCCGCAACACCCGCCGCCACCGGACCGAACACGTTCGGCGTGTTCGACGCGAATGCGCGCTCGAGCAAACGCGGCCGCGCACACTGGCGCAGCAGCAGCGAATCGCCGGTATGCAGCGCTATCGGTATTCCGGTACACGCGATGCTGAAACTGAGCAGCGGCGATTCTTCGGCGAATGGGATGGCTTTTGCAATGAGCGAGCGGGCCGTGCCGGTCTCGCCGCGCAAATACGTGTTCCACGCGCTCATGGCCAGCGAGCCCGCAATGCTGCTCGCCGGTACGCTTTTCGCCAGTTCCCACAGCTTTTCGGATTGCATGCGGGCGAATTCCATGTCGTCGATATTCGACGCCATCGCGATCGCTATCGCCGTGTCCAAACGAAAGATGTACACCTGCGGGTCGAGATCTTTTGCGATCGAAAGCGCGGTTTCGATGTCCTCGCGGTAGCTCAAGCCTTCGCCCGCGTGCGCTTTACGCACGCCCGAAGCTTCGTAGAAACGCACAAGCCCCGGAGCATCGCCGTGCTCGCGCAGCGGCTCCGCCTTGCGCAGCGCCTCGAACGCCTGCTCCAAACGCCGAAGCTGCGCCAAGTACCACGCGAGCGTGGAATACGAATTGAACGCAAGGTCGGGCCGCTTTTCCGCGTCCAGCGCATCGCACGTCTTGCGCGTAATTTCCACGGCGCCCTCGTCGTCGAGCAACTGGTAGCGTTGGCGGCCGTACGCAAAACCGGCTTCGGCGATATCCTGCTGATCGCCGCGCTGCAGCGCGAGATCGAAGAGTTGCTTGCTGATGTTTGCGGCGTCGAGCGGACGCTGCGAACCGGTATAAGCCTGCGCCAGCTGCTTGTACAGCAATTTCGTGGATTCGGCGAGCGCGCGCGAGTCGATCGCGCGCTCGAACAACTCCGCCGCGTCCGCATACGCGTACACTTTCAACGCTTCGACGCCCGCAATCTCGTTATAGCTGCGGGATTTGTCTTGGACGCCGGCGTGGTAGTAATGATGCGCCAGGCGCGAGTGAAGCTGAGCGCTGGGTTCTTCGCGTTCGAGCCGCTGCGCGATCCGCGAATGCAGTTGCTGCGTCTCGATCGAGAGCAGATCGTCGACGATCGCATGGCGAATGAGCGCGTGACGAAAAACGAATTGCGTGCCGCTGCCGCGTGTTTCGCCCACGATGGACGCATCGCGCGCTTTTCGCAACGTGGAGAGCACCCGCGATTCGTCCGTGCCGGCAATCTCGCTCAGAACGCGGGGTCCAAACTTGCCCATGATCGCGGCGACACGAAGCACGTCCACGTCGCCCGCATCGAAGTGCGCGAGACGATCGTTCACGAGCGCCTTTAGGCTGATGGGCAGCGAGCCGTTCAGCGCCTGCGGATTCTCCGCCGCGACTTTCGCGAACTCGATGAGCAGCAGCGGATTGCCGTCGGCAAGTTTGCAAATGGAGCGGCGCACGTCCATCGGCAAGGCGCTTCCGGCCACGTCGTCGATGAGCAGCATCGCATCGACCGGCGTGAGCGGCCGCAGCGAAAGCGAAAGCGCGGCATTGCGTGAGAGCTGCGCGAGCAATTGCTGCGCGCGCTCGTCCGCGCGCGCCTCGACCGGCCTGAAGCTCACGACGAGCAGTGCGCGCATCGCCGCAATCGCGCGCGAGAGATGCGCCAGGACGGCGGCCGACGCGCTATCGATCCAATGCACGTCTTCCAGCGCGAGCACGATCGGCGACTCCGCAGCATATAAGGATATCGCCTGCACGACGGCGTCCAGCAAACGCCGCTGCTGGGCGGGATCGCCGGCGTCGTCGGCAGGCCGGAACTCCAGTACCGGCTGTAACTGCGCGGCCAGCACGCGGTTCGTCTGCAGCACCTTCGGAAAGCGCTTGTCGAGCACGGCGAGCAAATCGCGAATCGGTGCGTACGGAGCGCGCGCATAATCGAGCGCACCAGCGCAAGCCACAGTATAGCCGCGCGGCAAGAGCGGCGCTTTCATCACCTCCGCGAGCAAACGCGTCTTGCCCGCCCCGGCGTCGCCGTCGATCAGCACCAGCGTCCCGGGTCCCTGCGCAACCCCGCGACAGCATTCACCCAGGCGCTGTAATTCGTCCGCGCGCCCAACCAGCGCCGCCCCCGAAACGGTACTCACTCACTGATGCTTCGACCGATAGGGGGGCGTACCCCAGCACAGATTAGGGGTTTTCCCGGATGCCGGCGCGCGTGGCCGGACGGTACGATGCCTGCAGAGTTTGACTTACATGGAGCACGCGGTGATAACAGACAACGACCTGCTATGGGTGACCGACCGGGAACTGAAGGTGACGTCGCTATCGGCTCGGCTGCGCGACCTGCTTTTTCCGGACGGCGCCCCCGCGCAGCTCCATGTAAGCGAGCTCTGGCAAGAGGACGATCCGTTCGGGATGATGCTCGTCGCACACCGCTGGGTGCTCGACGGCGAGCATCTCGCCTTCGATACGCAGCGCGCGGGCGTGCAGCTGCAGATCGCCTTGGAGCCGCTGTACGATTTGTCCGGTGCGATAACCGGGGTGGGTGGGCGCGCGAAGCCGGGTGTGGGCGGCGAGGTCTGCGGCTGGGAACTGGCCGCGCTCGAAGAGGTGGAACGGCTTTGCGGCTTCGGCACGTGGCGTACGGAAACGAGTACCGGGCGTACCCTTTGGTCCGCGGGGCTGTTCGAGATTCTGGGTCTGCGGCCGGGCGCCGAATGGACCAGTCTGCGCGAGTACGATCATCCCGAAGACGCGCAGGCCGTTGCGGAGGCGATTCGCGAGGGCGAAATCACCGGGAACGGCTACCGCTGCGATCATCGCATCGTACGTCCGGACGGCTCCGTGCGGCACGTTCAGGAGCAGGCGCACACGGTATATGACGAAGGCGGTACGGCACGCGCCATCGTGGGCAGCATGCTGGACATTACCGATCGCAAGATCACCGAAGCACGCCTCGCGCAGCTCGCGCATTACGACCCGGTGAGCAAATTGCCGAACCGCCGGCTGCTCGAACAGCGCTTGAACGCCTCGCTCTCGCGGGCGCAAATGAATCGGACGCAATGCGCCGTGCTCTTCATCGACGTCGACGACTTCAAACGAATCAACGACACGTACGGCCACAGCCGCGGAGACGAGCTGCTCGCACAGATCGGCACGCGCCTGAACCACTACGTACGCACGGGCGACACGGTGGCGCGAATGAGCGGCGACGAATTCGTCATCCTGCTGGACGATCTCGCTACATCCGAAGACGCGCTCTCGGCCGCGCGTAAGATACTGCGCAGTTTCGAAATGCCGTTCCACCTTGACGGGCAAATGGATTGCCGCGTCGGCGTGAGCATCGGCATCGCGGTGTACCCGCCGTGTTCGGCATCGGCCAAAGCCCTCATCGATATCGCGGATCGCGAAATGTACGTTGTCAAACGCAACGGCGGCCGTGGTATAAAGATGGCATGCCCGACCTCTTTCGAGGACCTCTCGCCCTTACGTACAGCGGCGAACGCCTAGCGTTTGTTCTCACGCTGCTCTTCGCGCTGCCCGCCGCCGCGGCGATCGGATTCTTCATTCACGAAGAAGTCGGCATCTCGCAGGTGGCGCTGTTTTTGGTCATCGCGATGGTGTACGTCACGCTCGGCCGCGGCCGTCTGGTCGGCACGAGCGTGCGCATTCACGAAGCGCAGCATCCCGAACTTTTTGCCGTCGTAAAGCGCTGCGCGGCGGCGCTGGGCTTGCCCATGCCGCTCGTCTTCGTACGCGAAGATTACAACGTCCCCGTGCTCGCCGTCGGCCTGGGCGAACCCTACTCGCTCGTCATCTCCAGCAACTGGATCGAACACTTTCACGAAGACGAACTCACGTTCATGATCGGACGCGAACTCGGTCACATCGCTTCGGGACACACGCGCTTCACCTCGCTGCTCAGCGTGAACGGCAACGAAAATCCGATCGTCTCACTCGTGTTCGGCGCGTGGCTTCGCAAAGCCGAACTCACGTGCGACCGCGTCGGCTTGCTGTGCTGCGGATCGCTCGACGCGGCGACGCGCGCGATCACCGTTGCCTCGTTTCATCACTTCGCGCGCAAAGTGGATCACGAACTGTTCGCCCGCCAGCATCAAGACATGGGAACCGACAGCATCTTCCGCCTGGGCGAATGGCTGGGCGCAATGCCGTACGCGACGACACGCGTCGATGCCATGCGCGACTTCATGCAAACGAATCTCTACCGCATTCACGAAGAGCGCTTCGTGCAGCAAAGCGCGTCGGAACCGGTGCACGTCGTCGCGCGCGGCGAATCCGCCGTGGAGCGCAAGGATTGTGCGGGGTGGTGGCGGCGCGTCTGGGCGTTCACGCTCGATGCAATCGTCGTCGGCGCGCTCACCAGCATCATCACCGAGCATCTGGAGAAGTCGAAGGTGGTCGATTTCGTGCTGTTCGGCAAGATGACGATCAATACGAACGCGGACAATAGCTTCTTCGCGTTTCTGCTGTACTCGGCGATTCTCGTCGCACTCGTCGGACAGACGCCCGGCATGCTGATCGCGGGCTTGCGCGTCGTGCGCGTCGACTTCGGACGGGCCGGTTTTGCGCAGGCGTTTTGGCGCTATCTCATCCTGCTGCTGCTCTTTTGGTACATCATCCCGCTCAGCGCGTTCTCACGGCGCGTCTACGCGCACGACAAATGGTCCGGCACGCGCCTCATCAAGATGGAACGCGTGCTGGCGCGAGCCGCTACCGCGTGATCTGCGTCTGCAGCGCGTTGCTCACGCGGTTGAGCGCGTTCACGAGCGCTATCGCGCAAAGGATTTCGACGATCTCGCCGTCGCCGTACTGCGCGCGCAGTTGACTCCAAATCGTATCGGGTAACCCGCGCGCCTCGCGCGTAAGCGAAACGGCCGCCGACAGCGCCGCTTTCTGCCCCGCGCTGAAGAGATCGCTGCGCGCAAAATCCCAGAGCCCGTTGAGCATCTCGACGGTGACGCCCGCGGCGCGTGCTTCCCGCCGGTATGCGATTAGCGCCGGTTCGCAGAAGTTGATGGCGGAAACCATTGCCGCACACAGTGCCTTGGTTGCGGCGGGTACGGTGCCGTGATGCATCACGACGCGCACATGCTCGGCGGTCGCCGACGCGATCTCGGGACGCACCGCAATGGTCGCGAACAAGTTCGCGTCCGGTACATCGGCCGCGGCCAGCGCGTCGAGCGCGGGCAGCCGCGGCACTATGCCGGTCCTTGTGTAAACTGCCGGAAGCGCGCGTCGTCGCGCACCGGATCCATGCGGGGATCGATTGCCAGCATTCCGGTGAAGATCGAACGGTGCGCGCGTTTGAGCATGTCGAGCGCTTCGTTTCGCTTGCCCATCGCGACGAGCGCCGTGATGACGTCTTCGGGATCCACGCGGTCGTCGGCCATGCCCGCCTGCGCGATCCGCAGTTCGGACGCCGCGTTCGCGTAATCGTGCGATGCGGCATACGCGTGTGCGAGCAGCGCCGCCGCTTCGGGCCGGCAGGCCTTGCAGGCGCTGCCGTACTTCTCGTACGCGGCGATCGCGGAGCGGTAATCACCCAGTGCTTCGTACGCCAGACCCATCGCTTGATAGGCATCGACACGCTGCGGCGAAAGGTCCAGCGCCTGCTGCGCGTAGCGGATCGCCTCCGAGTAGCGGCGTGACATGTATGCCGCTTCGGAAAGCCAATCGGTCGCCGCGACCGATTCCGGATCGAGCACCGCGGCTTTGTGCAGTTCGTCGTAGGCTTCTTTGCCGCGGCCTTCGCGCAGCAGCGCCATGCCGTACCACTGATGCGCCGGCGCATAGCCCGCATCGAGCGCAATCGCACGCCGGTACTCGATTTGCCCTGCCGTCGCGTGATGTTCTTTTATCTCGACGAGGCCAAGCGCGGCGTGCGCTTCGGCCGAATCGGGATCGAGTGCGAGCGCATGGTCGGCGTATCCCTTGGCGCGCTCGAAGGCTTCGCGCTTGCTCAGCGTTCCGTAGCCGTAGTCTCCTTCAATCGCGTACGCGACCGCGAGGCCCGCGTAGCCGCGCGGGTCCTTCGGATCCGTGACCGTGACTTGCCCGAAGTAGCGCAGGCTCTTGCGTATCCCGTCCGGAGTGCGCTGGTTCCAATAGAAGCGACCCATCGAATACAGGCGCGCGCCGTCCGCCGAGAGGCCGCCGCCGGGCGCGCGGTGCGCGTGGGCGACGCCGGCGAGCGTTATCGCGAAGGCTACGACCAGCGCCGCTGCGGCGGAAGCGGCGATCGCGAAGCGGCGGAGCGGCGAGGCGGCGCGTACTTGCACCGGTTCGGCCACGTGGGGCGCGGAGCTGTGCTCGATGCCCACCGGCGGCACGAAGCGGTAGCCGCGGCGCGGCACCGTTTCAATGGCGTCGCAGTCCCAGTGCAGACGCAGCGCCTTCCTAATGACGTAGATATTTTGCGCGAGGTTGGCCTCTTCGACGAAGCCCTCGGGCCAGACGCGCTGCAGGAGCTCGGTCTTGCTCAGCACTTCGCCGGGATGCTCCACCAGCGCCAGAAGCGTCTCGACGACCTTCGGGCCTAGGGCGAGCGGCGTTTCGCCGGCCGAAAGCATCAGCTGTTCTCTGTCGAGCCGGAAGGGCCCGAACCGGTACCTTGTCATCAGCGCTACCTCCCACTTCCGCCGCATGGGAAATTCTCAAGTCCCGCCGGGACGGCCTTGCCGAGCCGCGGCGAGCCGCCGCCTGGACCGTCCTCTCCGCGCAATGCAAGCTATGAACGCATTACGTTGCGCGCGGTTGCACGTGCACAAACCGCGCGATTCATATGACACGTTTCGTCACGAAAACGAAGTAAACCGTCACATTGATTTGCGCGCATTCGTTTGCGAAAAGTCGCATGAAACAAAAGTTGTATGTGCGCAGTAGAAGCCGGTGTACAGTACGGATGGAACGCGGGTGTGCGTTCCGCGCTACAGACAAAAAGGAATTATCGTGAAATCCGCTGCGAAACAGCAAGCAAAGATTCAAGAAAAGCCGCAGGCGCGTCCCACGATCTCGCTCGCGCGAGTGATTACCGTCGGCGCCGATACGTCAACGTTCGGCGGATGGGGTCCGAAAGTGAGCGCCGGCAATCTTTTGAAAAACTGGAATTAATCCTGATTTAAAGTTTCGTTCGTATCGTTATGATACGGATGAAAAACGGGCCCCGTTGTCCTCCACCAACGATAGGCCCGTTCGACTCCTTACCTCGTAGAGTGCAGCAAGACGGGCTGGCAGTGTCTCCACCACTGCCAGCCCAATTTTTTTTGTTTTCTTTTGTTTGTTTTTATTGAAGTGCTGCGGCGCTGTACGGTGGTCGGGTCGCCGTTCGCCTTTTCACGTCCTGTGAAAAGCGCTCACTCGCCTCTTTGCCGCTTCACAGCCATCCTGCGTTATGCAGCGCATTCACACGCGCCCAAACCACGGTACGTCCCACCGCGAACAAACGTCAGAAAAAATTTGGGTTGGTAGTGGTGGAGATTTAAAAAAAATTAGGATAGGTATGGTTCGGTCGGAGCAACGGGCGACAGGATGCGATCCATCTCCGAGAATATCGCGGGATCGATGTCGAGGTCGCCGGCGGCTGCGTTATCCTGCACGTGTTCGCGTTTGGTTGCGCCGACGATCACACTCGTTACCGCGGGCTGCCGCAAGCACCATGCGAGCGCCAGTTGCGAGAGCGTGCAGTTCGACTGCTCCGCGAGCGGGCGTAATCGTTGGACTGCATCGAGCACCGGTTGCGTGAAGTAATCCTCCATCATGTCTGCGTTCTGTCCCGCGGCGCGCGTGCCAGCGGGCGGTTTTTTTACGTCCGTATATTTTCCGGTGAGAATGCCCATCGCCAGCGGGGACCATACAACGTTGCCCAAACCGTACGCCTCGCAAGCGGGCAGCACGCGCGCTTCGATGCGGCGCCATAGCGCGCTATACTGCGGTTGATTGCTGATCGGCACCGACCATCCGCGCGCGCGGCACAGCGTTACGGCTGCAACGATCTGATCGGCGTTCCATTCGGAAACGCCCCAGTACAAAATTTTGCCTGCACGCACCAAGTCGTTCATCATCTCGCACGTCTCTTCGAGCGGCGTTGCGAAATCGTAGCGGTGACATTGGTATAAATCGATGTACTCCACTTGCAGGCGCCGCAGCGAGTGATGCACCTGATCGCGAATGTGCTTACGCGAGAGACCGCGTTCGTTGGGACTCTCGCCCATCGGAAAATACACTTTGGTCGCAAGGACCAGCTGATCGCGCGGGAGCTCTTTGAGAATGGGGCCGAGCACTTCTTCGGCGGCGCCGCGCGCATAGACGTTCGCCGTGTCGATGAACGTGATGCCGCGGTCCCACGCCTCGAGCACGCATGCGCGCGCAATGTCCGATCCCACATTGCCGCCGTACGTGAGCCACGAGCCGAGGCCCACGACGGAAAGCTTCAATCCGGAGTGTCCTAACGTTCGATAGTGCATACGCGTGCGCTACGGCACCAGGACGCGCAGCGCCTTTGGCAAGACCTCGAACACCGCGGGCGTGGTTCCGGCGGGTTCTCCATCGGCGCTCACGTGATGCGGGCGGTGCGTGCGAATCTCGAATCGCGTTGATCGCCGCGTTCGCAA
>JBKPMZ010000314.1:0-10851 GCA_046732415.1 Vulcanimicrobiota bacterium
CTCCTGCGTAATGTCCTCGGTCGGCAGACCCGCTTGCCGATATGCCTCGAATCCGCCTTCGAGCACGGCGGCTTGTTCGTAACCTTGTTCGCGCAAGCGCTCCGCAACGCGCTGCGCGTCCTCTTCCGAATCCGCGTACACGACGATGCGGCCTTCGTGCGGCAGCGGCAGCGTCAAGCGTTCTTCGGTGAGTAACGCGCGTTCGTCATAGCGCAGCGCACCGCGAATCTGCTGCTTGCCCGGGTGCCTGCGCGCGTCGACGATCGGCATCGTCGTGCTGTCGATTTCACTTGCGCGTACGCGCTGGACGCCGCCTGCTTCGTTCATTCCAACCTCCTGTGAACCGGTTGCTCTCATCATTACCCACCGCGTGTGGGTAAATGCAGGCATCCGACGGAGGTACCAGCGTGGAAGCTCTCAACTTTTTGAAAAAACAGCATCGCGAAGTGGAAGCCCTCTTCAAAAAAGCGCTTGCGACCGAAGAACCGACCGAGCGCATGAGTCTTTTTAAACAGATCGACCGCGATCTGCGCCTGCATTCCATCATCGAAGAAGAAATTTTCTATCCGGAACTCAAGCGGCGCGTGGAAAAGAGCGACGAGCGGCTCGAAGTCGCCGAGGCGTACGAAGAGCACGGCCTGGTGAAGATCACGATCGAGAGTTTGGAGAAGTTGGATCCCGCCGGCGAGCAGTACAGGGCCAAACTCGTGGTGCTCGGCGATTTGGTGCAGCACCACGTCGACGAAGAAGAAGGCACGATGTTCAAGATGGCGCACCACTATTTCGACAAAGCGGAACTGGAGGAGATCGGCTCGCGTCTTGAAGAGGCGTACGCGCAAGCCACGGTTCCGGTATAAGAAAAAAACCGCGAGACGACTCGCGGTTTTTCACGTGCGGCGTTCGCTAGCCGCGTTTGCGGCGCGACGATTTGCGGCGGTTGGGGTTCGGCGGTACTTTTCCGCCGCTGCGGCGCGCTTCGGATAGACCGATTGCGATCGCCTGTTTGCGGCTCTTTACTTTCTTGCCGCTCCGCCCGGACTTGAGTTCGCCTCGCTTCATTTCGTGCATGGCGCGCTCGACCTTGCGGCCCGCCTTCTTGCCATACTTGCGGCCGGAACTCTTTTTGCGTCCGTTGCTGCTTTTCTTGCGTCCGTTGCTGCTCTTCTTGCGTCCGCCGGTGCTCTTCTTGCGTCCAGCGGTGCTCTTCTTGCGCCCGCCGGTGCTCTTCTTGCGTCCAGCGGTGCTCTTCTTGCGTCCAGCGGTGCTCTTCTTGCGTCCGCCGGTACTCTTCTTACGTCCGCCGGTACTCTTCTTGCGTGACGTGCTCGACTTGCGCGAACTGCTCTTTTTGCGTCCGCTCGATTTGCGGCTGCTGCTGCTCTTCTTGCGGCCGTTGCTGCTTTTTTTGCGCCGGCCGTTGCGAGATGCGGCGCGCGCCTCGACGAACTTCACCATGTGCCCTTGCGGGTCGTATAGAAATGCGACGTTGCTGCGATCGAAAATATCGAAGAAGCGATCCCAGTTTACGTGTTCGAGACGGTCTTCCGGTTCGCCGAAGTCGATGCGTAACATGCCGCCGGTTCCCTCGACTACTGCGGGGTGACCGCCGCGGCTCTCGACCCAGCGCCGGATCTCTTCATGATCGGTTGTGCGCTGTGCTGTTGCCACTCTAACCTCCAATCTCTAGTGACGGTTACCCGCAGTCCGGGCAGGGAAAACGCCGCTATTGGCCGCTGCTCGGCGCGCTGTCCGTGTCGCCCGACGACTTGGTGACGAGCGCCGCGCGCAGCGTCTCGCGCAGCGTTGCGAGCGAGGGTTCCAGACCACCGCCGTCCTGATCCAAACGCTCGAGCGCGAGCAGCAACCGGTTCGCATCGGATGCGTCCAGTTTTACGGCGATCTCGCCGTGAACGCTGCCGTAGCGCTGCATTCCGTAGGTGCTCATGTCCGTCGCCGTTTAGCGACGCCCGTACGCGGCGTGCGTTTCGCCTCGATGCTGCGCGTGTTTTTCGTTTTCGACTCGGGGACGGCGGGCGTATTGTCGCCTTCGCGACGGCGCTGCGATAGCAAGACGCCGTATACTTCCTCGTCCTGCTCGTTGATGACCGCGCTTTGCTGCGCTTTACCGCGGCGACCGGGCAGTACCATATCCGCTTTACCCGCCCGCTGCGCGCGCGTGCGGCTCGATGATTTGATCGTTTTTGTTTTCTTTGGTGTCGGCATGCCGTCACATTTACCCGGCGCGCGCGAGGTGCAACAATTCCTGTAATTGCGCGAGCACTTCCTCGACGGTAATCGACGCAAGTCCGGGATCGACGTACGGCGCGTGCGGATCGCCGAGAATGCCTCGCCAGATCACGCGATGGTACGGCCGGTTGGACGGCGGTCCCCAGTACGCCGGCGACGTCGGACCGAAAAGCACGACCGACGGCGTGCGCAGCGCAGTGGCGATGTGCGCAAGTCCCGTATCGCCGCACACGACCGCCAGGCACGAGGCGATGACGCACGTGAGATCTTCGAGGCCGGTATTTCCCGCAAGCACGCACTCGATTGGAAGATGCGCGGCTTTGGCGATGTAGCGGCACCGCCGAAACTCTGCCGCGGAGCCCGTCATCACTACGCGATGCCCTTCATGAACCAGACGCGTGCAGAGATCGACCCAGCGATCGAGCGGCCAGCGCCGCGATTCGCTTGCCGCGCCGGGATGAACGACGATCGCGCCGCGCGATCGCGCGTCGCCTCGAGGAGCGGCGAGTTCCAAATCGTTCACGTCTGCCGGGATACCGCTTTCGCGCAGCAGCCGGCACCAGCGATCGATTTCGTGCTCGTTGGGCCGCCACTGCGGAAAATCGCGCGTTTCCGGAATCTCCGCATTGGCAAAGGCGATAAGTTTGCGCGGATGTGTCCGCAGCAGCACGCGGTGGCTTTGGGGGCCCCGGCCGTGCAGATTGACAGCCACGTCGATTGCGGACAGATCCTCGCCAAGCGGCATGAGCGGTGCCGCGTCGGCGACTTCATCGATCCCACCGCACAGCCGCACCAAAGGCGCGAGATAGAGCGGCGCGGCGAGCACGCGATAGTGTCCGGGAAAGGCACGTGCGATGGCGCGCAGCGCCGGAACACTCGTGAGAAGATCGCCCAGGCCGAGCGCGCGCAACACGAGCAGCGTAGGGCGCGATGTCGTTCTCATGACGCTCGTTGCGCAAAAGCCCGTTCGATGATGACGTCGTTGTAGACGGCGAGCGTGTCGCTCGCGATGCGTGCCCAGCCATAGCGGCGGTTTGCGCGCCGCGTACCGTTCAACGCGAGCTGCACGCAGCGTTTTTCGTCGGCGAGCAGTTCGCGAATGGCCTGTGCGAGCGCAATCGGCGATCGCGGCGGCACGTGCACGCCCGTCACGCCGTCGACGACACTGTCGACTAGTCCGCCGACTTGCGCGACGACCACGGGAATGCCGCACGCCATTGCTTCAAGCGGGACGATGCCGAAGGGTTCGTACCACGGATAACAGACGACGGCGTGCGCCGAACGCAAAAGCGCGGGAACTTGCGGGCGTTCGAGGCGGCCGCGGAATATCACACGATCCGCAATGCCGAGATCGGCGGCAATCTGCATGAGACGCTGGGCTTCAAGATCGCCGTTCAAGTTCGACGCTTCGGGTCCGCCGGCTATCACGAGTTCGACGCCGGGCAGTACCGTAAGCGCGTTGATGACGTCGGCGATCCCTTTTCGCTCCACCAAGCGGCTCAAACACACGATGCGCTTGCGCTGTGGATGGCGGTCTTCCGCCGTTCCGAGCGGCTGGAACAAGCGCAGATCGACGCCGCACGGAACGACGGCAATTTTCGCTTTGTCGGCGCCCATGCGCGCCAGTTCGAACGCTTCTGCGGTCGCGGTTGCGACGATGCGGTCGCAATCGCGCGCAATGCGGCGTTCGATCTCCAGGCGCGAACGCGGGCTCGTGTCTTTCGAACCTTGATACCGGCGCTTTTCGATGCCGAGCGCGTGAAACGTCTGCACGACCGGAATGCCGAGCGGCGGCCCCGCGTCCATCGACGCTTTTCCCGACATCCAAAAATGCGCGTGCACGACGTCGGGTCGTTCCTGCGTCCAACGTTGTGAAAGATATTCCGCAAACGCACCCATGTACGGCAATAGGCGGTCTTTTTCTATCGGCTCCGGCGGACCGGCATCGACGTGTTCGACGGTAACGCCCGATGCAAAATCGACACGCTGCGGCAACGACGGATCGTCGCGCCGTGTGTAGACCGTTACTTCCGCTCCCTGGTGCGCCATCGCTTCGGCGAGTGCGGCGACGTGTACGTTTTGGCCGCCGGCATCGACGCCGCCCAGCACCGCCAGGGGGCTCGCGTGCTCGGAAACCATCGCGACTTTCAACATACGATCTCCTCGAGAAGGCGATCCCAGTCGTTCAAAAACCGCTCCAGGCCGTACCGCTCGCGCGCGTACGCACGCGCGTTTCGGCCCAGTTGCTTGCAGCGATCGGGATTCGCGAGCAACTGTTCGAGTGAATCGATCAGCGCCCGCACGTTGGTGGAGATGATCCCCGTGCCGTTCCTGACGGCTTCGGGAACCTCGGTCGTGGCCAAAGCAACGATCGGCATGCCCAGATGCATTGCCTCGATGAGTGAGAGTCCTAGCGACGTCCAGCGAATCGGATGCAAATAGACGCGCCGGCGTGCGAGTTCGCCGTGGAGCTGCGACTGCGCAAGATTCTCGAACCCGCCGCGTGCGCCGGCGCCCATGCCGAACAGTTCGATCGGGACGCGCGACTCGAAGCGCGCGAGCAGATCAGTACCGGTAACGCGTGCGCGCCGCTGCGGCTCGTTGATAACGACGGCGCAAGACGGCACCTCGCCGGTGTAACGATATCCCGGATCCACGATGCCGTGTTCGATGACGTGCGTGCGGCGATCGCCGCAATCCCAAAACAGATCGTTGAAATGCGTCACGTGAACGACGTGCACGCCTTCCCATGCGGCGCTCGGGTGCTGCATCGCGTTGATCTGCCCTTGCGGCGCGTTGTGCTCGACGTACACGGCAGGTACGTCAACGCCGGGCGTGAGGCCGAGCCATTCGCGTACGAGTTCGTATTCATGCGGGCGCTGCAAGATGACGACGTCCGGTTTGAGATCGCCCAGATCGTCAACCGGCAGTTCGTATGCGTTCTTCGGCCAATCCCACGTTTGCGCGCGGCCGCGCCCGTCCGGGCCGCGATCCGTGACGACGGGAACGAAGTAGTCATGCGATCCTTGCACGAACGCGGTCATCCACGATCCGTGCACGTGCCAGCCGAAGACGCGCATCAGGCGAGCGCCTCCGCCGGGGTATTCACGAGCCGCTCGAGTGCTGCGATCACGTCGTCGACGCGCACGCAGCTCAAGCACGGCTGATTTTCGAAGGGGCAGACGCGCGCGCGGCAGCCTCTGCAGGCGATATCCTGATTGCCGAGCAGTGCGTACGGGACCATCCACGGCCGGAAGCGCACTGCCGGAATGGTGGGCGGAAAGAGTTCGACGACCGGGGTTTGCATCGCCGATGCGACGTGCACGGCGGCAGTGTTACCGCAGATTACCGCCGATGCGCCGCGAACGATCGATCCGAGTTCCTCGAACGTCGTTTTGCCGCCGAGGTCCAACGCACGCGCGGCGCCGCCGCATACGTACGCCGTAAGATCGCGTTCCTCACGCGATCCGGTTACGACGACGTTATAACCGCGATTGCACAGGCGCGAGACCAACTCGGCGTTGCGCTGCGGCTGCCATGCGCGCGCCGGAACGGTGCACCCCGGATGTACGGCGACGTACGACGTAAACGGCACAGGTGCGGAAGAAACAACATGCATACGCAACGCACCGTCGTCGCCGGCGGGCAGCGAGTAGTCCATCGCTTGTGCGAGTGAGAGCGCGCGCTCGACCTCGTGGATGTTCTCGTCGACGCGATGCCGCACGTCCAGCAGCGAACCGGGGTAGTCGTCGCTGATTGCCCCTATCCTTTTAATACCGGCCAGGCGCAGCAGCAGCGCGAGCGGCAGCGGGCTCTGATGGAACGACGTGAAGATGATTGCTTCATCGAACGCGCGCGATGCAAGCGCCTCGACGAATTCCATGGTCGCTTCGCGTTCGACGTGCTGCGGATGCGCGTCGATCCATTCGGCTTCGCGAACGATCACGTCGTGCACGCCGGGAAGCAGGCGTGCGGCGGCGGCTCCGCGCGGCCCGCACAGCATCGTCACCTGCGCGCGATGGGCAACGGCACGAATCGCGGGCCCCGCCAGCAAGACGTCGCCGTTGTTGTCTTGCCGTGCGACAAGCACGCGTTTCATGCCGCGGCGTGCTCCAACACGCGACTGACCGCTTGCAGCAGATCGGCGCAGACGACGGGCGCGGCGGCGATCTCATCCGCGAGTGTAACGGGTGTCGGTACGAGTACCGGTTGCGCGCCGGCGCGCAGCGCCGCCTCGACGTCGCTGCCGATGTCGCCGATCACCGCGCATTCGCCCGGCGCAACGCCGAACGCGCGCGCCGCTTCCACGATGAGTCCCCGCTGCGGTTTGCGGCAGCCGCACGCATCTTGCGGCGCATGCGCGCAGATAAACCAGCCGTCCAGTACGCCTACGCGCGATTCGATGCGGCGGTGCAGCGCGTGCATTGCGTGTTTCGCGCGCAGATCATCGCGGACGCGCGGCTGGTTCGTCACGACGCCGATGTGTATGCCTGCCTCGCGCAAACGCGAAATTGCCGCCACGGCTCCCGGCATGAAACGCAGCGATCCGGCTTCGTCCGCTATCAGCGTTCCGTCGCGATCGAACAGCACCGCGCGAATCACGGCATTCCCCGCAGCCGCGAACGCAGCGTAAGAAACGCGCGCGTTCGATGATACACCGCCGCGAACGGAATGACGGCGCTGGTCAGCAGAACGGTGCGAAGCTCGTCCGGCGTGCGCGGACCCGGTTTTATGCGGCGCCAGGTGAAGTCCGCGGTAAGTGCCGCCCAAGCCGCGAAGCACGCGACCGTTGCCAGGTGATATGGCCACCGGCCACGCGGCGCACTCGCGCGCTCGCGCCAATCTTTACCGTGAAGCGCGGTCATGAGGACGTCGTCCGCATTCCCGGCCTGCATGCGTACGCTCACCCAAGGATCGGCAGCACGAACGGGGTGATCGATTTCACGCGTGCCGCGAGCAATGCGATAACCTTGCGCAAACACGCGTAACGCGAAATCGGCATCTTCGCGATACGCGCGGCGGAAGCGCTCGTCGAAACCGTTCAAGCTTTCCAGCACGTCGCGGCGGTACACCATGTCCGCCGTGATCCATGCGGAGGTTTGCAGCCCCGCGACGTTGCGCTCCCAGTCCGTCGGCGGACGATCGGATGGAAGCGGTACGAATACGCGTCCCTGCGATCCCGCTTCGTCGTTTGCCAACGCTTGGATGTCGCTTTCGATTGCGTGAAGCCAAGATTCTCGCACGATGACGTCGTCGTCAAGAAACGCCACGAACTCTGCCTGCGATGTGCGCCAGCCGGCGTTGCGCGCGGCTGCCGGTCCGGCTGCCTTGCCGCGCAGCACCGTTACGCGACTCACGAGCGACGTGTCGATGCCGTCGAACGAGAGCGGCGTCGTCGCATCGCGCCGATCGTCGACGATAATGATGCGATCGGGCAACGTTCCGGGGCTGCGCTCGATCGACCGCAGCAGCTCGAGCAGTGACGGGCGTCCGATTGTCGGGACGACCAGATCATACGGCACTGCGCACCTCTATTGGGGCACGAGCGAAGACGCCGGCGCGGCGCAGCAAAAACGGGCCGATCGCCAGCGCATCGACCGGTGCGGATCCAAAACACTCGAGTGCGTCGCGCGGATCGTCTACCATGGGCCGTCCGGCGGTGTTGAAGCTCGTGTTAATCGTTACCGGTATGCCGGTCAACCGGTCGAACTCGCGCAGCATGCGTGCAACGAGCGGTTCCTGCTCGGCGTTGACCGTTTGTACGCGCGCGCTGCCGTCGACGTGTACCGCAGCTGCAACCGCATCGCGCCACTGCGGCCGCACGCTGTGCGTGAACAACATGTATGGGCTCGGCAAGTGGCCTTCGAAGATCTCTGCCGCGCGTTCTTCCAGAACCATTGGCGCGACGGGACGGAATTGCTCGCGTCCTTTGATGTTGTTGAGCCGTTCGAGGTTTTGCGGATATTTCGGATTGGCGAACAGGCTGCGGTGCCCGAGTGCGCGAGGCCCGAATTCGCTGCGGCCTTGGAACCAGCCGACGACACCATCCTGCGCCAGAATCTCCGCGACGGCCGTTGCGATATCGGCCGGCCGTTCGTAGCCGACGTGGGCGATGTCCAGACGCCGTGTGATTTCGTCATCACTCCATTCGCGGCCGAGCGCCGCGGACGTCATCGGCGCCGTGCGATCGCCGTGCTTTTCGGCGGCGAAGAGCGCGGCGCCGAGCGAGGTACCTGCATCGCCCGCGGCCGGTTGCACCCAAACATCTTCGAACGGTCCCTCACGCGCGATGCGCGCGTTCGCGACGCAGTTGAGCGCGACGCCGCCCGCCATCGTCAAATAGCGCGCTCCGGTGCGAGCGTGCAGCCAGCGCGCCAGTTCGAGTAGCACTTCTTCTAAACGCGTTTGTACGCTGGCCGCCAAATCGGCATGCGCGCCCACGAACTCGCCGTCCTCGGTTCGGCGCGGCGCGTACCGCGAGAAATCGATCGGTTGCACGTCGAAGCCGCCGTCGTCGCGCACCGTGACTGCGCTGCGCATGTCGTCGAGGAAGCGCGGCTTGCCGTATGCCGCAAGCCCCATGACTTTGTACTCGTCCGACGACCGCAAGAAGCCGAGATGCATCGTCAGTTCTTCGTACAGCAATCCCAGCGAGTGCGGCAGATCTTGCGTTGCGAGCATCTGCAGGTGGCCGTCGCGAACGTGTCCGCCGAAGTACGATGCGCGCTCGCCGCGGCCGTCGGCGACGAGAACGGCGCTCTCGCGCCAAGGTGCCGCAAGATATGCCGACGCCGCATGCGCGACATGGTGCGGCACGAATTCCACGTGCGCGCGTTCGATGGCGGGAAATTCGCTTTTTAAAAAATGCGGCAGCCGGGTGACGTACAGCGTGCGTAGTCCTTCCCATTCTCTTCCCGAGATGTCGCCGTCTTGAGAATGAGCCAGTAAGGGATCGTAGGAACAGGCAACGATATCTATATCGCGTGGTTGTATGCCGGCATACTGCATGCACCAGCGCGCACTGAGTACGGGCAACTCCCACGTGCTGAACGGCACGCATGGTTTACCGTGCTTGCGGCGGTTAAACCGCTCTTCTTCGGCTGCCGCGACGATGTTGCCGTCCACGACGAGCGCAGCGGAAGTATCGTGAAATACGCTGTTTATGCCGAGGACTATCATGTTGTAAGTGCGCGTATTCTTTCCGAGAAGACAAAACTTAAACGCTCAGGTTAAAAGGGGGCACTTCTAGGTAAGAAGCGTTGCATGTACAACGTCGCGGTGTTTGGTTGCGGCTATGTCGGTTTAGTAACGGCAGCCTGCCTGGCCCACATGCGAAACACCGTGTGCTGTTACGATACCGACGTTACAAAGGTTCGATCGTTGCAGAAAGGCGAGGTTCATTTTTATGAATCCGGACTGCAGCAACTGGTGTGCGCACAGCAAACCGAAGGGCGGCTAAGCTTCACGGGCAGTGCTGCGCACGCCCTCGCGAATGCCGATGTGGCGTTCATCGCGGTCGGTACGCCGACGGGGCCGACGGGTGAAGCCGATTTGACGTACGTCCGCCAGGCGGCGCGCGAGATCGCTGCATGTGCCTGCGGCCCGCTCATCGTCGTGAACAAATCGACGGTACCGGTGGAAACGGCCGATATGGTGGAGCGTATCGTCAACGCAAATGCTGCTTCCGGTAATCGCTTTTCGGTTGCGTCCAATCCCGAGTTCCTGCGCGAAGGCAGCGCCATCGGCGACTTTTTGCATCCGGACCGCGTCGTAATCGGTGCGGACGACGAACACGCCGTTACCGTGTTGCGCCGTCTGTACGAACCGCTCGGCGCGCCCATCATCGTCGTCGACGTGCATACCGCGGAGATGATCAAGTACGCCGCCAACGCGTTTCTCGCGATGAAGATTTCCTTTATCAACGAGATTGCCAACCTGTGCGGCGCCGTCAACGCGGATATCGATGGCGTGGTCGCAGGCATCGGCGCGGACGCGCGTATCGGCAGAACCTATTTGGAGCCGGGACTCGGCTTTGGCGGTTCGTGTTTACCGAAAGACGTCGCCGCGCTCGCGCACGTTGCGCGGCGGCATGCGATCGAACCGACGATGTTGGAAGCAACGCTTGGCGTGAACCGCCGGCAAATCGGCGCTGCGATGCACCTGATCGAGATGGCCGTGGGCGATTTGTGCGAGCGGCGCATCGCCGTTGCGGGACTTGCCTTTAAGGGCGGCACGGACGACCTTCGCGAATCGCCGGCGCTCGTGTTAGCGGAAGCACTGCTCACCGCCGGGTGCAGCGTTGCGGTTCACGATGCACACGCGTTGGCTCGCGCACGGAACGTGCTGCGCGAACGTGTGACGTATTGCGCGAGCGTATACGAAGCCTGCGCCGGCAGCGCCGCGCTGGTGATCGCAAACGACAATCGCGCATACGCGCGCTTGGACTGGGCGCGCATCGTGCGGGCGCTTACCGCACCCAACGTCATCGATCTGCGGAATCGTTTAGACCCTGCGGTGTTGGCGCGCGCCGGCTTGCAGTATGCCGGCATCGGGCGCCGCCGAACTCGCCGCGTTTCACAAAAGGAGAAGACACCATGATTATGA
>JBKPMZ010000315.1:0-5244 GCA_046732415.1 Vulcanimicrobiota bacterium
GCTCTACCGGCCGGCCAGTGCGGGCTGCAACTTCATCACGGAGCCCTCGATGCCGCGGTCGGTACCGTAGAGGTTTCCGTCGGGGCCAATGACCAGGTACGCGGGATTGGTAGGTGCGCCGCCGGAGTCGTTGCCGTATCCCATGGTGGACGGCCATTCGACCAGAACGCCGCTCGCAAGGTCCAGCCGCGCCATGACGCCGAGCTGGGAGTCGCCGCTGGCGGAGAGCCACAACCGGTGATCGGGGCCGGCAACCATCGCTTGAACCGACGCGGCCTCGGGCGGAAGCGCGATCGTCGACATCGTGCCGCTGGTTTGGTCGGCACGTTGAATGGCACCGGGAACGGCAGCATAGAATGCGCCGTCCGGACCTTGCGCCAACGCCGTCGCGTCAAACCCGTTCGCATCGAAACCCAGGCGCGCGGACACGATCGACGCCGCGCCGGCGGTCGAGATTTTGAACAGTCCACATGCGCTATCGAGTATCCAGAGCTGCGAATCCGAACCGCTGACCATCGCGAACGGATGCGTACATCCCGCTGGTGCGCTGAGCGTCGTAACGCTCAGATCTGCGGTAATGCGGAAAATCTGCGCGGCCGTTCCCGTGCTGCCGACGCCGTAGACGTTTCCGTCGGCTCCTTCGGCGAGCGGAACGTCGATGAACGAGGACGGCAGCGGTGCGCTGGATTGACGTGCGCCGTCATAACTGATTTCGTACACGTACGGCTGGCTCGCGCCGACGGCCGTTGCGTACAGATTATTCAGACGATCGTGCGCGGAGACCATGAGCGTTGCGCCCGCAGGCACTCCTGCGATCTGGCCGATATTGCGAATCGAAGAATAGACCGGATCGTACGTGCTTATCGTCCCGCCTGGTCCGGCGCTGAAATACAGCAGTTGCGCAGGACCGCACGTGACTCGATAGATCGGCAAGCCCGCGGTCTCGCTGAATTGGTAGTTGCTCATGAAATTGATTGGCGGAGGCGACACGAGCACGGCTGCGGGCGTACTGGCCGGCGCGGGCGCCGGCGCGATCGTGCCGGCAAAAGCCGGACATTGATCCGCAAGCGGCGTTGGCGTGGGGCTCGGCGTCGGCGTCGCGATCGTGCCCGAAGCGCTCACCAGCAGGAACTTGTAGCGCTGATCGGCCGAGACGGCGAATGTCGCGTTCGACCCGGGCAACGTGACCGTTTGGCCCGCGACCGTTCCGGGGCCGCTCAGCGCAATGCGCGTCGTTCCCGGCAGGGGCTGCACAACCAGATAATACGTGCCTTGCGGCAGCGGCCTGAGCGAGGGCGAGATGCGCGCCATCGTGCCGAGCATCGGGATCGGTGTCGGCGAGGCGGTCGGGGACGGACACGGCGTCGAGCTCGCGCGCTGATAGAGCGGACACAGGTCAATCGTCATCGCGGGAATCGTCAGGGATTGGCTCGCAGGCGCCGTGTATACCGGCCGCGTGCGCGCGGCCGCGAAAGATGCGACGCCGCCGTTCACGGTCACGACGAGCCCAGCAACCACCCGCAGATTTTGCACGGCCTTGGCGTCGGGCATCGCCCCGGCAGGCGCCGTAGCGCCGGGCGGTATAACGGCGCCTCGCGAGCAGTCGGCCACTATGCAAAGCGCGGCAACGGCAAAGGCGATACGGCGGAGATCAAACATGCGAGCCCTCCAGCAGCAACGTAACGAGCAACCGCTGGTTCGCAAGGAAACAGGCGCATCCTACTTTTGTCCCACAGTCCAAACGATCGGCCTGCGCGCGGTAGTGGGTCAATTTGAGTCGCGCTGCAGGCGGATAACGGTGCCTTTAGCAACGCCGGTCATCCGGCAGGTGGCGCGGATAGAGTTGCCTTCGCAGAGGGCGGCCAGGACTCGGACCCTCTCCTCAAGCGGCAAGCGGTTATGCATTAAGTATAGCGAGTTATGCTTGAGCGGTCAAGCATCACGTTAGGCATCGCGTAATGTGTGCGCTAGGTCCTCTAAGAAGATTGCTATGCCTTTGTTGCCTGCGACCCTTTCAAGGATCCGCTTTGTCTCAGGGTGGACGCGCGCGGTGATATGGGCGCTGCGTTTTTCGTCTGGCGCTTTTGGATCAGGTCCCGGCTTGCCGCTAGCAGTGCCCAAAGGAACATCTTTGTAACACGTGGTTCGCTGGGACGCCACCCGGAACAAGTGTTTGCCCACGATAGGTAGTGTTAACTGCGGAGTCAAGCCCTACATATCGGAAGAACTTTGTGTTACACTGTTCGAAAATGGGCCGACGGGCGGCCTAGGCGCAACCGGACACGCGATCACGGGTTCTTCGAACATATGTTCGATTTAAAAGTGTCCACAAGAATTTTGATTTATCCGCATCTTTCTACAACTTGCGCGCAAGGTCGCACACGCCGCTGCCAAGGAGATTGCAACAATGAGTGAGGTCCGCGAAGTTCTAATTCGATGCGCTATAACGGGCGAGGGGATGTTCCCTACCGAGGTCACGGTAACCATACCGACGGCTGACGGCGATGTATCTATTTATGCGGATAGGGGCTTGCTTCTCGAAGAGAATGCCCTTAGGGCGACGCGATTCTCGGTTGAAGCCGAAAACGGGTTAGCCGTTTGCCTGCTCCCTATTGAGGACGTAGATAGCCGGTGGGTACGCATCCCTATCAACAACGTTAAGGACTTGCAGGTCGCATGATCCTAAGCAACGCCGACATCTTAGCGGCTATCGACGACGGTAAACTCAAGATCGAACCATTAATGGGCCGGGATGTTTCTCGGCCCCCCTTTAACACTTCGTCGGTTGATCTAAGGCTCGCGCCAAGCATTCGGGTTCCTAAAGCCACCCCCATGAGTCATCGTCTCGATCAAGCGTATGACCGCGACTACTACGCAAAGAACTCAGACCCCCATGAGGTCACCGATGAGCGCCCGTACGTGCTAAAGCCGAACTGCTTCGTCCTGGGGCAAACGCTCGAAAAAGTCGAATTCCCAATGACTGGCGATGGCCCATTTTATGCCGCTCGCGTCGAAGGTCGAAGCTCAGTTGCCCGGTACGGTATGCTTGTTCACTTCACCGCCCCAACGATTCATTCTGGTTTCGGGCCCGCACCTATCACGTTGGAACTGATAAATCTTGGTCACAACGACATTCTTCTGACGCCGAACGTTCGCATATGCCAGCTAATAGTCGAGGTGCTTTCCAGCAGACCGAACGATGCACCTAATCAATTCCGTCAACAAAAACTGGCGACTGGCTAGTTCGTTTTTTTGCCCCAGCGCGCCGCAGCCGCAGCCTTAGCGATCTCGGCCCGCTGTTCGGCGGTGAGCGCTTTCGCCCGGGCCTTGCCGCCTTTGAGCCCCCCCAGGCGCCCTAGAGCCTGGGCCGCCGCGTTCTTGACTCGCTCTTCGTCCTGACCCGTTAGGCGCGCTACGGCGTCGAACGCGGACACGTTCTGGTCCAAGGATGGTTTGCTTGACCGCTTAGGCATCGTGTCCTAAGCATATCACCTTAGGATTCGCCCTGTAACCCCTCGCCGTCGCTTTCTGCGCTCGCATTTTCTTGGGGCTTTGGTAGCCGTTCATCAGCGCACTTTTCACACATGCCATTACGGGCGCCCTGGTAGCCAGCGGTTTCGGTCCCGCAGACGAGGCACGGCTTCTTTGGGTGTGCCCAATGGTGTCGGAAAGGCGAATAGTCACGCATGTGTCCACGGTAAGCCAAACTAGGTTACCTGCCAAGTGTCCTGAAAAGCCGTTTAAAAACGGCTCAGTCTTAATATTGACCCACTACCCTGCGCGCCTTTGGCTTGACGGTGCCCGGCACGGAGTCCTATACTAGGTGGCTGTGCCGCCGCTCATCGTTGCGGCGATTTTTTACCTAGGAGAAAACGAGCACCATGAAGCGGACTTTTCAGCCGCACAATCGCCGCCGTAAGCGCGTTCACGGATTTTTGGAGCGCATGGCGACCAAGAACGGCCGCCGCGTCATCAACGCCCGCCGCAAGAAAGGGCGCAAGCGCCTGACGGTCTGATGCGATCTTTCGCCAGCCTGCGCCGCACCGCGGATTTCAGCCGCCTGCGTCAGCGCGGCCGGCGAACGGCAACGGCAAACCTGACGGTCTACCGCGGGGACGCCGCGCCGCGTGACGAGCGTCCGCTCGTCGGCATCACCGTTTCCAAAAGCGTCGGTACCGCTGTGGTTCGCAATCGGCTGCGCCGCCGGCTGGCAGCTTCACTGCACGAATTGCTGATACCGCGGGCGCGCATGCGCCTGCTCGTTGTGGCGCGTCCATCCGCCGCCGCGCTCCCCTACGCGAGTCTGCGCGCCGAACTGCGCCGGGCGCTGGGCTGATGCGCTGGGCGGCTCTGGCGCTTCTGCGCGCCTACAAACGCTTGCTCTCGCCGCTGCTGCCCCCGGCATGCCGTTTTTATCCGACTTGCTCGGAGTACGCGGCGCAGGCCATAGCGAAACACGGGCTGGCCCGCGGCGGTATCCTGGCCGCAAAGCGGCTCGCCAAATGTCATCCGCTGCATCCCGGCGGCGTCGACCCCGTCCCGGAAAGGTAAGTTTTGCACGTTCTGCTCGCCACGTCGTGGCTCGATCCCATTGTGTACGCCGTCAACTACATCGTCGGCGGCATCGATTTGGTGGTGCACAACCGAGGCTGGAGTCTGGTACTCTTCGCGCTCGGCCTCAAACTGCTGTTCTGGCCGCTGAACACCAAGCAGTTCATGGCCATGATCAAGATGCAGCAACTCGCGCCGCAGCTCAAAAAGATGCAGGAGCGGTACGGCAAAAGCGATCCGCAGCGCTATCAGAAAGAGACGATGGAGCTGTATCGCAAGAACGGCGCC
This sequence comes from Vulcanimicrobiota bacterium, assembly GCA_046732415.1. GTDB lineage: Bacteria > Vulcanimicrobiota > Vulcanimicrobiia > Vulcanimicrobiales > Vulcanimicrobiaceae > DATGJX01. Next base: position 4,840 of record JBKPMZ010000315.1, read on the forward strand.
AATCCGCTCGCGGGCTGCTGGCCGATGCTCGTACAGTATCCGTTTATCATCAGCGTCTATTATGCGGTGCTCGAGCAGAAGCAGCTCTACAGCAACGAACATTGGCTGTGGGTCGGCGCCGCCTTTACGCAGCATCTCCCGGTGCTGCCGGTATGGAAAGCACCGCTGCTCGCGGCAAGTCTGGCGCTGCCGGATCTTCCGCTGCTGCTGCTCTACATGGTGTCGATGTATCTGTTCTCGCGCTACGCGACGATGCCGTCGACGGATCCGTCGCAGGCGCAGACGCAAAAGCTCATGGCGTGGTTCTCACCGATCATGCTCGGCTATTTCGGCTTTCAGTGGAAATGGCCGTCGGCGATGGTGCTGTACTGGTTCTCGTACAACGCTTTCACGATGGCGCAGCAA
>JBKPMZ010000316.1:0-9884 GCA_046732415.1 Vulcanimicrobiota bacterium
GGTGCGCACATCGCTCATCGAGGTGACCGACGGTGATTTTGGCTGGATGCTTGACGGCGGAGCCGGTCGACGAGGACTGCGCCTGCCAACCGAAGGCATTGAGTCCGATGTGGCAGCGCACGTACGTTCACTCGTGCGTGAACTACGCTCGCAAGGCTGCAACGACAACTGGATGATTGTCTGCGAGGACGAAGTCGTCGGCTTATGCGGATTCAAAAATCCTCCCACTAGCGGCTTCGTGGAGATCGGCTACAATGTGTGGCCAAGCCGGCAGCGTCTCGGACACGCTTCGCGCGCAGTCGCGGCGCTCTTGCAGCATGCGCGAAAAAGGGCCGACATCTCCGTGATAAACGCAGAAACGACGCTGGCGAACCTCCCGTCACATCGGGTCTTGCAAACGAACGGTTTTTGCCGCACCGGGACGCGGCACGATCCCGAAGAGGGCGAGATCGTCCTTTGGCGCGTCGACGTTTAGCGCACTGTCAGTGTTTGCCGCGACGGCGGCGTGGCACGGTCGCCGCCTCCGGCATAGGCATTCTTTGCACGCTCGGCCGCACGGGACGTGGAAGCGTGTCGACGCGCTGCTCGATGATTCGAAGCGCTTCTGCCGTCGGCGGAAGCTCCGGAATGCTGAAATTCGGCGCCTCCCCAAAGCCGAAAGCGCTCGTGAGATCACCGCACGTCTGACGGCGCCACGCCGAGAGATTGGGCACCTCGGGGCCGAACCGCTTTTCGATAAATTGCAAGATCGACGTATGATCGAACGTATCGCCGCACACCCACGCTCCGCGCGAAAACGGCGAAATCACAAAGCACGGCACGCGAAAACCCAGACCGATTGGAGCGCCGTCGACGAATTCGTCGCGGGTCCCCGGCGCAGGCGTGGGGGGAAGCACGTGGTCGAACAGCCCGTCGTTCTCGTCGTATGAGATGATGAAGGCAGTGCGCCGCCAGAGCGCCTGATTGGACCAGAGTGCCTCCAAAATTTGCCGGATATAATTTTCGCCAGCGGCGGGAAGCATGTCGGGATGTTCGCACACCGCGTACGGCGGAACGATCCAGGTGACGGAAGGAATGTTGCCGGTGCGAAGGTCTTCCAGCAATACGTCGTTGCTGCGCGCTTTAACCGCCGCTTCCCACAACGCTGAACCCGGAGCGGCGTCCTGGAAGGCCGCGAAATTCATGATCACGTCGAGACCCACAGGAAACTCTTGCGTGATCTCCTCGCGGTAAATGCGCCACGAAACGCCGGCGCGCTGGAGCGCCTGCGGATACGTGTCCCAGGTGTACCGGCGCCCATGGTTGTTCGTTGCCGGACCGCCGCCGCGCCCGCTCGGGTCGATCGTCGCGCTCATCCAATAGTAGCGGTTCGGATTCGTCGGCCCCATGACCGAACAGTGATAGCCGTCGCAAATCGTAAATGCGTCCGCGAGCGCATAGTAAAACGGCAGATCCTCGCGCGCATAATATCCCATGGTCAGCGGCGCGTTCGACCCGTTGGTTTGTCTGTGCGCGCCTACCCAATTGTCGTTGCGCCCGCCGTCCCACGAACCGTGGAGCGCGGACCACGCATGACTGAGATCGTGAAGGCGTTGCGCGCTGGTCGTTTTCGTGTCGAGATGAAACGGTAAAACGTAACCGTCCCGCGATATCGAATCCGGCTGATAGAATACCGGCCGCCCGTTCGAGAGTACGGACGCATGGGCGTCGCCGAAACCGCGCACGCCGGCCAGCATGCCGAAGTAGTGATCGAAGCTGCGATTCTCTTGCAACAATATGATGACGTGATCGATATCGGAAAGCTTCGAAGGCGTCTGTGCAAACGCCGGACGTACCCACTCGACGGCCGGTGCCAGCACACCGGCAGCCGCCAACGTCAAAAAGCTCGAACGGCTAAGTTTGCTCATACAACAGCGTTCTGCGTTGAGACCGCTCGGCCTGGCGAGCAGCGTCGCTGCTTACGCGAATCGCTTAGCCGAGCGCGCTTTCGCGCGTGTTGCGACTTCCGCACGGTCTCGTGGAGCGGCCGACGTGGATAGCGACGCAATCAGGTCTCGCGCGGACGCTGTGATCTCTTCGACCGCGCGATTGAACGCTTCGGCATTTGCGTGCGATGGATGAGTGAAACCGGATATTTTGCGTACGAACTGCAGGCTCGCGTTGCGGATTTCGTCTTCGGTGGCCGGCGGCTCGAAGTTGAAGAGCGGGCGAATATTGCGGCACATGGCGGCTCCTTCCGCTCGGCCCCGAATAGACCCCTTTTGCGCGCGGACAGACCGAGCCTCAACAGAGAGGACCGTCGGCTTCACGTCGAAATCGTACGCCGTATGGTCCACAAATTGCCGGCAGACCTGCGTAAAGCGATCGACTCGGATTCGATTGCGAAGGACGTGTGGGCCGACATTACACCGCTCGCACGCAATGAGTGGATTTGTTGGGTAACGTCCGCGAAGAAAGACGAAACCAGAAAACGCCGCATCGCGGTGGGGCTCGATAAAATGCGCAAGGGGATGCGCCGCCCGTGCTGCTGGCCGGGCTGTCCTCACCGCTAGAACGCGCTCATTTCACCAACTGCGCACTTTCGAATGTACAGTGTTTGACGTGCGACAAGCGGAACGCATAACATCTGCTGCGTGAAAACCGATTGCCTATTACACCTACGACATCAGCATCGGGATCCGAATACCACAGCGTGCCCGTAGACGTTATCAGCAGGTACTTCGGACGGACTCCCATTGGCGGCAGCGCCCAACTCTTGTCATATTCCTCCACCGTGTGCGCCTTGGGCTCTGCTATCCACACCGAGCCGGCCCTATCCGTCGCGATATCGGAGATTCCCGCAGGGCCAAACTCCGGATACCACGCGCTGATGCTGCCATTCGGCTTTGCACGGATAAGCATATTGCCGTAGCGATCCGTTAGCCATGCATCACCCGCGCTGTCGGTGTTTAGGAGATTCGGCCAGACGTTCCCGACTGGAAGCGCAACGGGTCTTTGGACGCCATCTAGCGTCACGTACGAGAGCGCAGAATAGAGGTCTGTAATCCAAAAGCCGTTCGACGCCGCCAGCATCTGGTTCGGCGCGATCGTTAACGGAAAACGTTCCCATTGGTTTGCCGAAGTTAGTACAGCAATAAACGGCCTGTTCTTGCCACTCGTCCAATCGTCGCCTGCGATCCAGATGCGCCCATCCGGCCCTGTGGCGATGGCCACAATCAATTCTCCGGTTCGTGGATAGTATGCAACGGTACCGCTATTGTCTATTGCGCCAACGTGCGAACCGTCCGTAAACCAAACACGGTCGTCGGGCCCCGCAACTGCCAGAAAGCGTTCAGGCACAAAGCCATCGCGAGCTAAAGTGAACTCCTGATGCGATCCGTCGGGGCCGAAGCGTACGATCTTTCCGACTCGACGTTCCGTTATCCAGACGTACTTCGTAGTAGCAACGATAGCGCCGGCGTCCGCGTACGGCGTAGGTAAGTCATACTCACATGCACGCGAACCGTTGGGGATCAGCGCCACGCGGTTTCCGAGCCTATCGAGTGCCCAAACGCTTTTTCTCGGCCCTTCAGCGAGCCTTTCCGGCGCGTTAAACGGCGAACCGCGCACGTTACTGCCGCTGCTGAGCATCTGTTGCGTTATATCGCGCCTGAAAAGACCGAACGCCTCACGCGTCCTGAGATCGAGCCCAATCGTCGCGGTGCCTCCGCCGCGCAACTTCACCCGCAGCACGCAATACTCGCAATCTATGCGATCGAAATAGTATGCGCCACCTGCGATCATACCGAAGTGGGGATCGTCGTGCCCGTCTGCCGGCTGCATGGATACCGCAACTGCTCGGTGCGCGAGCGTCCCAGCCAAACCACGCGATCCGTCGACGTGCCACAAAATCACTCGCCCATCGCACCGCATCTGCACGTCGAGCCGCCGGTCGTGGCGATCGAGCACGCTTGCGAATCCTTCGCCGCGACAGCCTTTTGTCCGCAGCCACACGCGGTAGTACCCCGGCTTCATGCCGAGGACTACCAAATTGTCCTCGCGCGCGATCACCGTCGGGATGATGCGCGTATCCGACAACTCGTCCCACGCAGTAACACCCACCGCCATAGGCGTGCAATCCTGGCAGCCGGCAAGGCGTATCGCCACCTGCTGGTAGTGCGCGGAAGAGTTTGCGAGCTGCAAAAGCCACGTAAGTAAAACGCCGGCAACGCTCATCGACAGCTCAGCGCTTTCGCATGGTGTTCCGTGACGATAGATGCAGACCCATGGCTGTTTCCGCGAGCTGTGCTCTAACCGCCTGCGAAATGAACTCGCGCCGCAGAGCGCTAATACCAACGAATGAACCGCTATACGGCTCCATTGACGCGCTGTATCCGTGCACTTCTTTCGGCGGCGCTTCTCTCCGGCTGCGCAACGGCGCATCGTGCTGCCATCGCTGCGGCAGCAAAGGAATACGCCCTGAACGCAGTCACTTTATTCGTTGTGACTGCCTTACGCAGCATCGTGCTGCGTAACCGGCTCCGCACCGGCATCCGGCATCCTCTGAGCGCCTAACTGCGCTCGCCCCCGAATCACCAGCGCCGCGTTTACGTCGGCGTGGCAGGTAAAGCCACATCGAACGCACGCAAATCGCCTTCTTCGGCGGCTCTCGCGCGCAATGTGCCCGCAATGCGAGCATTCCTGCGACGAGAAACGGGCGTCAACCCAAACAATCGTGCGAGCAGCCTCTTCCGCTTTCTCGACGATCAACCGTTCGAGTTGACCAAAACTTGCATCCAGCACGCGCCGGTTCAGTCCCGCCTTCGCCGCAACGTTTCTGCCTGGCTTCTCCGGCGTGCCTTTCGCGCTGCGCGTCATGGCGCGCACATTGAGTTTCTCCAGCGCTATACAACTGGCCGCGTTCACGATTTGCCGCGCTTTCTTGTGCAAGTCATCGCGACGGCGGTTGGCTTCGCGCTCCTTGGCGCGCGCCAGCCGTAGCGCAGCAGCCACACGCAGCGGATCGTGCCGGTTACGCACGCGTCCTGCGGCATCGCGCTCTGTGACCGCTTCCAGCGCTCGCTGGTGGCGGGCAATGCGCCGGCGGTTGCGCTCGCCAAACGCGGCGTTATCGATCAGCTCGCCGTCCGAGGTTGCCGCCAGCACCCATACGCCGCGATCGACTCCAAGTGTTCTCTCATTCGGTGATAAGGGCATCACGACGCGCTCGCATTCAAAACACGCGTACCACCGCTGGTTCTTGCACACCAGCCACGCGCGCCCGAACGGCGGAACCGCGCGCCCTTTGCGCAGCCGCACCGCGCCGATGCCCGGTACGGTGACCTTACTCTGTGCGGCATTGAATTTGAGCGCGCGATCGCCGTGCGGGAATTCGAGTTGCATCCAGCGCGAGCGCGGCTTATAGCGCGGATAACCGGGCGTCTCGCCGCGCGCAACGCGTCGAAAGAATGCCGCAAACGCTAGGTCCAAGCGGTGTAAAACCGCATCTTGGCATTCGCGATAGACCGCGCCCAGGCGCGTATCGAGTCGATGGCCCGGTTTGCGCAGCGCAGTGATTTCCGCGTATTGCTGTTTGGTGGTAACGCGCACTTCACGATGCTTATACGCATCACGCCGTTCTTGCAGCAGCGCATTGTAGAGTTCACGGGTCACGTCGAGCATAAACTGCAGACGCTGCACTTGGCGATTCGCAGGATACAGGCGGATACGCTCGATGCGCTTCACACCTGGATGATGCCGGCTGCCGGTGACATACGCCTGGCATTCACTGCGTAACAGTGCAGGGCCGTTCGATGCGACGCGCTTGCGCGCTGCATCCACACCGCTACGCTGGCGGCCGGTTACGCGTCATCCGTGACGCTCCACCGGAAAAGTTGTTAAGGTTTTTTAGTGCCCAATTATGGGCGAGCCGACAGGCTTGAATGTGGCCGTCCACACGTACTGCGTCGGCAGCGGCCTGCACTTTGAATATTCGCTGTAGCCGTGCGAGGCGTTCCACGTAAGGTCGGCGCCATTCGGACGAACCGGCTTAAAGCCGGTCGCGCCGTTCAAAGGATACGTTGCACGCCGCGCGGCAGCAAGCGTGGCATCATCAAATGCTGCATTGCCGCTGGCATGCGCGATTGCCGCGCTGGTTACAGCACCGTCGCCGTTTACCGTCACGCGAACGGCGGCTGTCAATGCCTTGCCGCTTTCGAACGACGCTAAAGCCGGAACACCACTGTGAACGACGTTCGGAACCTTGCACGCAGAAGGATAGCGATTGCTCCAGCCATTCGGGTACGCGGCGGCAACGACGGAATAGACCTGCTGCGCCGTCCGAAGCGCGGGATACCACGTTCGTACCGTAGAGGAAACGGCCGAACAGTTCTTGATTGCGGGCCGGTACGTTGCTTCTTCGAACCGGCGCACGGCAAATTGCGCCGCTTTTCGATCCGGTGTCGACACGACTGCCACGTTCGCTACTTTTCCGGACGCATCGACGGTGACGTCAAAAATCGCGATGTTGCCGCGCCCTCTGAATCTTGCGCCGTAACTCGCCGGAAACAGCGGCCGCCAAAACATCTTGCGGCCATGCGAGGTGTCGACATACCCCTTCACCTCAAGCGGCCGATTCGGCGTCCCGCACGTCGCCGCAACTTCAGTGTGAGCGGCCGGAACAGCCGGCATCGCGTACGCGAGCACGGGCGAAATCATCTGGGTAACGAGAGCGACGAGCGCAAAGAACATGAGTGCACCTCCAAGTGCGGAAGCGGAGAGGCGAATTGTGCGTGGGCGTGCTTCGAGAATCCGTTCGATCCGCGCAATGATTGAGTTGGGCGGGCCACCGGCACTCGGAACCGTAATGGGCACCGCACGGCTGCCGGACAGCGCGAACTTCGCGAGCGCTTTTGCAAATGCGTCTGGCGATCCAATCTGCATGACGACGGCGTCGTCGCACGCATTCTCGCGTTCGATCGAAAGTTGACGAGTGATGAGCCACGCGGCGGGATTGAGCGCAAGTACGATCTCCAGAATTCGTGCCAAAGCGTTCGTCCAGACGTCACGGCGACGGATATGCGCAACTTCGTGTAGCAGGATGGCGTCGACCGCATCGGACGTATAGTCGTCTGCCAGCGCCTTCGGCAACAGGATAGCGGGCCGCACGAAGCCGATGGCGAGCGGAACCTCGACTCCGCCCGAAACCAGCACTGGATATCCATGGCGGGTCCCCCAGCGCTGCGCTCCCTGCCGGATGCGTGTAAGACGTGCGTAGTCGCGAACCAGCCGAGTTGCTCGCACTATGCCGAATAGCGCCCAGAGCGCGGAGAACGCAAACGCGAGCGCTTGCGGTATTGCGATATGCCAAGACGCATCCGGCGCCAATGATGTATCGTCCGCGATCTGCATATTCGCGGGCGGAACCGCCACGTACGGCTCTGCGCCGGGCGCATCAAGCACCTGCGAATCCGGTGAAGCGGCGATGCTGGCAGCGGTCTTTCCTTGCAGTGAAAGAGCCGTGGTAGTTACTGCCGGTACGAGGACGAGCGCAAGCAACGCACAAAGCCAAATACCGTAACGCGTGGACGCACCAATATTCCGAAAGCGGCGCAACACGATCCACGCCAGGGCAAAAAAGCTCAGCCCCTCAAACGTGCTTTGCGCCATCGCTCGAACGATCTCCAGCGCAATTCGTGAAACGGCGTCCATTAGTCACGCTCTTTCTTGGATGGCTTTCCTTCGAGAATCTCGCGAAGCCGTTCGCGGTCTGCCTCGCTGATTCGAACGTTGTCCAGCAGTGCTACGGCCAGCGCGTTCGGGGAATTCTTGAAAAACCGCGAGATGACGTGGTCGACCGCCGATTTCGCGGCATCCGTTCTCCGAACGAGCGGCATATAGGTATATGCGCGCGCCGCAGTATGCTCGTGACTTACGTAGCCTTTTTGTTCGAGTGTGCGGAGCGTTGAAAGTACCGTGTTGTACGCCAGCGGCGGCGGCGGCAACGCTTGCGTCACTTCGGCGACCGTGGCCTTTTTGCGCGTCCAAAGAACTTCCATCAAGCGCAGCTCATGATCGGTCAGGACCAGCGCCTTTTTTCGCGACATGCGACCTCCTACATTCCTAGTTGATGGTAGTCCATCGCAGCGAGTTTGTCAACTAGGAATGTGAGAGTTAAAAATCTTTCAAACCGGCCAACGATGCCGATGCCGACTGCATGTGGACGGTGACCGTTTTGGGAAGCTTTCGCACTGGCACCAGCCACGCGAAGAGCAGCGTCGCGCTAACCGCTCCGGCCAATTGCATAATGACGAACGGGATGACGTCCGCCGGACGAATCCCCGCGAACGTGTCGGATAGCGACCGCGCTATCGTTACGGCAGGGTTCGCAAACGATGTAGACGGCGTAAACCAATACCCGGCGATAATGTAGCCGGCGACCGCAAACGGGGTGATGGGGCTGCGGAAACGCACGCAGCCCCAAATCACGGCAAGCAAACCAAACGTGGCGATAAACTCGCTGAACAAAAGCGCTCCACCGCCGTGGGCATGATGCGAAACGAACAGCGGCGGCAAGCCGAACATCGTGTTTGCCGCCGCCACTCCCGCTATTGCACCGGCGATTTGCGCCGTGACGTAGCCCGGTACGGCGGTCCATTTCAGTCCGCCTTGCAACGCATCCGCGATCGTGACGGCCGGGTTGAAGTGCGCACCGCTAATCGGTCCGAATGCCGCAATGAGGCATACCAGCGCTCCACCCGTTGCGAGCGCATTGGCGAGCAACGCAACTGCTACGTTGCCGCCCGCCAAGCGCTGCGCCATAATGCCCGACCCGACAATCGCCGCGAGCAGGAAGGCCGTTCCAATGGCTTCCGCCACGCACTGCCTCATCAGAAGACGTTCGCGAGGTAGTCCCTCACGCGTTGCAGCAGGAACGTTCTTCTCCTTCATCCGCGCAGCACGTCGTGTTTTCATCGTCGCGCTCTTCCGTGTCTTCATGCACGGTGTAGACTTCCCAGCGCCGGCCTTCGGGATCGATCGCCCACACTTTACTTTGATTTGCGTAGCAGCACGTTTCTTCGCGTTCGATTGACGAGGCCAGCCCCGCCGTCGACAGCCGGTCGATTGCGCGTTCAACGTCATCCGTGCTTTCGACATAGATGCCGTAGTGTGCGTCGCGCGGCGGCGACACGGTCTCGTTCAGATCGAGCGCAAGCTCCAGCCCCGGCTGTTCCGTAATGAACAGCGCATAATCGCTCAGCACCTTGGCGGGCTTTGCGTTCAGCAGCGTCGAGTAGAACGCCACGCTCTTTTCCAAATCGCTCGTGGCAAGGTTGAGGTGTGTTTTCATGCTTTCACTTTCTGTTTGAACAATGTGGTCAATGCATAATCTAGGCGATTGCGCGCGTCGTCCGCTAAGCGGTAGTACACCCACGTTCCGCGGCGTTCGCACGTAACCAACTCGGCCTCGCGCAGGATGCGAAGATGATGGGACACGGTAGGCTGATTGAGCGGCAGTCCGTCCGTAAAGTCGCACACGCAGATCTCATCGTCAGCGCGCGCCAGGCTTGCAAGAATCGTCAATCGGTGCGGATCGGCAAGCGCCTTGAACAGCGCCGCCGATTCGGTAAACACCTCACGAGAGAGGCCTTTTGGCGGGCAACACCGCTGCATCGACATACGTCGATATTACCACTATATCGAGTTTTGTCAATACACCGAAATCCCGGTCATTGCGCTCGAAGCCAGGATGCCAACTGTGTGAAGTGCGCGTGCTCGGCCCAATCGGCCGGCGTCGCGCCGTAAAGGATATCCCGCACGTCCGTGCGCGCGCCGGCGCGTATCAACACTTCAGCGATCTCCCGATTTCCATTCAGTGCCGCTTGGTGCAGCGGCGTGGCGTGGGA
>JBKPMZ010000317.1:0-12154 GCA_046732415.1 Vulcanimicrobiota bacterium
GGACTGAAGTTCGGTGAAAACAAAAAGACCAGCGGCGAAACGTGGTCTTTGAAAAAGAGCTGCAGGCCCATAAAGGCCAGATAGATGATGATCGCGCCCATGGCAACGATCACGAAGACACTTGCAAGAAAGAGCGCCGTCGAGGCAATGCGTTCTTGCGCGTGCGCGCGTCCGGATCCCACAGCGATCAAAGCCTCCCCATCGTACGAACGCGAAAGTAAGGCTTCTTTAAACCAATATTAAGGAGTATTAAGGCGCGTCGACCGCGACCATGGGAATGCGCACGGTGAACGTCGCACCGCTTCCCAGTGCCGATTCGGCGCTCACGGTTCCGTGATGCGCTTCGACGATCTGCTTGACGATGGACAAGCCCAAACCCGCACCGCTCACCCCGCGCGTGCGCGAGCGTTCCGCGACGTAAAAACGTTCGAACACGTACGGCAGATCCTTGTACGGAATGCCCATGCCGGTATCGGTAACGCGCACGACGGCATGGCCGTCCGCCACGTCCAGCGTGACCGTAACAGCGCCGCCGGACGGCGTAAAGCGCAGCGCGTTGTCGATGAGGTTCACGAACACTTGCGAGAGCCGCTGTTCGTCGGCTTCGACGATCGCCGGGCGCACGACGTGCAATTCGAGGTTTACGTCTTTACCGGCGGCTTGCGGGCCGAACGATTGCACGATTGGGCGCGCGACTTCTTCCAGATCGATTTCCGCGGGCTGCAGCACGAGCTCGCCGGACTCGACGCGCGCTTGTTCGAGCAAGCGCTGAACCAGCGTCGTGAGGCGATCGACTTGGCCGAGCACCTGCGGCAAGAACGTCTTCGCGGCCTCTTCGTCGGCCGAGTCGCTCACCGTCTCCAGCATGAGTTTAATCGACGCGAGCGGCGTGCGCAGTTCGTGCGACACGTTCGTCAAAAACTCTTGACGCGCGCGCTCGAGCGCCAGTAATTCCGTTTGATCTTCCGCGACGAGCAATACCCCGGTGACCTCGGGCCGCTCGTCGCCTTGCGCTTCCGGCGCAAGCGGATACAGCGACACCGCGTAGGAACGGTTCACGGTCTTTCCCGTCACGTGAATGGGCGTGCTGGCGAGTTCCCCGCGCAGCGCGGCCTGTGCGCGCTGCTCTAATTCAATCGACGGAATCGCCGCGATGAGGTGCGTTCCGCGCGCGCGCGATCGTTCGAATCCGAAAATCGCTGCGGCGGCGCGATTGGCAAAGCGCACGCGCAAGCGGCGATCCAGCATGACGACGCCGAGCGGCAGCGCGCGAACCAGCGCGTCGAAGCGATCGTCGGCCGGCGTGTGCGGCGGCGGCTCGTGTTCCACGACGCGAGGCGGCTGCGGCTTCTGCGCAACCGACAGAAGAACGAGCGCGACGACGATACCCAGGACGAACGCGCCCGCGGCAATCATCCACGTGTCGGCCGTCACTTATTCCTTGAACAGATAGCCGCGGCTGCGTACGGTGATGATATGGCGCGGATTGCGCGAGTCTTCTTCAATCTTCTCGCGCAGCCAGCGGATGTGCACGCTGACGGTCTGCTGTTCGCCCTCGAAATCGTAGCCCCACACCTTGTCGAGCAGCGTCTGCCGCGTCACTACGCGCCCCGCGTTTTCCATGAGCACGCGCAGCAGCGCAAATTCCTTCGGCGCCAGCGACACGTCTTTGCCGCGCACGGTCAAATGCTGCCGCGACGGATCCAGCACGATCCCGCTGAGCGCTATCGCGCGATCGTGCTCGTGCACCGTAATCGGCGCGGGCCGGCGCAGACGCGCCTTCACGCGCGCCAGAAATTCGTGCAAGGCGAACGGCTTGGTGACGTAGTCGTCGGCGCCCAGTTCCAGCGCGATGACTTTGTCGATCTCCTGATCCTTCGCCGTTAGCATGATGATCGGAACGGAACTGGATTTGCGGATTTCCTTGCAGACTTCGATGCCGTCGAGCACCGGCAGCATGATGTCGAGAACGATGAGATCGGGCTGCTCCCGCTGCGCCATCGCCACGGCGCTGCGCCCGTCACTGGCGGTGATAACGGCGTAGCCGCTGCGTTCCAGGTTGTACCGCAAGGTCTGCAGCATCGCAGCCTCGTCTTCGACAACCAAGATTTTCTTGTTGAAGTCGGGGTGTTTGTTGAACGACCCGCGCTTACTCTCCAACGACGTGCTCATAAAATTTGGCGACCGCGCTATAGTCGAGGGCCCCATCTCCTTCGGCTGATTGCCGTGTATACATCTGATACGCGGATGCCGAGGCCGGCAGTGGCATCTTCATCTCGCGTGCCGCGTCAAGCGCTGCCCCCAGGTCCTTGCGCAGCAGATCGAGGGCAAAGCCTCCCTCAAACGTACCTGCAAACCACGTTTTGGGCAACCATTGCTCGAGTAAATAGTTGGATGCGGTTGCGGTGGAAAGCACGTTGCGCACCGCGTTCAGGTCCGCGCCCGCCCTGCGCGCGAACGTGAGCGCCTCGACGTTTGCAATCATCACATTCGAGATGATGAGCTGATTCACGAGCTTCACCGTTTCGCCCAGGCCGACCGCGCCAACGTGATGCGGCGTGCCCATCGCTTTGAGCACCGGTTCCATGCGCGCGAAGTCTTCAGCATCGGCTCCGACCATGATCGTCAACGTTCCCGTTGCGGCGCGGGCCGGCCCGCCGCTGACCGGAGCGTCCAAAAAGCGGTGCCCGCTTGCCTGCAGGCGCTGTGCGAATTCGCGCGTCTTCACGGGCGAAATGGTCGACATGTCGATGAACGTCGCTTCGGGGCGCGCGCCTTGCACGGCGCCGCCCGGGCCGAACAGCGCGTCTTCCACCTGCGGCGCGTCGGGCACGCACGTAATGACGGCGTCGCTGGCCGCTGCCACAGCCGCCGGCGTGGCGGCTTCTTTCACGCCTTGGGCACAAACCCGTTCGAGGCGTTCGCGATTGCGGTGAGCGCACGCGGTGACCGAGTATCCCGCGCGCAGCAGCGCGAGCGACATCGGCTCGCCCATGGCGCCGATCCCGATAAAGCCGATAGCGGGCAAGTCCACGCCGGGGCATTATCTCAAGGGGGGCCGCGAGCCTCCAAAGAAGGCGCCACATCCACCACGACAGGGAGGCACGCATCATATGTTAGCAGCGGTTCGCAGACCGACGTACGACGAGATGAATCTATCGACGGGCAAGCGCGTGCGTTTGCACCGCATGATGTACGAACATGGTCCGGCCAACGGCACGTTGATGTTGCTGCCCATCGATCAGGGGCTCGAGCACGGCCCGATCGATTTCTTCGCCAACCCGGATTCCATCGACACTGATTGGATCTACCGGCTCGCCGTGGAGGGCAATTTCTCGGGAATCGCGCTGCACATTGGCCTAGCCGAGAAATATCACAAAGCTTATGCCGGCAAAGTGCCGCTCGTCCTGAAGATCAACGGCAAGACGAACGTGCCGAACGACGACGATGCCTTCAGCTCGCTCACGTCGTCGGTCGAAGACGCCGTGCGCCTGGGTGCCGACGCCGTCGGCTATACGCTGTACGTGGGCAGCCCCGCGCAAGACGTCGATCTCGCGCAATGCAACGAAGTGCGCCGGGAGTGCGACAAATACGGAATGCCGCTGATCGTGTGGGCGTATCCGCGCGGTGCGGCCATTAAAGCCAAGGGCGGCATAGATTCGCTCTACGCCGTCGATTACGCCGCGCGCGTCGCGTGTGAAGTCGGTGCTGACGTCATCAAACTCAACGTGCCGAAGTGGGATGCGGCCGGCGCCGACAAGATGCCGAAACCTTACAACACGCTCGAGCTGTCTGAATTAGATGGACTGCGAAAAGTCGTCAAGTCCGCAGGACGCTCGCTGGTGCTCGTTTCGGGCGGCAGTAAAATGGGCGACGAAGATACGATTCACAAAGCGCAGATTGCAATGGAAGCGGGCTGCGTGGGCCTCATCTTCGGACGCAACATGTGGCAACGCGATTGGAACGATGCGCTCAGCGTCGCGGGCCGCATGCACGAACTCATGAAAGGCTATGGACAGTAACGCAACGGTCGAAGAGCGCGTAAACGCGGCGCTCGACAAGGTTCGCCCCGGCATCCAAATGGACGGCGGCGAAGTATGGCTCATCAAAGTCGAAAACGGCACGGCGTTCGTGCAGATGCTCGGCGCGTGCGGCGGCTGTCCGGCGTCCAACATGACCCTCAAGGGCGCTATCGAGCAAGTCGTGTGCGCCGACGTTCCCGAAGTACGGGAAGTCGTCCAAGTCTAACCCTGAAACAAATCCACCTCGGCGTTCGTAGATTGGGCAACTTGCCCATTCGAAATCGCGAGGTGGATTTTGCTTTTACTGCACGTTCTGACGCTCGTTTCTGCGGTTGCCGTGCCGCCCACGCCGCAGCAGTACTACGCGCGCGCGCTCGATACCATGAACGCGCTTCCGCAGCCGGCGTATCAGACGTTCGATTTGCGGTTAAAAGCCGGCGGAGCGGAGATCGGCACGTCGTGTTCGCCGAAGGCCGGCGCCGCTTTTTCCGTCGGCTGGGGACACGGAATGCGCCACGACCTGCAAGTCCAAGGCGAATATTCGCTCTCCGGAAATGCGGGGGCGATCCGCGAGAAAGACGGCACGTATTGTCGCGACGATGCGGCGCTCTTCAAGCCCGCTTGGGCCGCGATCCACGATTGGATGCGCTATGGCATATCCGAGCCCTCGAGTTCCACGCCTCATCGCGCTCCCGAAGGTACCGCGCCGAACGCTTCAGGACTGCACACGATCGCGTCGGTGACCGCGCTGGCTCCCGCGGCCTATGAAGTGTTCGAGCGAGGAGCGGCAACGTGTCCGTCCGGAACGCCCGGACATGCGCTGCACCTGCTCGCACGTTCCGATCCCGATAAGCACCCGCTCACCGACGTCGTCATCGAAACCCGAACCATGCGCTTCTGTTCCATGCGTTTTAGTTTGGTGGATGCGATGGTCGCGGGCACCGGCGCGAAAGGCGACATGACCGTGGACTTCGGCGAAGAGAACGGCTATTGGTCCGTTACGCACGGCTATGCCGTCGTTTCGCTGCGACTGCTGGGCGCCTCGCTCAAACATTTTTCGCTTGACATGTCGTACGCCGGCATGCAGTATCCCAGCGAACTGCCGCAAGCGATTCCGCCCAGCACACGCAATCGGACGTAGCGCGCGTTACGGCGCGGACGGCGACTCGAAGACTTTGGGCGAAATATTCGCAGGAAACGCGTAATTGCCGAACGAGTACTGCGCGACAACGTGCATGTACTGCCCGTTCGTAGGCACCCGAGCGTCCCACATGACGTGCTGGATTACCTGATACCGGCCTTCGTAGCCGAGTTCGATCTCGAAATGCGCGAGATCGACGGACTGATTGAAGCCGTAATTAAAGTTCGTCGGCGCGTCGAGCGTGACTTTCCAAATATCGTGCGTCTGCACGTCCACCCAGAAATCATCGACGTGCGGAATCTTCGGACTCGCACCGGTGAACGTGATGTGATATGTTTGCCGTCCGCCGTAGGGTTCGACGCTCATCGTACAGGTGACGGCGCTCTTCGTACGCACCGACGCGATGACTGGAAGAACGTCGGGCACGCCCCTCCAGATCATTCGGCGGTCACCGTAGGGACCAAGTTCCGGCGGCCCGGGATCGGGATAGCTCGTCACGATGGGATCGTAGTCGAAGCGCTCGTCCTCAACTCGCGCCATGCCGTCGTCGCGGTACTGGACGCGCGCATCTCCCACGTACGTAGACGGGTGAAGCGCCGGGAAAGCAGTGTCTTCTCCGTTTTCGATGCGGATGCGCTCAGCGTACGTAATGTACGCGGGGCGCGGCAGCTGCGCACTATGCGCAAGAGCGGTATCGTACACGTCCCAACAAGACGGTCCGAGCGCAGCAAGAATGACTGCGGCAATCATGATAACACCCCTATTCTCAAGTCGCCCGCGAAGTAGCGTATGAAGGCTACCTCGGGTACGGCCGTCTATCCTTTTTTTACCGCATCGGCCGGATGATGACGTTCAAATACGACATCGCGACGCAAACCGTGCCGTCCGTCGCGCGATTATAGCGCGCGGTCAATTCCGCGAGATCGCTCTTGATGGTCGGGTGCTTTTCCGCAGGCGCGTTGTCGAAAAGCATCTTCATCGGTCCGAAGTACTCGCGAAATGTATCGATCATTTCGTCGACCGTCGTAAAGCGCATGAAGCACACGCGGTCGAGCAGGCGCAGGTCGCACTCGGGAAACAACTGCTGCAGGCGAGGCACCGTACTCCATTCGATCGGCACGTGCGTTCCCGCGGGTCTGGGTGGCCCGTACTTCGCGCCAAGCGCGAACAGGCCGCCCGGAAAACTTTCGATCGTCCAACTCGTAAGCGCGATCGTGCCGCCCGGTTTGCAAACGCGCAGCAATTCGGCCGCCGCACGCTCCTGGTTCGGCACGAACATCACGCCGAACGTGGAGACCACGAAGTCGAACGAGGCGTCGGCATACGGCAATTGCTCGGCGTTGCCCGCGCGAAAATCGACCTGTAAGCCTTCGGCTTGCGCGCGAACTTTCGCGCGTTCGATCAGCTTGTCGTAAAGGTCCAAGCCGCTCACACGCGCGCCGCGTCGCGCGGCGGCGAGTGCCGTGTTACCGCTTCCGCAGGCCACGTCGAGGACGTCTTTACCGGCAGTCAGGCCGGCGTCTTCACAAAGCACCTCCCCGACGATGGTATTGCCGACGCCGATGACGTGAAAATCACCGACGGTCCAGGGCGACGCTTGCGCGGGTGTAGTCATTACGCGTACTCCTTTGTTGCGATTCGAGATGCTTGCGCTTGCGTGAGAGGTATTTGCGGGGGGACGCACCGTTCCCATGCCGCGTCGCGCGTCCGCTGAGCGAGCACGTATCGCACCGCGGGAACGGTCGGCAAACCGGCGAGCGATTCACGTTTGCGGGTAAGTTCGTCTTGCGGTTCTTCTCCGCGCCATACCGCCGCCGCGAGCTGCGGCCACAGCGCGACGGTCGCGGAAATACACCCGGCGACGCCGCGCTTGCGCGCATCCCCAAGCGATAGTTCCGATCCCGGATATATCAAGAGATCCGGATTACGCGCGATAATCGCCGTTTGCAGTTCTCTGTCGTTGGAGCTGTCCTTCATCCCGGCAATCAGGCGCGGAAACGCCTCGAGCAAACGATCGACCAGGCCGGCACTGAACGTGATGCCGCTCATCGCCGGGAAATTATACAGCAGCGTACGGCCGGGCGGTGGTTGCACGGCCGCAAAGAATTGCTCGAAGAAACGCATCACGCCGTCGTCCGAGATGCCGCGATAAAAAAACGGCGGCATGACGAGCACCGCGGCAAAACCGCAATCGAGCGCCGTTTTTGTCAGTGTAATGGCGTCGTTTAGCGATGCGGCACCCGTGCCGACCATCATGCGGTCCAGCGGCAGCACGCTCGAGGCGAGCGCTTTCATATAAGCCAGCCGGTCGTCCACGGCGATCGACATCGCCTCGCCGGTCGTGCCCATGATGTTGAGCGCATCGCAACCGGAGTGCAATAGCGAATGGTAGTACGGGACGGCCACGCGTGCGTCGGGCCGGAAGCCTTCGTCGAACGGCGTGAGAGCGGCAGAACACACGCCGCGCAGATGAGTGGTCATCGTGTAAACGCGCCCTTCACGAAGAATGCGAGGTTCGCCGGACGCTCGGCAAGACGGCGCATGAGATACGGGAACCAGTACGTACCGAACGGCACCGCCAAGCGCACGCGGTATCCCGCGCGCACGAGATCTTGCGCGAACGGCGTGGAAATGCCGTAGAGCATTTGAAACTCGAAGCGCCCGCGCTTGGGAATTCCGCGACGCTCCACCAAATCGACGATGCGTTCGATGATGCGCCGGTCGTGCGTCGCCACGGCAGTATATCCGTCGGACTCGAGCGCGGTTTCCACCAGCGCAAGGTAATTTTCGTCGACGTCGCGCTTTTCCGCAAAGGCAATCGACGGCGGTTCGAGATACGCGCCTTTGACGATCCGCAGATTCGGCGCGAGCGGCAGCAGCGATCGCAGATCGTCCATGCTGCGCAACAGATAGGACTGCAGCACCGCGCCGGCAGACGCATATTCCGAACGCAACTCGCGGTAGATGCGCAGCGTGGGATCGACGTATCGCGACTGCTCCATATCCAGACGCATCGTGTTGCCGGTTTCGAGCGCCGTGCGCGCGATGCGCTGCGCGTTCTCGAGCGCAAGCGCCGGATCGATGTCCAGACCGACGTGCGTGAGTTTGAACGCAACGTTCGCATCTATGTGCTGCTCCGCGAAGGTTCGCAGCAAATCGCAGTATTGGTCGGCTGCGGCGCACGCTTCTTCGCGGCTCGTGACGCTCTCGCCCAAGATGCCGCAGGCCACGGCAAAGCCTCGCGCGTTCACTTGCCGTGCGACGGCGAGGAACTCGGGCGCGCTTTCTCCCGCCACGAACCGCTGGGCGCCAAGCCGGAAACCATAACGGCCGACAACGCGCCGTACCAGCGCATTGTCGGCCGCCGCCAAAATCGCCGCCCGCAACGGCTTATCTAAAATCATAAGCAAACAAAATCCGCGTTCGTTAACGCGGATTTTGCTTTACCGACTACTCACCCCTTGGGGTCCCAACGCAGTTGGGGGCGCGGAGACTCGGCCGAGGCGCCTGTTCTACGGATACAAGCCGCGCAGTTTGGTTGCCTCCGCGACCCGGCTCACGGCCACAACATAGGCACCCCGGCGCATATCGATGTTCAGCCGCTGAGATTGTTCGTGGGTCTCGTTGAACGCGCGCGTCATCTTACGCTTCAGACGGTCGTTGATCTCGTCTTCTTCCCAGAAGCTTTCTTGCAAGTCCTGAACCCACTCGAAGTACGAAACGGTAACGCCGCCGGCATTTGCCAAAATGTCTGGCAGCACCATGATCCCGCGTCCGTACAAGATCTCGTCGGCTTCGGGCAGCGTGGGTCCGTTCGCCGCCTCCGCAACGATCTTCGCGCGTATACGGCTCGCGTTTTCGGCGGTAATCACTTTCTCCAGTGCGGCGGGCACCAGCACCTCGCACTCGTATTCGAGGACGTCTTTATTGCTGATGCGCTCGCCGCCGGTAAAGCCGACCACGGAACCCGTTTCCGCTTTATGCGCGATAACGCCGGCGACGTCCAGGCCGTTCGGGTTTGCAACGCCGCCGCGCGAGTCCGAGACGGCAACGATGGTATAACCGGCCTTCTGCATCAGTTCTGCCGCGTACATGCCGGCATTGCCGAATCCCTGAATTGCCACTCGCGCACCCGCGGTTGGAATGCCGTTGACGCGCATCGCTTCGTCGACGGCGTACAAGCAGCCGCGCGCCGTCGCCTTGTCGCGTCCGAGCGAACCGCCGATCGCGACGGGTTTGCCGGTAACGACGCCGGGCACCGAATAGCCGTACTGCATGGAAAAGGTATCCATCATCCACGCCATCACTTGCGGAGTCGTGTAGACGTCGGGTGCCGGAATGTCTTTTTCGGGCCCGATGATGACGGCAATTTCGCTGGTGAAGCGGCGCGTGAGATTTTCCAGTTCCTGCGGCGACATCGACTTCGGATCGCAGATTACGCCGCCTTTTGCGCCGCCGAATGGGATGTTGACCAGCGCGCATTTCCACGTCATCCACATCGCGAGCGCTTTCACTTCGTCCAGCGTCACGTCGGGATGAAACCGGATGCCGCCCTTTGACGGCCCGCGCGCCATGTTGTGCTGCACGCGGTACCCTTTGTACATGCGAAACACGTTGTTGTCCATGCGCACCGGCACCGAGACTTCCAGTACGCGTTTGGGCTCGCGCAAATAGCCGTGAATGGATTCGTTCAGGCCGATGAGACGTGCAACGTCGTCGAGTTGCTGCTGCGCCATCTCCCAGACGTTACGCTCGGCTTGGACCGCCGAAATGTCGAGTGTCATTGGCGACGCCTCCGTCTCTCGCGAGAATACGCGGTCCCTATAAAATAGCAAAAAATCCCGCGGCGAGCGCGAGATTTTTTGACTAATGTGACGCCGCCTTACGCGCGCCCGCTTGCTAGTGCGCGCACCGCCCGCAATACCACAGGACCGCACCTTCGTGCGTCACCGGAACCATGTGCTCGTGCGAACCGCGCCGGCCGCACTGTGCGCACGCGTACGTCTTGCCCAGGGGCGAGCGCGCGTGCGACGGTAACCGGCGAGTCGCCGAATACAGAATGATCATAACGACGACGAACGCCGTGAGCGGCGCCCAGGCAAAAACCTGATAGATGAGGTCCGGATTGGTCATAGCGTCGTAGGATTAGGCGCCCGCGCCTCCGGCCCTTTTGCAACCGATTCACCGCCATCGAGCATGGCCGGAGGGATGTTCCGACGGCAGGTCTCCGACTTTTTTGACCTCGACAGGATGTCGACTTCAAAACTTCGTTCTGTAAAAAAAGCGGAGAAGTAGCAAAATGACAGGAGGTCATTTTGTGAACGTCCTGCCGGCGGAACATCTCTTCGGCCAGGTTTAGCGCATGCGGCGGTAGATCGGGAAGATCTCGTCGACTTTGCGGAACGCGCCTTCATGCGGCGTCGCGTGGAGCGACTCGGCTGAACTCAAACAGATGAAGCCGAAGCGCGTGAGGCTTTGCAGGAACAGATTGTGCACGCGGTACTGCAGCGACTTGCTGAACTGCGGCAGAATGCCGCGCGCCATGATGGCGTGAAACTCGTTGAGTGAGGCGTCCGTCGCAAGGCTGTGCGTCGAAAAGATGATTTGCCGCTGCACCGGCTCCATGAACTGCACGATGCCTTCGCTGAACTCGCAAAAGTCCGCGAGCGAACGGCGGCCGCCGCTCAAGCGATAGTCGTTCGCGAATTCCTCGAGCGATGCGAGCCCATAGGCGCCCCCGCGCGCGTGGGCCAGCGCAAGATCGCTCATGTCCGTCGCATAGATCATGCAGCGGTCCAGGATATCTTCTTCGTGCAGAATCGCTGCCACCGTGTACACGTCCTCGCCCGTCGAACACGCGGGAAACCAGAGCCGCACGAACGAGTAGGTGCGCAGAAACGGCACGACGCGTTCGCGAAACGCACGGAAATATTCCGGCGCGCGGAACAACCGGTTGGGACTTGCCGAGAGCGCGAACACGAGCCGCCGAAGCGCCTCGTGGTCGTGCAGCACGCGCTCTTGCAGCCCGGAGATCGTCTGCACGCCTTCCGCTCGCAGGCGCTCGGAGATACGCCGCTTGAGCGTTCCGGGCGCATACTCGCGGAAATCGTAACCGCCCCAGCGCACGATCGCCTCGAGCAGCAAGGAAAGCTCGACGGCAGACCGCTCCTCATTGCGATCGGGGAGCGGCATGCCACCGGTAACGTCCTTGACTATCGATTCAACCATGCGCGTAAGAGCGAGATGAGCTGGTCGATATCGACCGGCTTGCTGATGTATTCGGATGCGCCCGCGGCAATACAGCTTTCCCGGTCACCCTTCATAGCCTTGGCCGTGAGCGCGATAATCGGCAGATCCTTGTAACCGGGGTTCTGGCGGATGCGGCGGATCGTCTCGTAGCCGTCCATCTCCGGCATCATGATGTCCATGAGCACCAGATCGATGTCCGGATCGCTCATGAGTTTGTCGATGCCTTCGCGCCCGCTTTCCGCGCTCACCACGTGCATGCGGTGGCCTTCGAGCGCCGCTGCAAGCGCGTAGATGTTGCGCGAGTCGTCGTCCACGATGAGCACTTTGCGCCCTTCGAGCGATGCAGTGCCGAGCGGCGGAATATCGACGCCCGCGCGTTTGGCGGCCGGCAGCCGCGCTTCCACTTGATGCAAGAAGAAGCGCGTTTCGTCGAGCAGACGCTCCGGCGACATCGCATCCTTGACGATGACGGCTTCGGTGAGTTTGTTGAGTTTGGTTTCTTCCGATTTGTCGAGTTCTCGACCGGTGTACACGATGACCGGCGTGCGCGCGTGGCTGCGCTGCATCCGGATGCGTTCGATGAGTTCGTCGCCTGAAACGTCCGGCAGACCCAGATCGACGACGATGCAGTCGAACTGCTTGTCCTGCAGCGCTTCGAGAGCTTCGGCGCCGGTGCGGACCGCGGTGATCTGCACTTCGCCGCTGCTGATGAGGTTCACCATCGCGTTGAGCTGCGTGAGGT
>JBKPMZ010000318.1:0-14405 GCA_046732415.1 Vulcanimicrobiota bacterium
ACCCAAAGGCGACACGTTCAAGCGCTCCAAGGCGGGGCGCCTTGCCCTCACCACGGATTTTCAAACCGTTCGCCTGGAATCGCTCGGCGAACGCGAGAACCTTCTGCGCCCGGTCTATCGGAATGGCACGCTCCTGATCGACGAAACGCTCGCAATGGTTCGCGCTCGCGCTAGCCGGCCTTACTCAGCCGCCGTTCCCGCAGTCGCATAGCCGTACGCAGACATGGACGAAGAGGCTTTCGTAAGAAACTTTCTTCCCGAGCTTACGGTTGACGTGGTTCTGCTCTCCATCGGATCCGATGGTTCGCTGCTGACGCTTCTCGCGCAGCGGGACGAGGAACCGTTTAACGGTTCGTGGGCGCTGCCGGGCGTGTTCGTCGGCCGCAAAGAATCACTCGAGGCTGCCGTGACGCGCGCTTTGGAGGGTAAGGCCGGCATCGCGGACGACGTGTTCGTCGAGCAGCTGTTTACCTTTGGCGATCTCGACCGCGATCCGCGAGGGCGCATTGTAAGCGTTGCATATTATGCCCTCGTTCCGGAACGACGATTTGTTGCCGCTATCTCGCGGAATAGCGATGCGGCAATTGCTCACATCGACGTGCCTTGGGAAGGCCTCCGCGGCGGTCCCGTTCGGGCCCGTAGTGATGCGTACGGGCAGCTTGCGCTGGCGTTCGATCACGCTCGCATTATCGGCATGGCCGTCCAACGCATTCGAGGCAAGCTCGACTACGCGCCGATCGGCTTCGAGCTGTTGCCGGAAGAATTCACGCTTTTTGAATTGCAGCGCATCCACGAAGCCGTGCTCGGACGCATGCTCAACAAGGATTCTTTCCGGCGCAGAATGCTGGCGTCCGGACTCGTCGAGGAGACTGGCAATCGCCGCAGCGGCACCGCATTCCGCCCGGCAGCACTCTACAGATTCAAGAAGAGGAAGCAGAACGTTCGCGGCGCCACATAGATGCGAACTGCCGCTATACAGGCGCCGCCGAGCGGACGTACCCTCAGGAGGTTACACACTTGCTGCTCCTGGAGGTAGTTCTTGAGGAAGTCCTTAGCACTCGCGACGGCGACGTTTATTGCCGTCGCCCTAACCGCGTGTTCCGGCGGTTCGCCCGTCACGCCAAACGTTCCGACGACGCCGCGCGCGCTGAATTACGTCGCCGACGATTGCGCAATTCCGGATATGTCGATTCCGGCCGCACCGCGGTGCTATGCCATGCATCGCATTGATATCGGTGCGGCAGCACCGGGCGGCTACACCGGGCTGTACGTCATTCCCGGCGTCAGCCGCATAACCGAGCTGCAGACGATGGCGAAAGGCCGCCCGACGTCCAGCGGCACGCCGTCGGGATACGGCCCGGCCGACCTGGCGTCAGCGTATAGTCTTCCGACGACCACGGCCGGCAGCGGTCAGACCGTCGGCATCGTCGACTATGGCAACGATCCGTATGCCGAATCCGATCTCGCCGTCTATCGTTCGACGTACGGATTACCGGCATGCACCACCGCCAACGGCTGCTTCAAGAAGGTCAACGAGCAAGGCGTGGAGGGCAGTTATCCCAAGAACAACCGCAGCTGGAGCCCCGAGATCTCGCTGGATCTCGATATGGTATCCGCCGTTTGCCCGAACTGCAAAATCATTCTCGTCGAAGTGAGCAAGAGCTTCGACAACGGCGAGAACACCGCGATTAAACTCGGCGCAAACGCCGTGAGCAACAGCTACGGCGCAAGCCTGCCGTCGGGATACGACGCGGCCTTCGATCATCCCGGACACATCATCACGGTTGCAAGCGGCGACAGCGGATACTCCTCGAGCACCACGTATCCGGATGGCTACGGCACTGTGGTTTCCGTCGGAGGCACTTCGCTCAAGAGAGCGAGCAATTCGCGCGGCTGGACGGAAAGCACGTGGTCCGGTTCGACGAGCGAATGTGCCCAAGGCGTAACCAAGCCCTCGTGGCAGACCGATAGCGGATGCAGCGCGCGCACGGAGACCGACGTTTCCGCCGTTGCCGATCCGAATACCGGTGTTGCGGTTTATGTGACGTACGGCGGCAGAGGCTGGTCGGTGTACGGCGGAACGAGTGCGTCGAGCCCCATTCTCGCCGGTATCTACGCGCTGGCCGGAAACGAAAGTTCGCTGAACTACGCGCAATCCGTGTACGCGAATGCGTCGAAACTCAACGACGTCACCAGCGGCAGCAATGGCTCCTGCGGCGGCTACATGTGCAACGCCGGCATCGGCTATGACGGTCCGACCGGCAACGGCACGCCGAACGGCCTCGGGGCGTTCTAACGAAACCCCTGCCGTTCGCGGCGGAGCGACGTCAAAGGGGCACGCGTGAAGCGTGCCCCTTCTCTATTTTTACGTTTGGACCAGATCCGTGTAGTGTCCCCAGCGAATTCGCCCGGTGAGTTGCATCGCAACGAACAGGGTGATGATTGCGCCAATGGTGATGGTCAGCCCGCTCCAGCCCTCGTTGAAAAGCGCATACGAAAACAAGATGAGATAGATCAGCTGCGCAAGGCCGCTTTCTACTGCTGCAAACCTCAGGCCAACCACGAGCCGCAAGTACGAAATCGTCAGAAACATGGAGACGAGCGAGCAAATGATGAACGCACTGGTCAGCGGAATGCGGTCGACAAGGTATGCGAATAGCAAATGGAACGCGAAGAACGCGCATGCAAGGAAGAAATAGTTGATCGGATGCAGCTTTATCCCGCGAAGCGTCGTGATCAGCAGCATGACGAAGAAGTAAAACAGGAGTGCCACCGGTGCCCAAAACGTGATGCGTTCGGCTAGCGGACCAGGCTGCGGCGGATAGGGAATGACCATTCCGATGGCATTGCTGGTAACGAGCGTCTTGTAATTCCAGCCAAGTCGCCAACCGTTTCCCGACGGCTCCTCGGTTACCGGAAGCAGCGTGTTCGCCGGAAAATCGATGTCTTTGAAATTGGTCGTCATCGCGAGCGAAAAGTCACTGAGCGAATCCACGCCGCTGCGCTTGAAGCGGTAAAGCCAAGACTCCATGCCCCGCGATGTATAAGCGAGTTCAATGCTTGTGCTCTGACCCGGTTCGAGCGCGAACACGACGATGCCGTGGGAAAGAAGCGCTTCCGTGTCGACGCGCCGTCCGCCAATTGCGCACCGGAAGTCCGCATAGCTTGCATCGGTCGCCGGCAACGGCACGCGCAGACTCAACTGATTGGAACTGGTCGTATTGCGGACGAGATATCGTCCCAGAAACTGCACGTCGTACAAGTTGTACCAAAGCAGCCCTTTACGCCGTTGCTCGAGCCGCAGTCCGACGGTAATTCGAGTAGAACCCATCGGTACGGGCGCACCGGAGCCGTAGACGGTGATTGTCGGCGCTTCTTGCGTTTGCGCTGAGCCCCATTGCCCGCTCAGGTACGTGCGCTGCTGCGTGTCCGAATCGACCGTGCGCTGAACCAGCGTTTGTCCGAGGATCGCCCATGCGATGCTTGCGCCGATGAACAGCAGCGCCAGTGCGCCCAAATATTTGTTCACGCAAAATTGCTCCCAGCGCGACGATCGGCCGCGCGCTTACTCTGTGTTGCAAAGTTATTTACTTTGTAGCACAGAGTAAGCCTTTGCGCAAGCTCGAACCGTTACGCCGGCGGAAGTTGCCGTAGGCCTACGAGCGCGCCGCTCGGATCCTTGAGCCTTGCCGCCAGCATTCCGTTGCCGACATCCGCCGCGTCTTGCACGATCGTGCCGCCCGCATCGACAAGCGCTTTTACGCTCGCCGAGATGTCGCTCACGGTCCAAAACGGGATCGCACCCGATCCATAGCTCGCTCCATTCGGATCGAGTCCGATTTCCAGTTCGCCGATTTTGTAGCCGACATAATAGTCGCCGGCGTAGTAGGGGTCGGCACCCAGCAACTCACGAAAGAACCGCTGAGCTTTGGCCAGGTCCGCCGCGGGATAGACGATGAGGGAAACGTTGTTCAACCTTCCGTACTCCTTTCATGTCCATGACTGATCGAACGCGATAAAACGTGACCGAACAGCTTGCGGAGCGTTTTGAGGCCGCTCGGCCGCGCCTGAAGAAGATTGCCGTGCGAATGCTCGGATCCGCCGCCGAGTCGGACGACGCGCTGCAGGAAAGCTGGCTGCGCGTCACACGCGCCGGCATTGCAAACGTAACAAACCTCGAAGGCTGGCTTACGACGATCGTTGCGCGCGTCTGCCTTGATACGCTCAAACGCCGTCAAAACCGGCGTGAAGACCTTACGGCGCAGGATCCGCGCCGCGAGTCTGCCGCGATTGGCCCCGGCGAGCATCCGGAAGATGAGGCGGTGCTCGCGGATTCGATTGGGACGGCGATGCTGATTTTGCTCGATGCGCTCGCGCCGGCCGAACGCGTCGCATTTGTGCTCCACGATATGTTCGACGTTCCCTTCGACGACATTGCCGTAATCGTCGATCGAACTCCGGAGGCGGCACGGCAACTCGCCAGCCGCGCACGCCGTCGAGTGCGCGGTGCATCGAACAATTACGACGCCGCGACGCAGCGGCACGACGAATTGGTGCGCGCCTTCCTCGAAGCGTCGCGGGCTGGAAATTTTTCGGCGCTGCTCGCGCTGCTCGATCCGCAGGCGGCTCTGCGCGCCGATGCAACGGCGGTAGCGATGGGCGGCTCTTCGTATTTTGGCGCGGGCCTCCCCATTCAAGGTGCGGACGCCGTTGCGCAGACGTTTTCCGGACGTGCGCGCGCCGCGTTACCGGCGCTCATCGACGGCGTACCGGGCGCCGTGTGGATCCACGAGGGTACGGTTCGCGTGGCGTTTCGCTTCACGTTCGCGCGCGATCGCATCACCGGCATCGAGCTCGTTGCCGATCCGCACGCTCTCGCAGGCTCTGCCATCGAGCGTACGTGAACCGCGTTATGCGGCCTTCGCATCATGCATGGAATCATGCAGATCGAACAGACGCGTAAGTCCGGTAACGCGGAACAAATGCTGGAAATGCGCGTTCGGCGTTACGATTTTGACGATGCCCAACCGTCCGCGTTCGCGCAGGCGTTTCTTTAACGCGACGAGCGAGCCCAGCGCGCCGCCGTCCAGAAACGTTACTTCGGTGAGATCCACAATCACGACGTCTGCGTCCACCATGCTCAAAATCGCTTGAGTCGACACGCGCGTCGCGAGGTCCAGATCTCCGGATAACTTCACGACTGTCTGGGTGAGCGATGCAAGTAACAACATCTGCTTGCCCCTTATATGGCGGACAGCGGCGCCGTTTCGAGCCACGCCGCGTCGGGCCCGACGATGACGACCGGCACCGGCGCCCGCCGAATGACCGCGTCGGTCGTGCTCGAAACCAGTCCTCGCATCGGTCCCTCATTGCCGTTGCTTCCCATGACGATCAGATCGACGCTCTCGCGCTCGGCAAACTCGACGATTGCATCAGCGGGCAGCCCGGCACCGAGCGCGGTCTTTGCGCGAACGCCAAACTCATCGGCGCGATCGCGTGCAACGTCGAGAATCGCTCGTCCCGATCGCAGCGCATCGTCCCACTGCGTTTCCGCAGCATCGCGCGAAAACGGAATGTGCGATCCGATTTTGCTCGCGGCGGAGCGTACGGGAATGTGGCAAATCCATACTTCCGCGTGCTGCGCTGCCGCAAGGTCGAGCGCGAACGTGAGCGCCTTTTCCGATGCTTCGCCGGCATCTACGGGAACCAAAATAGACCTGAACATCTGTTCTCCTTGCCGCACCTGGTGGAAGCGGTGCACGCTTATGCTGCCATGGGATCGTTCAGAAAACGGCAAGGCGCTGCTCACGATTCGTTCACTATTGGGCATGATGATCGCAGTATGCGCAGCGCGTTCAAACGCTTTGCGCGCCTGTGGGGGCAAGGCGCGGCGATTTTCCCGCTCGTGGGCGTAGGGCGCACCACAGTCGTGCCATCCATCTTGCTCTCACAGCACTATGCCAACCGCCGGCTAGCGCGGCGGATGCGAGGGAAGCGTAACCATGAAGTCGCTTCCCTGGCCGACGACGCTGACGGCGGTGATGTCGCCGCCGTGCCGGCGCACGAGAGCCCGGGCAATCGGTAGACCGAGACCCGTTCCGGTGCTGCGCGTGCGTGCGGACTGCGCGCGCCAGAAGCGATCGAACAGTTTGTCCATTTGATCGGGTGGAATGCCGATGCCGGTATCGCGCACGTGCACGATCGCGCCCGCACGCTGCTGCACCCCTTCGACGTACACCGTGCCGCCGCGCGGCGTGTACTTCATCGCGTTCAGCAGAAGGTTTGCAAAAACGCGCTCCAACTGATCGGGGTTGCCATATACGGCCATGCCGCTCGGGACACGCTTTTCGACACTGATACCGTGACTCTCGAAGTCGGCGCGGTAGAGCTTGAGCAAACCGCTCAGCAATGCCGACAGATCCACGAGGAATACATCGTGCTCGAGCGGCTGTTCCGCGCGCGCGAGCAGTAAGAGATCTTCCGTAAGCAGCCCGAGTTGCTGCGCTGCCTGGGAAATGAGCGCAAACCGTTCGCGGTCCGACGGGCGCATCTGCGCGGCGTCGCGCAGCGCCGCATCGGCGTTGCTTCGTACAGCGGTTATCGGCCCGCGAAGTTCGTGCGATGCGTTGGCGCTATACTCTTGCAGGCGTTCGTAACTCTCGCGAATCGGCTGGACGGAACGCGTTTGCAAAAATCGTCCGCCGAGCGCGCCCGCAACGAGTGCGCAGATGCCGCCGGCGATGAGAATCTCGTCCAAGCGCCACGTATCCGCGCGCGTTTGCGTAATGTCTTGATATGCGCGAACGAACCCAAGTATACGATCGCCGGCGCGATCGCGGATCGGCGTCATCCGCGTGCGAAGCAGACGCGTTTTGCTGATTTGCACGAAGCCTTCCGATTGATCGCCGACGAGCGCCTGGCGCGGCACGAGTCCTTCGGCCGAGAGCAGCGCACCGGAACGATCGAACCACTGCAGTCCCTGCCCGCCGGCCAAGAGCGCGGTTCGCGAGAGATCGGCGCGCACCACGAAGCGGTCGCCGGCGACGCGCACGCTGCGCGCGCCTGCGGCGAGCAGCGTGTCCAAGCGCGCCGACATTTGCGATCGCAGCGCGGATACGAATGAGACGTGAATGGCAATCATCAGCGCCACGAGCAGCGCCGAAAGCACGAGCGAATACGATAGAAACAAGCGCCGTTCGACGCCGCTGGGCAAACGGTTTACCGTGCTACTCACGCGACGCGAGCCGGTAGCCTGCACCATACACGTTCAAAATGGGATCGCGCTTTGCTCCCGCGGCGCGCACCTTTCGGCGAATGTTGGTAATGTGCGTCTTGATCGACGTATCGCCCGATCCGCTCTCGAACGACGCAACCTTTTCGAGCAGCATCGCCCTGGTGAACACTTGCGAAGGGTGACGCATCAGCGTTTCCAGCAGCGCGAATTCCGTCGGCGTCAGCATCACCGGCTTGCCGGAAAACGTGCACGAACGGCTTTGCGGATTCAAACACAATTCGCCGTTTTCGATGACGGGATTGCGATCCTCGGCGGTACGGCGGCCGAGCGCACGAATACGCGCGGAGAGTTCGGCGAGATCGAACGGCTTGGGAACGTAGTCGTCGGCTCCGGCATCCAGCGCCGCAACTTTATCCTGGACGGTATCTCGCGCCGTCAGCATGAGGATCATGCTTTCGATGCGGTTTGCGCGCAGCCGCCGGCAAATCTCCAAACCATCCACGCCCGGCAACATCACGTCGAGCAGAATCACGTCGTACACGCCGCTCATCGCATATTCCAACCCCGCGCCGCCGTCCTGCGCAACTTCGACGACGTGCTGCTGCCGCCGCAGATCGCTTGCGACGGGACCGGCAATACCGGGGTCGTCTTCCACGAGCAGTATGCGCATGCGCTCAACCTTCCCCTCAATCGCCGGTCTTATCGCTGTCTCGACGACTCCTTGACGATCTGCCGTTAGAGTACGGACCGTGAGCACATTATCGTTGAGCGGCTCCACTGCAATGGCGCCGCTGATCTCCGCAGCTGCCGGAGAAGTTTCCAAAGACGCGGCGTTCCCGAAGATCAACGTGCATCTGGCGGGTTCGCGTGCCGGTGTCGAGGAGTTTGTCAGCGGCGATGCAGACGCCGCCTTCGTCGACGATGCGATGCTCATGCCGCCCGGCATGGCGTCCGTGTACCCCCTTGCGGCTTTTGCCATTGCATTCATCGCGCATCCGTCGGCGTGCGTACGCGACGTCACTCCGGCCGAACTGCGGGGACTGTTGACGGGGGAAATTCGCAACTGGGCACAAGTCGGAGGCGCCGACACGCGCGTGCGCGTCGTTACACGTGATGCCACGTCCGGTGTACGCTCCATCGTCGAGCATCGCATCCTGGGCGATCGCCGGCTTTTCGCTTCGGATCAGATTGCGAGTTCGAACAGAGCGGCGGCGATCAAGGTGCAGCAGACGCCGGGCGCGTTTTCATTCGTGTCGTCGCCCGCCGCGCGCGATCTCGAGGTCACGCAACTTGCCGTGGATGGACGCCGCCCGACCAACGCCTTGGTGCTGCAAGGCCATTATCCGTATTGGACGTGCGGGCAGATATTCGTACGCAGCGCGGCGCGAGAGCATGCGCTTCGCATCGTCGATTACATCATCAAAGAGGCGCCGCTCTGCGATTACTTCGGCTTCATCGCGCTCAACCGCAAGGCCGCCAAGCCGGACGAGACACCCGGCTAGCCCGCCGGTGCTTAGCCCAGGGAAGCAAGCGGCGCCGCAGCAATAGATACCAACACATGCCACGCCAAGACCGCCGGGCGGGTGCGGTCGATGCGACGCTGCTTTGGACGGGAGCAACGGCTTCGGTGCTTTTGCTCGGCACGCTCATTGCCGGCATGGTGCAGTTTGCTCAGGTCAGGCGTAGTCTCCAGACGCAGGCACAGATCGCGCGTGCAACGTTCGCGGAACACGACAAACTGCTGCAGATGGTCAACCAGGAAACCGGCGTACGCGGATACGTTGCAACGGGCGACGAGCAATATCTGTCGATCTATTTTGCCGCACGCCCGGCCTGGCAACGCGATCAGCAAGCGACGAAGGATATTCCGGCGTTGGTGCCGGCTGTTGCACCGCTCATGCGCGAGTCCAACGTTGCGGCAACGCAACTGCAGGCGTACTTCGACGATGAGATCGCTCTTATGCGCTCCGGGCAAACGCAGCGCGCAAGACGAGGCTTGATCGAAGGAAAGGCGCACTTCGATCGCCTGCGGGCTTTGGACGCCGTGATCCATTCGCAGGTCGACAGCGTGCTGGAAACGCAGCGCACGCGCACCCGCACGCTGGTGCAGGCCGCATTTGCCGCGGCCGTCGCATTGTGCCTGGTCGTGCTGCTCTGGATCGCAGCGTTCGTATTTCTCGTGCGCCGCGCCGTGCGGTATCAGCGACGGTCCGTGCACGATCCGCTGACTGGGGTGTACAATCGCGGCGGAGCCATTCAGGCGATCGACGCGCAAATCCGCGCCGCTCGCGACGACCAGTTCGGATTGATTTTTTTGGACCTCGACGGCTTCAAGAAAGTGAATGACGCCTACGGCCATGCGGCCGGCGATTCAATCTTACAGACCGTCGCGCAGCGGCTGGCAAACGAATTGCGGCCGAACGATTCGATCAGCCGCCTGGGCGGCGACGAATTTTTGTGCGTCATCGCCGCACCTGTGGACGTGGAACAAGTGCGCGCGGTCGCACAGCGTTTGCGCAAAGCGCTGGCTCAGCCCTACGAACACGAAGGCGACGTATACGCCGTCGGCTGCAGCTTCGGGATCAGCATGTATCCCGCACACGGTGCCAGCGCGCAAGCACTTCTCGCGCGCGCCGACACGGCGATGTACGATGCCAAGCACCGCGGCGGCGGCGTGAGCGAAGCCGGCAGCCGGGCGCACCCCTGACGCTATCGGTTAACGCAGGCGGTATAATCGCGCTGTAAAGGTGACCAATCATGATGATGATGGATCCGCCGGGCCGGCGGTTCACGTGCCGAAGATCCGTCCTGGCGTGCGAACCGAAGTTTCGCGTGCTTCGTGCAATCAGCGTCGTCGTGCGCATTCCCGTACTGCGCCACGTCGCGCTGCGCGAGCGGCTGTGCCGCCATTGGCACGTCACGCGAACGCACAGCTCCTGGAGCAGAGCATGAAAAAAGGGCCGGTGCAGTTGCACCGGCCCTTTCGCTCTGCCCAGACGAGGCTTTACAGCTTGATCTGGACCTGGAGATACGCCTGGAACGGCAGTCCGCCGGCAAGCGTGGTGTACGGATACACCAGTGCTTGCGAGAACGGCTGCGTGCCGTTGGCCGGATCCGTGGGCGAAGCTCCGTAGAAGAAGCCCGCTCCGGGCTGCGTGCCGGTCCAACCGTACGGATTGTAGTCCGCGTATCCGCAAACG
This sequence comes from Vulcanimicrobiota bacterium, assembly GCA_046732415.1. GTDB lineage: Bacteria > Vulcanimicrobiota > Vulcanimicrobiia > Vulcanimicrobiales > Vulcanimicrobiaceae > DATGJX01. The sequence continues at coordinate 10,435 of JBKPMZ010000318.1, forward strand.
TATTGGTTCGCGGGGAACGCCTTGGACCACGCCGTGCTGCTTCCGCCGAAGCAGCGGTTGTAGATGTTCGCCAGGTTGAGCGTCGCCGTCACCTTGGGGCTGAGATCGTAGCGGATCATCGCACCGAGGTTGAACTGCCACGGCTCACGGTATTGTCCAACGCCGTCGAACGAACCCGAGTACGGATCCGGGATGGCGAGGTAACCGCTCGCGGTCGCGAGCGACGCACCGCAGCTGTAGTAGTTGGCGTCTTGCGCGTAGTTCGCGCCGACTCCGGCAACCGGCGGCGTGGCGCCGTTGGCACCGGCCTGGTTATCGGCGCACGTGCGCGGATCGAGACCGTAGATCGCGGTCGGATTGCCGTACGATTGGCCTTGCGAGAGCACGAAGTTCGGCGCAATCGACAAGCGCCCGCGCTTGTAGTTCAGCCAGCCCGTGAAGAAGTTCGGCGAGATGGCTGACGGACCGCCGTAGGACGGAGCGTCTTCCGGCGGGGAGTTCGGGAACGTGTCGTACCAACCGTTGCGATCGAGCAGCCCTTGCTGCGCTTGGTTGTAGTACGGATTGGCGATGTCCGTCGCCTTGCTGCAATCGCTTGCAGCATTGGCGCCGGTTACCGGATCAGCGGCGGTCGGATCGTAGCAGGGTGCACCGCCGCCCGCCTTCGTCAAAGCGTTGTACGCCTTGATGTAGTTGTTCAGCGTGTCGATGGCGTTGAATCCGTTCGGAGCGTTCTCGTAGCGGATCTTCGCGTTCGTGTACGTGTACGAAATGGAACCGGAGAGTCCGTCACGCGTCGGATCGCCCTTTTGGATTTCGAACTCGACGCCTTCCGAACGCTGCGTGCCAAGGTTCACGGCCGACACGAAGTTCGGGCCGAGCGGTACCGTTACCGACTGATGCGTCGTGTAGCGGTAGAACGGCGAGAGCTTGAGCGTGATGTCCGTGCCGTGCAGCTGCTTCTCGATCGAGAAGTCGGCGTTGTTGGACGTCTGCACGGGGTTGTTGTGGCCCGGGTTGGTGAACCCAAATCCGAAGAAATGGGTGAAGTCGGTTTGGGCCGCATATTTGCCGGCTTGGTCGACATACTGTTCGAATGCCGCCGGCGTCGGCTGCGTGTAGCGGCCGAGCGAGAAGCGCAGAACCGTTTCGCGATTCAGCGTGTACGTGCCGCTCACGCGCGGCGAGAAGATGTTGTACGCGAACGACGGAGCACTAGCCGCAGAGAACAGCAGCGCGCCGTTTTGTCCGTTCGGGTGCAAACCGGCCTGTCCCGACGGAGCCGTCGGGCAGGGTGCGCCCGGCGCCGTCGTAACGGGCACGACCGGGGGCGGGTTGTTCGGCGTGACGGGGAGGTTCATCGGCTGGCCCGTTGCGGGGTCGTAGCAATACACGTTTGCCGCCGCATTGAACCAGAAGTTGTTCATCGCTGTATTCGAGTCGGCCAGATCGTACTGGTAGCGCTCGAAACGCACGCCGAGGTTGAGGTTGAGTTTGTCGTTCGGACGGAACTCGTCTTCGAGAGCGACCGTCGTGAACTTCGGCGTCACGTTGTTGAGCGTGCCGCGGCCTTCCGGCTGCGTCACGATCCACTGCGCGTTCGCCGGGATCGTGCAAGCATTGGTCGAGCAATACGTTGCACGCGCCGGATCGCCGTACGTGCCGGCAGTGCTCGAGCTAAAGCACGACGCAATCGCGCCGGTCTTGTAGTTGTAGCAGTTGCCGCTTGCGTCCACCAGATTGGTGACGGTCTTGCCCAGACTATTTGCGAGCCAGGTTTGATTGTTGAAGCGGTTGAGGCCCGCGGTGGTGTAGTTCGCGGTGAAGCGAAGCAGGTTTTGCGAGTTGATCTGGTTGGCATACTCGAACGACACGCCGCGAGTGTGCGTCATGAGTTCGTAGTCGGGCGACGGATAATCGCCGCTGGCACCAAAGCCGAAGCCAACGAGGCCATAATACAGCGACGCTTCGTTCGGGCCGTTTTGCAGCCAGTCCGAATAGAACGTGTAGCCGTACAGACGCGCGTACGCGTTCGAACCGATGTTCTTCGTATACTGCGCCTTGACAATCGCCATGTCGTTCCAAATGGCATCGCGCTGATCCAGCGGAATGCCCGAGTAGAGCGGACGATTCGTAGACGAACTCGGGAAGTAATACGGCACGACGTTCGCCGTTGCCGCATTCTGACCGAACTGCGTGCCCGGAGCGAACACGTAACCGTCCTGATAGGGGAACGGGCTTTGTCCGCCGGTGGCACACACGCCGCCGCTGTATCCGAACGCGCCCGCAAGGCCGGTCATCGCACATGCCGAGTTGTCCAGATTCGGGTCGAGAAAGCTGAACAGGTTCTGGTACGCGCCCAGCCCGCCCAGATCGTTGATGCTGTCAGCCCAGACGGAATGCGCAGCACCGACTTGGTACAGCAGCTGCACGTCGTCGCGGCCGCTGTCGTACTTGTGCGGAATGCCGAAGTGGAAATTCGTGACGAACTCGCGATCCGTGTTCATCACGTTGTAGCCCGCGGCCCACGGACCGTACGCCAAGCACATCGGCGTTACGCCGTCCAAACCGGAAACCGGATAACCGGTCGGATCGGCCGGCGGCGCCTGATTCGGACATGCCGGGAACGGACCGTTACCATAGAAGCCGGTGTTGAACGCGGCCCAAAGATTGCTCTCCGTGCCGAAGAACCCGTACGGGTTCAGCCCGTCGTTGCTGATATTGCCGCCATTTTGGTTGTTCAGCGTGTTGTAGGTCTGGTTGTAACCGCTCAGGCCGACATAGTACGAGAACAGCCGGTTGGGCGACGCACCGCCGGCCTCGACTTGCAGTTGATGGTAGAACGCCGGAGAGCCGATGCCGCCGAGGATCGTTCCAAAGCCGGGATACGTACCGGTCTTGATGACCTGGTTGACGTAGCCGCCGAGCGTTGCGGACGAACCGCCGGCAGGCGAACCGCCGGTGTACACCTGGAGTTCCTGCTGGCCGAGATTGGAGAGCGTGTTTCCGTTATAGTTGTCGAACGCGCGGTTTACCGGCACGCCGTCGAACTCATAACCGGTCTGCGAATAGCTCGCGCCACGGATATAGAACACTTGTCCCTGTCCGTAGTTGCCGACGTATGAGGTAACGCCGGGCTGCGAGTAAATCGCGGAATACGCTTGGTTCATGTTGTAGCCGCCGCCGACAGACGCCAAGGTCTGCTGCGTTGCCGCATTGACCGAGTACACATCGGCGGTAGTGCCGGATTTCACGAGACTTCCGGCCGCACGCGAGGTGACGTGCGTGATCGTCTTCATCTGCTGCGTGGTGAGCGCAAGATTTTGCGCTTGGTCTGCAAACACCGTGACGCCGGCGAGCGAGACGGACTGATATCCCTCTTTCTGGATGGACACGCTATACGTGTCCGGCGCCAGACTCAGGAATACGAAGTGTCCCGATGCGTCGGTTTTAGTCGTCGCTGTTTGAGACGGAGAAGACGCGGTAACTGCCGCGTCCGCGACCGGTTTACCGGTCGAGCTGTCGGTGAGCGATCCGTTGATCGATCCCGTCGTGCCTGCCAGTGCCCATGTTCCCTGGAAAACAAACGAGAGCGCTAAGACCACCCCTAACAGCGGCTTAAAGAAGCGCGATTGCTTCAATTAATTGCCGTCCTTTCAGGTGACTTGCGGCACATGCAAGCGCAGTATGCCGCTCATACACCCTGCCACACGGCGGGACACATGTCATAACACGGACTTAATGTGGCAATTAAGAACTTATGATGTCAAGTTCATCGCTTGTGCTATCGCGCGCCAGCCGCCGAGCGCACGCAGCGGCGCGAGCAGCGGATCGGACGCGGCGAACGCGCAGTAACTCTCGCGGTTCGCCACCGCGCTTTCCATCGCGCGCAGCGCGCGATCGCGCCGTCCGTACGCAAGCGCGACAATCGCCGCGCACATCGACGACTGCGGCAAATCCATGGTAAAAGC
>JBKPMZ010000319.1:0-1297 GCA_046732415.1 Vulcanimicrobiota bacterium
AGCCAGCGCAGGCCCCGACGCCAGTCGCCATCGAAGAGCGCTAGCGCCAGCCCTAGTTGTCGGCAGGCGGCGCCATAATCGGGATCTAAACAGGCCAGATCGACTTCGATCCAACCGGGCGTATTTTCCGGCAACAGCCAATAGCCGACGTGCTCCCGCGACGAACTGATAACGCCGTCAGTCAGCCGGATCTCGCGCCGGCGACCGTCGCAAATGGCGCTGGCCGAGACCGGACAGTCGAGCGCCAAATTACGCCCCTTATCTGAAAGGATTTGCAACTCAGCGAGACCGGCTCCTGCTTTAACCCACTTCGTCAAGTCCACTCGGACGCGGTCGAACGGCTCAGACGGCAGCGGCAATGTCAGGCTGACGTCTTCATTAGCCGTCCAGGGCATCTCAATCGCGGATTGCGTCCATATTTCCTTTTCGCCAGACAACAACCTCACATCGCATTCCAAGGCGCCGTGATTGTTGTGCGGGCCGTTGTGCTGGTTCCAAATCACCAGTTTCTCCGCCGTCGTCCCAGCCGGTTTCGCCGGCCGCGGCAGCGAGAGATCGACCTCAATCCAGCCGGGCGTATTGTCCGGCAACAACCAATCTCCCCGTTTGATCATCGCCGACGTCGTGACGCCGTCGGCAATTCGTTGCGGACCGAACGTCGCACTCCGCGAACTGCTGGCGATCGCCGGACAACCGAGCGCCAAGTTGCGGTTGTCGCTCGACACGATCTCGATTTCGGCCAGACCGCCGCCGATTCTCTGCCACTGAGTGATCTCGATGCGCACTCGCTCGAAGCGATCAGGCGGCAGCGCCAGGGTCACATTATGATCCTCCGCCGCGACCCAGGGGATAGCTACGTCCTCCTTGCGCCAGACCTCGCGGTTGCCGGCCAGCAAGCGGACGTTGCATTTCAAAGTTCCCCGGTCCTGATATCGGCCGCCATGGGTGTTCCAAAGCACCAGTTTGTCGGCGACGACTCCCAGCGGAACAGGGGCTTTGATCGATTTGAAGAGAGCGGCCGCATTTTGACCGTCGCTTTGCATTGGGCCAGTCGGCAGGCGAGCCTTTTCGGCCTCGCCCTGAATTCGCGAACGGCCGTTTGTCGCAGAAGCCTTGGCTGGGGCCACGGGGGCTGGCCGTTCGCGGTTGCCGCTGAAAGAAACGACGATGCAGGTCAACAGAATGCCCGTAATAAGCCCTGCGCCGGCAGGCGGAGCCCAGGCAGGCCATGCAGGAACCACTCGAGGTTTGAAGGCGCCGTGGGGCGCCGTTTCCGCCAATGGCAACGGAGCAGAGA
>JBKPMZ010000320.1:0-6329 GCA_046732415.1 Vulcanimicrobiota bacterium
GCTCACGCCCGTGCTGCGGCCGCATTCATCCGATCCGGAGTCGCCCGACGATGCAACGAACGTCACGCCGGTCGCTGCACCTTGCTGCGCAATCGCGTTGGTCGCGCTCTCGAACGTCGGATCCGCGGATTCGCAGCCGCCGAACGACGAGTTCACCACGCTGGCTTTTCCGTCGGTCAGGATTTGGTTGTAGGTGTCTTCGATCGCTTGATCCGTGAGCGAGCCCATATCGTACACGATGATGTTCGCACCCGGCGCAAGTCCGGCGATCGTTTCCTGGTCGAGATCGGCTTCGGCTTCGTCGCCGGATCCGCCGCCGTCAACGGCCACAAACGTGGTCGTGCCGGTCCGCGTAACACCGGACGCCGACAGATACGTGTTGACGTAGCTCGTGTTGCCGGGCAGGTCGATCGCGATTGCAATCGTCTGGCCCGCGCCGTTGCAGCCGTGCTGTACCGGGAAGTCAAACGGCTTGGCAACGCCCGTCGCCAGCGTACCGCTCGAATTCGAGAGCGGCCCATTATCCGGTGCGGCGCCGTTGCAGCCCGATCCACCAGGCGTCGACGTCGGAAGCGGCGTGGGCGTCGGAAGAGGCGTTGCAGTCGGAACCGGCGTCGGACTCGGTGCCGGCGTCGGCGTGCGGACCGGCTTCTTCATCGGCGTGAAGTCGGCGCGCGGATGCGCGATGACGACGTTGCTCAGCGAAGCGGTCAGCACGTATTGGCTGATTCCGGAGGGCACAGCCGCGGGCTTCACGTTCGCACAGCGTTCGCCATAGGTTCCTTGCGAGACCGTGTCCATTTGGGTCGCGAAGAATTTTTCGACCGTTGCGCTGGGCGCGCTCGCATCGACGATCAAGTGATTGCTATAACGACGGGTAACGTGGAAACCCGCGCTTTGCAGCGCGCTCACGACGGCGTTTTCCTGATCCGCAGTCGGCGCGTATTCCTGATTGAATTGCGCGGGCGTCAAGAACTGATGCGATGCGCCCGGCATGCTTTGGCTTGCAATGAATTGCTCGAGCTCCGCTTGATGGTTGTAGCGCAGCACGACGGCAACATTTACGGGCGCATTTGCCGCGCGCCGTCCGAGATCGGTAAATGCGAGTTTACCGAACGTTTTGGGAACCGAGATGATTTCTGAATTCGTTCGTTGCGGGATTTTGCTTCCAACCGAATTGTCCGTATTCGGCGTTGTCGGAAGTGACGAATGGCCACCGCACGCGGCGAGTGCCACCGCTAACACCAGTGCTGACGCAATGGTGCGTGAAGATGTTTGCATTAACCCTCCACGGTTACAGCAAGAAGTAGTGTTGAGTGCACGGAGCGGTTGCTCCGGCGTGCGACATTCGTCGCGTCGGCTGCATGACCTACGAAGAAAACAAAAGTGTCAGCAAATGCACACCGCACTAGCGCGCTCGTACTATGTCCAAAAAAATGCACGCTCAGTTCGCATTACGCATCACGGCCAATCCGCTGTCACTTTTCATCGACACGTTATCGCTGTAACCGCAACAATGCCGTGGCGCAGTCGACGTGAAAGGCGTGACCGTTCGCTCTTAATTCCATAGTTGACAACCCTGCGGCCAGGCGCTATTATCATCTTAAATCTTTAGTTGATGGAAGGAAGTCTTGCCGTGCGCCGTTCGCTTCTCGTTCTCACGCTTGCCGCCGCCGCCGTCGCCCTCTGGGGCACCGGTCTGCGCGCCGCCGCGCACGGCCACCACTCCTACAGCTACCAGAACTCGCAGTGGGACTGCGTGGACACCGACGCGCATGGCGCGGATTGGCATGGGCGCGACATGCGCGGCCGGCGTCTGGAAAACATCGATCTACGCGGTGCAAATCTCTCCGGCGTAAACTTCAGCGACGCCACACTGAAATGCGTGAACCTGGACGGCGCGGACGTGCGCAGCGCCAACTTCTCCGGCGCGCGTCTCACCGGCGTTTCGTTTAACGATGCGAAGCTCGACGGGGCGCGCTTTGACGATTCACGCCTGACCGGCGTAGATTTGCGCGGCACTGCGCTCTCCACGCTCGCGGACGTACGGCCGATCTTCGCCGACTGCACCGGCTGCGACGTCTCGGGGGTCGACCTGCACGGACGCGATCTGAGCGGAACAAAACTCGTCGGCGTCGATTTTGCTGACAGCGATCTACGCAGCGTGAACTTCCGTAACGCGGAACTGACCGGCGTCGATTTCAACGGCGCGAACGTGTCCGGCGCGAACTTCGACGACGCGCGCATTGTGGGCTGCAGCTTACACAATGTGGATCTGCGGAATACGAACATCTACTCCGCGCATCTGACGGGTATCGATTTCCGCGACGCGCAGCTGCCGTAGGCTACCGCCGCTCGGCACGCTGCGGATTCTCAAGCCCTGGGATTAGCGCGAGCACGCCTCGAACGGCTTGCCATGCGTCGAGCGTACCGGTAAACAAACGGGAAACGCGCGACCGGCTACCGTAGCTCGTGTGTATGATGCTCGCTGCGCTTGCCTTTTCTCTGGCACAGGTTCTCTCGTATCCGCTTCCCACGACGCTCAGTGCGAGTGCCGACGGAAACACGATCGTCTATGCAATCAATCAGCAAGGCAAGCGCAGCATTTGGATCGCGCGCGCGCCGCAGTATCAGCCGAAAGAACTCGTCGCCTACACTGACGACGGGCAAAGCGTCGGTTCGGTGCAGATCTCGGCGGACGGCTCGCACGTCGTCTACGTGCACGGCAATTCGGAGAACCCAAGCCTGGGGCTAACTAAGCCCGAGCCGCAAGTGTACGCGGTAGACACGAACACGGGTGCGCAGAGCGTGCTCGCCGCGGGAACCTCACCCGCGATCTCCAGCGACGGCACGACGGTTGCCTACATTAATAAGGGCGCGGTCTGGGCCGCGCCGATCGACGGCCGTACGCCCGCCAAACAGCTCTTTTACGACCAAGGCAAGGATTGGGGCTTGCAGTGGCAGCCGCAGGGCGATGCGCTCGCGTTCGTGTCCTCGCGTGACGATCATTCATTCATCGGTGTGTACCGCGGGCCGGAAAAACCGCTCGAGTTTTTAGCGCCATCCGTGTACAACGACATGGAGGAACGCTGGGCGCCCGACGGCACGCGCATCGTGTTTGCGCGTACGCCCGGCGGCGGCGGTGCGCCGCAATCGCCGCTACAGCGCCCGGTGGTGCCGTGGTCGCTCATGGTAGCACGCGTTTCCGACGGCAGCGCCCGAGCGATCTGGCGCAGTCCGCGTACAGAGCGTGCGTCGTTTCCCATCGCGGGCGGCGACGTCGATCTCACGTGGGCCGGCAACAATCGCATCGCGTTCCTCAGCGAGATGGACAACTGGCCGCATCTGTATGCGATAAGCGCAAACGGCGGAACGCCCAAGCGTTTAACGAGCGGATCGTTCGCGGTCGTGTCGTTTGCGGTGTCGCGCGACGCGCAATCGGTGATTTTCAGCGCGAACACCGGCAACACCGCGGGCGACGTGGACCGCTGGCACTTGTATCGCGTGAACATCGCGACCGAAGCAACGCAAACGCTAACGAGCGGCGCATCGACGCAGTGGTGGCCCACACCGCTTGCCGACGGACGCATCGCTTACGTTACGACCACGGCGCAGCAGCCGCCGCTAGTTGCGCTCGGTGACGCGAGTGCCGCGCACCCGCGCACGGTCGACAGCGCCCTTGTGCCGGCGGATTTTCCAGCGACCAAACTCGTAACGCCGCGCGAGGTAACGTATCACGCGCCCGACGGCACGCTGATTCACGCGCAGTTGTTTATGGCAAGCGTGACACGGAAAAGTCCGGCGGTGATTTTCGTGCATGGCGGACCAATGCGGCAGATGCTGCTCACGTGGAATCCCAGCGGCTACTATTCGAAAGCCTATGCGGTCAACCAGTATTTGGCAAGCCGCGGCATTGCGGTACTTTCCGTGAACTACCGATCGGGTGTTGATTACGGCCATGACTTCCACTACGCACTGCGCCGCGGTTGGACCGGCGCGAGCGAATATCAAGACGTGCTCGCCGGTGCGCGCTGGTTGCAAAAACAACCGCAGATCGACGGCAGGCACATCGGCATTTGGGGCGGATCGTGGGGCGGCTATCTCACCGCGCTCGCACTCGCGCGCAACTCCGATGTCTTTAAAGCGGGCGTCGATTTCAGCGGCGTGCACGATCTCGCGCACGATGCGGTATGGTACTTTCAGGGCGAGGCCGCCGACACGGTCGATCTCAAGCCGTGGATAAAGCTCGGCTGGTCTTCTTCCCCCGTCGCGTCGATCGCGAAATGGCGATCGCCGGTACTGCTCATTCAAGGCGACGACGATCCCGATGTCTCGTTTCATCAACTCGTGGATATCGTCCCGCGTTTGGAAGCGCATCACGTGCCGCATCAGGTGCTCGTGTTCCCCGACGAAGGGCATGCGTTCTTACGATACGCAACGTGGCTGCGCGCCGATAGCGCCACGGCGTCGTTCTTCTTACAGCACTTGTAGAGTCGCCCGGCTTCCTTCGCCGTGCTACAATTTGTAGCATGGCATCGCTTTCCAGACTTGATCTGGCTATCCTCGCCACCCTGGCCCAGGCGGACGCTCCGGCGCACGCTGCTTCGCTGCGCGCCGAAATCGAGGAGCGGCTCGAGGCACCGGTGAACCGCGGCGCACTTGCACGTGCGCTCGCACAACTGCGCGACGCCAAACTGCTCTGCGAGAAGCCCGGCGAACCGGCGCCGCACGGCGGACCGCGCCGCGTGCTTTACCGCATCACGCAACGCGGCCACGCAAGGCTTGCCGATGAGTCGCGCGCGCTTGCGCGCCTGACGCGTGTGCGCAAGCTCTCGCCGGCAGTCAAAGCGTTTCTCAAGAACCCGCCTGCCGGAAGCAAGGTCGCGAAAGCGATAGCGTACGGCATCGACATGAACCGCCTTGCACGCGCCCTCATCCAGACTCCGCAAGAACGCTATCGCGAAGCGGTTGATGCAATGAAGGCCTTTGCGCGGTACGCTCCATGATGGACCCGGACGCGCTTTTTGCTGCGCTTAACGAAGCGAGCGTTGACTATGTTGTCGTGGGTGGATTAGCCGCAAACCTACGCGGCAGCCAGCGCGTGACGAAAGACATTGATATCGTATATAGCACGGAGCCGACCAATCTGCGCAAGCTTTGCGCAGTCATCAATGCAATTGAACCGCGCATTATTGTGCTCGGTCAGCCCGAAGGCTCCCGGCTGACGCTGACGCCGCAGCACCTCAAGCGCTATCCGCTTCTTCAATTATCGACGAAATTCGGCGAGGTTGACTTGCTATCGGCGATTGCCGGTTTTAAGAGCTACGATGCAATCAAGAAAGCGTCTAACACCGTCGATGTCGATGGGCGATCTATTCCGATGCTTACGCTCGCCGGCGTGATCAAATCGAAGCGAGCGTTGAAGCGGCCCAAGGACATCGACGACATCCATCAGCTCGAAGCTGTCGCGGAACTCGAACACATCGAAGAGCGCTAGTCGCGATCGCCGCCGTCGCCGTGGTGCCCATGGCCGTGCCCATGGCCGCGGCCGTTGCGCCAGCCGTAGTGATGGCCGTTATCATGACGTCCCGTGCGATCAAAGCGCCCCGTACGGTTGTAATCGTACTGATAGCCGCTCGCGCGCGGCGAGTAGTACGCGTATTGTCCCCACGTGTATTGGCCGTTGCGGCCGGGATAGATCGTCGTACCGTCGGGCATCACGATGCGGCCGTCGCCGTACACCGTTCCGCCGTTGCGCGTATATCCGACCACGCGATTCGCGGCCTGCTTCTTATGTTGATAATTGTTGTATAAAATGATGCCGCCGATGAGCGCGAGCGCGCTCTCGATGATGGTATACGTGGAACCGGTGCTTGCTTCGGCGGGGCGTGCGAGCAGGGGACTTGCGATAAGCGATCCCGTTATCGCCAAGGCGGCTGCTGCTTTAGAAATGCGTTGTAGCATATGACTCCTCGTGCGTGCCGGCGTTTGCTTAGGAAACGCACGAGCCGGAGCGCGAAGTTCCCAACGCGTGCGCCACACGCTTGCTTGCATGACATTGCGATCGTGCGTTGAACCTCGCGTTTACCAGCAGGGAGGCGTTATGGCGATTACTGCATCCGGCATCGAACCGGGTCAGCGCAAACTCAACGGGCCGCAAACCACCGGAAGAACGTACGTAAACCTCTCGCAGCCCGAGTACGAAATCGCGCACGACATCAACCTTCACGTGCCTATGCGCGACGGCGTGAACGTGATGGCGGATGTGCATCGCCCCAAAGCAGATGGGAAATTTCCGGCGCTCGTGGCATTTTCAGCGTATCCGCGGC
>JBKPMZ010000321.1:0-5620 GCA_046732415.1 Vulcanimicrobiota bacterium
AAGGGGAAGCATGAACACCCGCACCAAGATCGCGCAGATCGAGATGGCCCACGGCGCAGGCGGAAAAGCGACACGCCGGCTCATCGAAGGCGTGATCGTTCCGGCGCTCTCCAATCCGGTTCTGGAAACGCTGTCCGATGCGGCGCTGCTCACCATCGAAGGCGCGCGGATTGCGACGACCGCGGACGCATTCGTCGTCAAACCGCTTGTATTTACGGGCGGTTCGATTGGTTCTCTCGCGGTGCATGGAACGATAAACGATCTCGCCGTGTCCGGCGCGACGCCGGTCGCGCTGCTCGCGACGTTGATTCTTGAAGCCGGCCTGCCTGGTGACGTGCTCGAACGCGAGGTCGAGGCCATGGCTGCGGCGGCGCGCGCGTGCGGCGTTTGCGTCGTGGGCGGCGACACGAAGGTTGTGGAACACGGCATGGCCGACGGCCTGTACATCTCGACGTTCGGCATCGGGCTGCTCGACGAACGCTTGGCGCTCGGACCGCAGCACGTGCGCGCGGGAGATCGCGTCCTGCTTTCCGGGCCGATCGGCGATCACGGCATCACGATTCTGCTTGCGCGCGGCGAACTGGACTTGGAAGCCGAAATCGCTTCGGATACACGCGCGGTGACGCGGTTCGTCGACGCACTGCGCGCGAGCGTCGCGCCCGGTTTGCACTGGATGCGCGATCCCACGCGCGGCGGCGTGGCAACGGCGCTGAACGAACTCGCGCGCGACGCACAAGTAGGTGTCGTGCTCGATGAGGACGCGATACCGGTTCGCAATGAAGTACGCGGTGCGTGCGAGATTCTCGGTCTGGATCCGCTGCACATCGCCAACGAAGGACAGTTCATCGCGGTTGTCGCTCCAGAACATGCCGATAACGCGTTGAATGCGGTGCGCCGCGTTGCGGGCGGAGAAGAAGCGGTTCTCATCGGCGAGATTGCGGCACAGCCGGCAGGTGTCGTCACTACTCGCACACGCTACGGCGGAACCCGCGTCGTCGACATGCTCGTCGGCGATCCGCTGCCGCGCATCTGCTAATGCTGACGTACGGAACGTCCGCGCGAGCGCTGCAGTCGTTCTTACGAAAGCGGATTCTCGCGCGCAATGCGGTGTGCGAGCGTTTCATAGATGCGCAGGCGATGCCGCTCGCACGCGCCTGCCGCGATATGGCGGCGCGTTTCATGGCCGGCGGCCGTCTGCTGGCATTCGGCCGTGGCGCCTATGCCACCGACGCGATGCACGTATCGGTGGAGTTTATCCATCCGGTCATCGTCGGCAAACGAGCACTGCCCGCAATGGACGCGAGCATGGCGCCGCACGCATGGATGCAAACGATTGCAAGCGAGCACGACATGGCGATCGCCTTCGGACCGCCCCAGGGTGACGCGCAGCTGAATGCCGTACTCCTCGCGGCGAAAGAGCGCGGCGCGATGACGATCGCATGGCCGGGTGCCGAAGCGGATTATGCGGTGACCTCGCCGAGCGACGACGCGCACGTGCATCAGGAGCTCTTCGAGCTGCTCGGGCATACGATGTACGAATCGGTACACGTGTTTCTGGAGCATCTCTCGCGCCACCAGGGGGATCACGAAGGCCTCGGCTTTCTCTATCCGTTTTTGGAAAGTGCGCCGCAACCCGAGGAAGACGTGCTCGGCGAAGTCGCTGCGTCGATTCGCATGAAGGGTGCCGATGCGAATGCCCTGCGCGAACAAGTTGCCGCGGAGCAGGTTGATGCAATCGCGCATGCCGCCGCGCAGATACAGGCGCGCTTGGAGCGCGGCGGGCGTATTCTCGCGTTCGGCAACGGCGGTTCCGCCACGGACGCGACCGACTTCGCGTTGGACTGCATTGCGCCCGAGCAAGGATGGAAACCGCTTGCGGCAATGTCGCTCGCGCTCGAGCCGGCCGTGCTTACCGCTACGGCCAACGACGTCGGCGTCGACGTCGTGTTTCTGCGCCAGCTCATCGCACAATCTCGCGCCGATGACGTGGCGTTCGCGTTTTCGACGAGCGGGGGTTCGCGCAACGTCGTGGCCGCGCTCGAAGAAGCGCGCAAACGCGGCCTGCTCACGGTTGCGCTGCTCGGCTATGACGGCGGCGAGATCGTCCGCCGCGGACTTGCGGACGTCGCAATCGTGGTGCGCAGCGATTACGTTCCGCGCATTCAAGAAGCGCAGGGCACCGTCTACCACGTGCTGCGCGAGGCGCTCGCGCATGCTTGAACTCTACGGCACGGCATCGTGCCCGTACACAGCGCAACTGCGCGAAGACCTGCAGTGGAAGCGCGAGCTCTTCGTGGAGTACGACGTAGAGCACGATGCGCAGGCACTCGCGCGCATGTTGAAACTCTGCGGCGGTGACCGCACCGTGCCGGTGCTCGCCGACGGCGAGCGCGTGCTGCAAGTCGGATACGAAGGACGCGGCTGTTATGCAGGCGGCGCTTAAGCAGGCGCGCAGACTGCATATTACCGGCGTCGTTCAAGGCGTCGGCTTTCGTCCGTTCGTCTACCGCAGCGCCCTCGAGCGCGGATTGACGGGGTGGGTACTGAACGGCGAATGCGGGGTCGAGGTACATGTTGAAGGCGATCCGGCGCTGCTCGATGCTTTTGCGCAAACCGTTCGCACATCGGCGCCGCCGGCGGCGCGCATCGCGTCATTCGATATGCAACCCGCGCAGGTGTGCGATTTCGACGCGTTCGAAATTCGCGCGAGCGAACGTGCCGGCACGCCGACGGTACGCGTGTGCGCCGATCTGCCGGTGTGCGAGCCATGCCTGCGCGAATTATTCGATCCAAATGACCGGCGCTACCGGTACCCGTACATCAACTGCACGGATTGCGGGCCGCGATATTCCATCGTTCGCGGTTTGCCGTACGACCGTCCGCAAACCACGATGCGCGACTGGCCGATGTGCGTGCAGTGCCGCGCCGAATACGACGATCCGCTCGACCGGCGCTTTCACGCTCAGCCGGTGGCATGCGCGCAATGCGGGCCGAACTACCTGTTGGAACACGGCGGCAGCGTGCTGCGCGGATACCCCGCAATAGAACTGGCGGCGCAAATGCTGCGCGGCGGCGCCATCCTTGCGGTAAAAGGACTCGGCGGCTATCACCTGGCGTGCGACGCGCGCAATGCAGCGTCGGTTGCTGCGCTGCGAGAGCGCAAGTATCGCAAAGAGCGTCCGTTCGCACTGATGGCCGCATCGCTAGGCGATGCACGGCGGATCGTGGCCCTCGACGCGCGAAGCGAGGAGGTGTTGCGATCCGCTGCGCGTCCGATCGCGCTCTGCAAGGCGCTCGCGAATTTTCCGGGAGTGGCGCCCGATAGCGACGAGTTCGGCCTCATGCTCGCGTACACGCCGGTGCAGCATCTGCTGTTTGCCGCAGGTGCGCCCGCGGTGCTCGTGATGACGAGTGCGAACCGCTCGAGCGAACCGATTGCCTATCGCGACGATGATGCGCGAAACAGTTTGCGCGGTATCGCGGATGCAATGTTGATTGGCGAGCGCGAGATCGCGCGGCGCGTGGACGACAGCGTCGTTTCGAGCGTCGGTGTCATCCGGCACGCGCGGGGATACGCTCCGCAAGCCGTCGCGACGCTGCCCGCAGCGCAGCCGGTTATCGCACTCGGGGCAGACTTGAAGAACGCCGTCGCGCTCGTGGTCAAAGGTCAAGCATTTATCAGCCAGCATGTCGGCGACCTCGATTACTTGGACGCGTTTGAATCGTTCAAAGCGACCATTGCGGACCTGAGCGATCTGTACGAAGTATCCGCATGCGACGCGCTCGTCGCGCACGACGCGCATCCGGAGTACCGCTCGTCGCAGTACGCTGTGGAACTGGGCGCGAAGCGGTGCGCGGTACAGCATCATCGCGCGCACGTCGCCAGCGTGCTCGCCGAGCGCGGCGCGTTCGAGGAGCCGGTGCTCGGTTTTGCGTTCGACGGAACGGGTTACGGCGAGGATGGAACGATTTGGGGCGGCGAGGTCTTCGCCGGTTCGCTTGCGGGCGGTTTGCGCCGTGTTGCACATGTGCGCGGCGCGTTGTTGCCCGGAGGCGATGCGGCAGCACGTTTCCCGGTGCAGGCCGCCGCCGGTTTTCTCGATGCGGCCGAGTCGTTCGACGCACGGCCGTTCGCATTTCCGCAGCGCTTCGCCGATGCCCGTCAGCTGGTGCGGCGCAACGTCCGCGTCTTTCCGACGACGTCGATGGGACGGCTGTTCGATACGGTCGCGGCGCTTCTCGGATTTACGCGCGAAATCACCTTCGAAGGACAAGCGGCGATGTGGCTCGAGTATTTGGCTCGCTGCAGCGCACCGGTGCAGGCGTACGAGTTTCCGTATATCGGCGGCGAATTGGATTACCGCCCACTGCTCTCGCGCATCGTGGAAGATCGCCGGAGCGGGCGCGACGTGCGCGAGATCGCGCGCGCGTTTCACGGCGCCGTCGTACGCGGCATGCTTTCAGTTGTCGCCGCTTTCGACTACCGGCACGTCGTCGTATCGGGCGGCGTCTTTCAAAACGCAGTACTCGTACAAGCGCTGCGGGATGCGCTCGGCGATCGGCTGTGGACGAATCAGCGCGTGCCCGCGAACGACGGCGGCATTTGCCTCGGACAAGCGGCGATCGCCGCGTTCTCTCAAAGCAGTGGAACGTTCGGTGCGGCGCTGCGCGGATAGATGCCGATGGCACGCGGATCGTCGTGTATTTCGATCTGCCGTTTGAACGGCGTAAATCCGGAACGAACGTAAAAGTCGAGCGCCGCCGGATGATCGAGCGTGCAGGTATGCACCCAAAAGCGCGAAATGGGATGCGACCACGCGATCTCGATCGCGCGGTTCATCATCCGGCGTCCCGCGCCATTGCCCACGCACTCGGGAACGAGCCCGAAGAACACGAGTTCGCATTCGCCCGGCGTGCGGAAATCGAGTTCGAGTAAACCGGCGTCCTCGCTGTCAACGCGAGCCGCGTAAATTTCAACCGCAGGGTCACGAATGACGCCGGCGAGCTGTTCATCGGACATGACCAGCCGCGACATCCACAGATACGGCTCGCCGACGCGTCTGAAGATCGTTCGGTACCATTTCAAAGGCGGTTCTGGGATGCGTTCGATCGTGAACTCTGCGTTTTGCGGGTGCGGACGAAGCGCCGGGCGCTGCCGCATCTCCAGAGCGGTCACAACGTTCGCGAGCTTACCCGGTGGGAGATCGGTGTAGCCGTCAGTGGGCGACATACCGGTACTGGCCGGGCTGCCACTCGCACACGCTCTTGTCGCGCATGGCGAACGATTCGCAGCCGTCCACGTCGGGGTTGAAATCTTCGTTCAAACGTTTGGTTGCGTCCCAGTCGACGGCCGGTTCCTGGCGAGCAGCGGCACGCGCTTTGACGTATGAGAACTGCGGGTTTTTCGTGAGCGTGTTCAAAGCTTTTGCCAAGCGTTGCGCGTCTGTCATGCTTGCCTTGGTTCCCCGCTTGCAGCGGCCTTCCCCCGCATGCCCAGACAGGCTCGCGATGGCGTGCCGCGTAAGGTAGGATCGCTATGGCTCTGTCCCACATCGTGATGCATTTTGCGCTCTGCAACGCGGCGGCACGCCTCGGTCCGCAAGCGGAGCTGCCCACGCAC
>JBKPMZ010000322.1:0-1305 GCA_046732415.1 Vulcanimicrobiota bacterium
GCGTTTACCAAGGGCTGCACGATTGAAGCGCACACGTTCGCGGACGCGATGGATCAATTCAAAGCGCTGCATGCTACGGTCATCGGCGTTTCCCACGACACCATCGACACGCTCGACAAATTCTCGGTGAGCGAATGCCGCAGCAAATTCCCCGTTGCGGCCGACCCAACGCTGACAGTCGCCAAGCAGTATGATGCGGTGTTGCCGCAGGCGCCCACCTACGCAAACCGCACGTCGTACGTCATCGCGCCTGACGGCAAAATTCTCGCGACGCTGACCGACCTGTCGCATCCACAGCAGCACGTTGAAAACGCGCTGGCAGTGCTCAAGCAGTACGAGAATCGTCAGTAAAGAGTTTGGTTTGACGTCCGCGCGATTTTGCCGGCGGCTCGCCGTCGAGCGCGGTAATTTCGCGCGGCGCCGTTTCTATCGCCGTTAGGTCGGGCAGTTCCGCGTCGGGGAGCGACGCGAGTTCCTTGAGTTTGCGTCCCGCCGGAAGAACGCGGCTCTCCATCGATCCGACAGCTTTGTTGTAGGCTTCGGTGGCTTTCTGCAAACTCGAGCCGATCGTCACGAAATGCGCCGCGAACGTGCGCACGCGATCGTAGAGTGCGCGGCCCGCCTCGGCGATCTTCTTGGCGTTTTCTTCCTGCTGGCGCTGCTGCCAGCCGAGCGCGTACGATCGCAGCAGCGCGATCAGCGTGAGCGGACTTGCGATGTAGACGTCTTTGCCGGCGCCGTACTCGATGAGATCGGGGTTTTCGGTGCAGGCCGCACTCAAAAACGCTTCGCCGGGAACGAACATCACGACGAAATCAGCCGAACCGTCGATGCGCTGATAATTACGCCGCGCGAGCATGTCGACGTGTGACTTGAACGCCGCCGCGTGCGCGCGCATTTTTTCGCGCCGCGCCGGTCCGTCGTCGGCTTCGGCCGCATCCAAATACGCATTCAGCGGCACTTTGGCATCGACGAAAATTTTCGAATTGCCGGGGAGCGCAACCGTCATGTCCGGGCGGCCGCGATCTTCGCCCACGTCGAACGTCTGCTGCTCGTTGTAGTCGCAGTATGCCTCCATGCCCGCGAGCTCCACGACGCGGCGCAGTTGCATCTCGCCCCACTTGCCGCGCGTGGTGGGATTGCGCAGCGCGGACGTGAGTTGCGAAGCGGCGGTTTCCATCTTGCCGCTGCGCTCGATGAGGCCGCTGATCTGCTCGCGCAGCCCTTCGTACGCGCCGATGCGGTCTTTCTCGATCGCTTTTACCAGCGCGTCGAATTCGCTGAGTTTCTGCTGTACCGGAGCGA
>JBKPMZ010000323.1:0-4645 GCA_046732415.1 Vulcanimicrobiota bacterium
GCGTACGTGCGATACATCAACGTGACTGCGACCATCGCGCCGGCGGTTAGCCACGGAACCCGCTTGAACGCCAGCCACAGCAACGGAAAGATCGCGTAAAATTCCACTTCGACGGCGAGCGTCCACAGCACGCCGTTGATCGAACCGTACGTATCCTGCCACCACGTATGAATAAACAGCAAATGCGTGCCGATGTCGCGTAGTGCTTCACCGGCGTTCGAAAACTGCGCGTAACCGATGGCTATAACGGCAACGATCGACAGCACGTACGACGGCACGATCTTGATCGCGCGCCGGTACGCGAAGTGGCCCCACGTCGGCGGCGCCTCGCCGCGCGCAAGCGCTTTAACGAACGGATAGACGATGACGAAGCCGCTGATATAGAAGAAGAGATCGACGCCCGCAAATCCGGTTTCGGGAATGAATTGCAGCCACGGCCGCGGAGCGGGCAACCACGAGATCTCCCAGATGTGATACCAAAGCACGAGCAGCACGGCGATACCGCGCAATCCGTCGAGGACGCCGAGCCGAGTTTGGGCCATGCGCTACTTTTCGGCAACGCCCCGTGTCACCCTGAGGCCCACCGTGTCACCCTGAGGTATCGAAGGGCGGCCGGGGTATCGAGGCCGATATTTGTATCAGCCTGTTGACACAAAAGTAATCTTTGTGTTAGGCTCCTAATACAAATGAGCGACTTCGTCACGCCACACATCCCGCAAGTCATGTCGGGCCTGCTCATCTTTCTTGGGGCGTGGATACTGGCTGTACCGCGCACGTCGCTTGGCACGCCGTCTATCCGCATGGACAGTTTGTCGCCGCTGGTGCAAGCGCGGCTTCGCGCGGGTCTACAGCGGCGCGCCTGTCACGAACGCGTACCCGCCATGGTGATCCGCGGGGCGGGTATCTTCGCAGTGCTCTGCGGTTTGCTCGCGTTCATCGGCGTCATACCGCCACGGATTGCGTTTGCCGTATTCACGATCGTCGGCGCGCCGATCCTGGCATACGGGTTTTTGCGGTCGTATGACGCGGCACGTACGCGAGTGGCGCTGCTCGCGCCGCGGCGTTCCAACCTTTTTCCGCTCTGGCAGCTCGTGTGCTATCTTCTCTTTAGCTGCTTACCGTTGGCCGTACCGTTCGTCATGCCTGCGTATGCGGCTGGCGCCGTGCTTGCGTCGGTGGGAGCAGTTGTGTCGCTTGCGTGCGCGTACGTCATCGAATGCTCGCCTGCCATCCTTTCCGACGACGATACGCCGGTAGACGAATTTATCGACAATCGCCTGAGAGCGATGCGCGCGCGACAATGCGCATGGCTCGGCGTGGTGTCTGTGTACTGCTTCGTATTTCTGTTGAAGTTGCAGTATCCGCACGAGCTTGCTTTGGAAGTGCTGCAAACAATTTCGATTGCCAGCTTTTTCGTCGCCATTGTTGGCGTCAATCGCATATCCATGCCGCCGACGAGCGCGGAGCTGGCGAAATGGTTTTGACGTGAACGGACCGGTTCTCGCCGTCGATCCCGATATTGAAATTGCGCCGTATCTGCAAATCGAAGAGCAGATTCGCGGCTTGATTCAGCGCGGAGACCTCGCACCCGGCACGCTGCTTCCGACGGTGCGGCAACTCGCGAGCGACTTGAACGTGGCGCCGAACACGGTTGCGCGCGCGTATACCGATTTGCAAAACGAAGGTTGGCTCGTTAGCGAAGGCCGGCGTGGTACGCACGTTGCGCCGCGTTTGCCGGACGCGCAGCCGGAAACGCGCGCGCGCACGCTGCGCGATGCCATCGAGCAGTTCGTCTCAGGTCTTGTCGGTCGCGGCTATTCGCGCAGCGAAATCGCCGAGCAGGTGCGCCGCTCCATCGGCGCCGGCTAGACGTGCAGCGCCACGTCCGGTGCGGGCACCTCGGGCACGCGCATGCCCGGTTGCACCGCTGGTGCCGCAAGCGGAATCGCATAACAAAACGCGACGAGCAAACCGACGAATCCGGCGATGAACGGCGCGCCGACGATCATGTTCGGCGGCCATCCTAAACCGGCGTCGCGCAAATAGACCGAAAACACGTAGCTTGCCGTCATGACGAACGGCACTGCGAACGCGAGCAAATAGAAACCGGTGCCCGCACGCGCGCGCTCGCGCAGCGCAATAAGAAATACATCGGCAACGATACCGCCTGCGATCGCTGCCGGAATATCCCAATACGTGTCCGCTTGCGTTGCGAGCGCGATCGCATAGAGCGCGAACAGCGCCGTGATGCTGCCCGCGGGCAAACCGAACCGTCGAATCAACAGAAGCGCCACGCCGATGGCGATGAGTGCGGATACAATCACCGCGTCGATGCTGTACGTTTTGCCGATCTGCGTGTATACCGCCGCCGGGCGGCCGGTCGCGGTGAAGAGCAGTTCGCCATCGGATCGCCATGCCGGATGACTTGCGTCTTGCGCGGCGAGTTGCGTGACGTCGTGCGCATTCGTTCCGTCCAGGTTTGCAACGAAAACTTGCGCCGCACCGCCGCTGCTGCCGACATACGCGATGTGCGATCCGTCCGGCGAGATCGACGGTTCGCCACCGGACAGGTGCAGCGGACTTGCGCGCGTACCGGCGGCATCGGTCAGCCATAGCGATCCGTCGCTCTTGTCAAACACGATGCGACCGCTGCGCGCCCAAAACGGCTCGGCGCCATCGACGGTGGCATCGAACCAACGGATTGCACCGCCGGTTGCCGCTACGACCGCAAGTTGTTGATGCAGACCGTTGCGCGATTGAAAGACGACGGAGCGTCCGTCCGGCGACCACGACGGATTCTGCACGGTCGTCGTACTGTCAACGATTTTGTGCGCGCCGCTTCCATCGCGATTCACCGTGACGATCGAGAAGTTGCCGGACGTGCCCGCAGGCATGCTGACGTATGCAAGCCGCTTGCCGTCGGGCGACCATGCCGCTTGCGTATCGTGCGCGCCCGAATGCGTAATGCGCGCCGGGTCCGTGCCGTCGGTGCGCGCAACGTAAATGTCGGACGGCAAGAGATCGCCGCCGTCGGAGCCGGTTTGCACGCGATATGCCACGAGCTTTCCGTTCGGCGACACTGCCGCGCCCCACAGGTCGTGCTTACGCATCGTCACCAGACGCGTTTCGCGCGAACCGTCCGCGCGAACCGCATACAGTTCGCCGCCGGTAATTCCGGCGCGATTCGGCGCCATGATCCGCTCGGACGTGTTGTCGCTGAACAGCGAGGCGTACTGCGTGAAAAAGCCGAGCAGCGTGAGCAAGGCTGCGCCGCACAATACGAGCGGGCCGGCGATGCGCCAGCCGATCCGGTCGGACAGCGCGACGCGTGAGGCAATGGAGCGAATCGGCCCCACGAACACGAGCGCGCCGCCGAGCGCGAGCCACAAGTGCGAAATGCTGATGAGGCCCGTGATGTCTGTTTCGATGCCGAACAGGCTATGCCAGAACAGATCGAACACGCCGCCCGTCGCGAAGAGCACCACGCCGAGCACGGACGTCCAGTAGCCATAGGGCAGACCGTTCCTGAACCTGTAGCCGCGGGCCAGGTTGCGCAGTCCAGCCGCCAAGAGTGTGAGACCGCTCAGCGCCATGCACGAGTACAAGATTGCGTGCCACGGCGTGAAGAAGCTCTGATCGACCAGACCGTGGTTATGCGCCCAGCCATCCTGGATGACGCCCGCCATGATGAGCGCGGCGAGCACCGCCATCAGCCAATCGAACGCGAGCGAGGATGGCGGGTAAGAGGATGCGCGCATGATACTGTCCTCCGGTACGTGTACCGTTAATCTTACTGCAATGTCACGGCCGTCATGCTCCATGGCGGCAGCGTGACCTGGAAAGAGCCGCTAATCGCGGCGATCGACGAACTATTCGGATTCGGCCACACGTTCGAAACCGTCTGATCGTATTCGGCTTTGCCGTATTCCTTGACGCTGCCGGAAAACGTTCGCGATTCGTTCTGCAGCGTAACGGTTGTCGTGACCGCGTTATTTTCGTCGGTGTTGACGAGCAGCAGACCGTAGCCGCTGCTCCGTTTCGAAACGTACGCGCGTACGGTCGGCAAAGCCGTCACGTTTGCGGTGAGTACTGTGTCGCCGGGCTGAAACGCCCAAGCCGCCAATTGCATCGCAATGGCCGTCGGAAACGGCGTTCCATAGGGAGGAAGCGTCGCACCCGGACAGCCGTTGCCCGAAGCCGACAGTATCGCGTCGAATGCGGAATAGGTGGTGAAATTCTGGAATCCGTAATCGGTGCTCGTAATGTTCGTGCACGCGAGATCCCAACCGGTATATTTGCTTGCGAGCGTGACGTTCGCTTTGAGAAACTCGCCCATGAGCATCGCAGCATAGAGACCGCCGACGATCGTTGTTTCTTGTCGCGGGATTGAGGAGCCGGTTCCCGGCGTGGCCCACTCTCCGATGTAGATCGGCATCGATGTCGGCTTGCCGGCAGCGGCCAGTTCGGTGCGAACTTGCGCGATGGCACTCACGAACGAATCCACCGCCGGACCTAGTGCGTACGTATCGTCGTTCAAACCGCTGTTGTTCGGTCCCGTCGGATGGATCTCGACGAAATCATAGCGCGCGTTTTGTAAAATCGTCTGATCCCATGTCTGCGTGCGGCTCGATGCGTTGTTAAATGG
>JBKPMZ010000324.1:0-8988 GCA_046732415.1 Vulcanimicrobiota bacterium
TAGGTACACCGTCCGGCGCCCCCAAAGGGCGCCGGAAACTTTTTTGGCCAGCGGGGTTGACGCACGGACGAATCGTGCTATTATACTAGTGTACTAGTACAACAACACATTGGTACTAGACGAACCGTTCAGGGAGCACCATCATGACCATCCGCCTTAACCGTCAGACCCGCGCCATCGGCGACGAATTGCGCCGCCCGTCCTTCCCGCTGGAACAGCAGTCCGGCAGCATCTTCCTCGGCTGGGGCCCGAAGATCTAAGGTTCGGCCCATGCCCGCAGTACTCACGGTCGACCCGCGCAGCGGCGTTCCGATTTACCTGCAGATCATCGAGCAGATCAAGCGCTCCGTGGCGCTCGGCGTGCTCGCCCCCGGCGAGCAGCTCCCCACGGTGAAGCAGTTGGCTCTGGATCTCACCGTAAATCCGAACACTGTTGCGCGCGCCTACCGCGAGCTCGAGCGTGACGAGGTAATTGAGACGGCACCTGGACGCGGATCGTTCGTCCGCGGCAACGGGTCGGTGGAAACCTCGCGCGCTGCCGCATCCGACGTAGCTGCCGAATCGCTTTTGCAAGCGGTACGTGAAGCCAAATCGATCGGCCTGACTGCGGCGCAGATCCGTGCACTCTTCGACACCGCGATCGCGCGGTGGTTTCCGGAGGTACAATGAGTATTTCGATCGAGCATTTGACCAAGCGGTACGGCAAGTTCACTGCCGTCGACGACGTAAGCATCGAGATCCCGACGGGGTCCGTGTTCGGTCTGCTTGGCCCCAACGGTGCCGGCAAGACGAGCACGTTCAAGTGCATGCTTGGTCTCGCGCAGCCGACCTCCGGCATCGTACACTACGACGGAAAGCCGCTCACGCCGCAGACGTTCGAGCATCTGGCTTACGTTCCGGAGCGCAGCGCGCTGTACGAGTGGATGACTGCGGGCGAGCATCTGGAGATGCAGAAGCGCGCGTTCAAACGCTTCAACGAAAAGCGCGCGGGCGAACTGATGCAACTGTTTTCACTCGACCCGCGCAAACGCGTGCGCGCGATGTCCAAAGGCATGCGCACGGCGCTCTCGGTCGTGCTTGCCTTCGCGCTCGAGCCGCAGACCATGGTCCTGGACGAACCGACCAGTGGATTGGATCCCGTCAACCAGCGCTCCGTGCTCAAACTGATCATCGACGCATCCGCGCAAGGCACGACTATTATTCTATCGTCGCATCAAATCGGGCAGGTCGAACGCGCCGCCGATCACATCGCCGTCCTGAAAAACGCGCGCATCGCGCTGGCCGGGGCCGTCGACGATTTGAAGGCGCAGTCGAAAATCATCGAGGCCATTTTCGAATCCGAGAACACCGCGCTCAACGGCGTGACCAGCGACGCGCGCATCACCCGCGTCGAGAAAACGGGACGTATTTTCCGCTTGACCGTGAGCGCCGGCGGCGAGGAGTTGGCGGGCAAACTCACCTCGATGGGCGCGCAGAGCGTGCGCATCGTCGATCTCAATTTGGAAGACATTTTCCTCAATGCCGTCGACGGCGGGCAAACCGCCGACGTCGTGGAGACCGTATAATGCAGTATTACTACGTGGAATACGCGCGCGCCAAACGCGCGGTGTTCATCGCGCTGATTTTGCTGGGCCTGTTTTTCCTGACGAGCCTCATTTTGCGCGTATCGATACACGATACGCATTGGGAGACCGACCTGGAAGGCTCGCCGACCGCGCACGTGACGCGAACGCAGTTGCCTGACGGTTCCACGCGCATCATCATCGACGATACCGCACGGCAAACGCACGCCGTCATCATCAAGCACCCCGGCGGCATGGTGGACATGGACATTACCGAGCCGCGCAAGGGCAGCAGCCATCACGGCCAGTTCATCATGGGCAGCAGCAGCATGAACTCCAATGTTGAGGGCAACACGCTGCACACGACAATCCGCTATAAGCCTCAAGTGCCCGTGTTCAAAATCGATTTCTTGTTCCTGATGACGATCCCGATGGGTCTCATTGTCGCGTCGATTCTCGGCGGCCCGCTCGCGAAAGAAAACGACGGCCACCTTGAACTGGCATGGACGAAGCCGGTCTCACGCGAGCGCTATGCGCTCGCGAGTTTCGCGGTCGATTCCGCAGCCGTTGTCGTATCACAGCTGCTAACCATCGCGGTCACGCTCCTTGCAACGCTGATGTTTTTCGTGCCGCGTTTTGGCACGGAAGGCAACATGGGGTGGTACATCGTCGCGGCAATCGCCGCTCCGCTGGCATGGTACGCGTTGCTGACTGCCGCGAGTGCCTCGCTGCGGCGCGGACCCGGGCTGGTCATCGGATTGGGCTGGATCGCGGCGCTGCTCATTCCCGCTTTGGCTCAAGCGCTTTCGGGCGCCGCGAAAATCAATCCGATCGCGGCCTGGTTCTACGCGATCTTTCACGGCCTTTCGTATCTGGACCCGATAGCGTACATAGCGGCTCAACACGGCCACAGCGGATTGCTGGCCATCTCGACAGCCGGATGTGCCGGCGTGTTGTGTGCACTTTTGCTCGGTTATCTCGCGCTTGCGGTAGCCCAATGGCGCCGCGTGGAGGCATAACGATGGAACTCTTCGGCGCAAAATTCTGCATCGCGCTCGGCGCGTGGAAACTGCGGTTCGTCTTGATGCTCGAAGATGACGACGCGCCCGCCGTCGCCGCGACTGCGCAGCGTCCGCCGCATCACGTGCACGTGAACACGCCTGGAGCGCACGCCCGGTGAACCGCGCGGCGGGTGTCGCGCTCATTATCTTCGCCGTTGCCGTGGCGGCAAGCGGGGCGCTAATCGCCGCGAACGTCCACGCACACATGCGGGCCTTTGCCGCTGCGGATCGCGCGTGCATTGCGCAACTTGGGCCGATGAAGACGACCCGCGCCTACGAGGAACGCTTGATGCATTGCCTGCAGAAAAAAGGCGTACTGGACAAGAATGCGACGCTGACCTTCAGTATTACGCGCAGCGTGTCGGACCGCGCGCACTCGTCGACGTCTTACAGCACCAGTATTACAGTAAAAACGCAGTCGGGTGCGACGGCGCAACATACTTGAACTTGCCGTCCGCGATCTCGTAGAAGTAGAGGTTCGGATCGAGCGGATCCCCGGTTGGCGTGAACTGAAACGATCCCACGATAGTGTTATACGATGACGGCGTTTGCAGCGCGGTCATCGTCGTCAAGCGGTTTGCGGTCGCCGTGTGCTTGGATGCGGCGATCACGATTTGTGCCGCAGCATATGCGAACGCGGAAAGCGACGTTACCTGATAGCGTGCGCGGAAGTTCGTGAGCGCGTTTAGGACGTCGGGCGCGCGTTCAAGCGGCGGAAACGACGTCGAGATGTAGCCGCCCGCGAAGGCATCGGCGTATTTCGCAAGCGTCGGCTGATTGTAAAAGCCCTGCGCCGCGCCGAGTTTTCCGGTGTATCCCGCGGAGCGCAGCGCCGCAATGAGCGGACCCATGGCGTCCGTCGTACCGCAGAGCAGCACGTAGTCCGGTTTCTTCTCCAGAATGCGCTTCGCGGCGGCCGCGTAGTCCGGCTTGTCGTACGGAAAGTCGAAGCCGTCGGCATTGAACTTCGAAGATTTCGCTTGGGTCACGAATCCTTGCGCGACGTTGTATCCGTAATCGCCGTCCTGCGTAACCGCCAGCGCCATCTTCGGGTTGACGCGTTTTGCGATGAACGACGCGTGCAGTTGGCCTTCGGTGGAGTCCTTCGTCGGCAAACGCCAGACCATGCGGTACCCTTGCGCCGTGACGCCGTCGGCCGTGCTCGCGGGAACAAGCAACGGCATTTGCTGGTTTGCGTACGTCGAAAGCGACGCGGCAATCAGCGAGCCGTCGAAGCCGCCGATGACGGCCAGAACGGTGGGATCGGCGGCGGCGAACTGCACGTTGACGATGGCTTGCGCGAGTGCGTCCATGTCGTCGAACGTGCGCATGACGTACGCGCTCGTGTACGACCCGCTGAACTGATTGACTTGATCGATCGCCGCTTGCACGCCGTTCGCG
The DNA here is from genome assembly GCA_046732415.1 of Vulcanimicrobiota bacterium. Classification (GTDB taxonomy): domain Bacteria; phylum Vulcanimicrobiota; class Vulcanimicrobiia; order Vulcanimicrobiales; family Vulcanimicrobiaceae; genus DATGJX01. The sequence continues at coordinate 4,025 of JBKPMZ010000324.1, forward strand.
ATTTCGCGGCCCGCCCCGGCGCGATCGCCCGAGAGCGGGGCGTTGACGGCAATCGTGAACTGCTGCTGATACGGCTGCAGTTGCGCGCGCGCTGCCGACGGAACCGCGGCGCCCGCTAGCGCGGCGGCACCGGAGAGCAGAAAGTCTTTACGATGTATGCCCACAGTTACCCCAACGTGAATCCGGCGATGACCGTTGCAAGAAACACGACGGAGAACGCCATGTTCGCAGAAAAAATGCGCTCGTTGAGCACGAAGACGTTTTCTGCCGCGGTGAACGAGCGATCCTCGTAGATCATCAGCACCCCCGCGGCGAGGATGCCCAGCGCGTACGGCCATGCCGCGTGCGCCAGCACGCCCGCTACGGCGAGCATGGCAACCATTGCCGCGTGCAGCAGCATCGGCAGCACGCGCGCGCTGCGCTCACCGAATCGCGCCGGCAGCGAACTGATGCCCTGGTCGCGGTCGACCGGCAGATCCATCAGCGCGTAGATGATGTCGAATCCCGCAACCCACGCGGTTACGGCACCGAAGAGCAGCAGCGCCGGCCACGTCACCGTTCCCGACACGCCGATGAATGCGCCCAGCGGCGCGAGCGCGTCCACGGCGCCGAGCACGAAATGCGTGAGCCACGTGAACCGCTTGCACAGCGGATAAACGAACACGCCGACGGCGGCAATTGGAAGTAATTCGACGCAGAGCGGATTGAGTTTCCAAGCCGAGACGAGCAGCAACAGCACGCCAGCGGCGCACGCCCACAACATGATCGACGGCGACATCGTGCCGCTCGCGACGGCGCGCCGTGCTGTACGAGGATTGCGTGCGTCGATCTCACGATCGAAGTAGCGGTTCGCGGCCATCGCCGCGGTCCGCGCGCCCAAGACTGCGAGCGTTATCCAAATGAGCGCATGTGCGGACGGGATCCCGCGTGCCGCAAACACCGCGCCCGTATAGGCGAACGGCAATGCGAACAGCGTGTGTTCGATGCGAATTTCTTTGAGGAAGATGCGGGTGCTTGCGACCATTGCGTTACGACAATAGGCGCTTGAGCGCGTCGGCACCTTGTCCGGACCACGCATCGGGTTTGAGCGAGCGCTCGATGCGGTCGAGGCCGTAGGAACTCCATCGCTCGCTCACGCGCTTGCGCGTCTGCTCGTCCATGATCATATCCGGCGGCCACTCGCGCGTGTACCCTTCCGATGCGTCTTTGCGCGTCGCGTCGACGCCGATTTTCATGCCGAGCGCGGGCGTATACGATCCATGATCCAAATCGTCGACGGGTCCGGGCATCATCACGACGTCGTGCTGCGCCTCCAGATTGTTCAGTACGAACCACGCGACGCTGCGCGTATCCTGAACGTCAACGTCGGCATCGACGATCACCAGCAAGCGCGTGAGCATCATCATGTGGCCGAGGCCCCACAGCGCGTTCATCACTTTCTTTGCCTGGCCGGGATACGATTTCTTGATCGAGACGATCGCCAGATTGTGAAAGCCACCCTCGACCGGCAGATTCATGTCGACGACTTCCGGCAGCACCATCTGCAGCAGCGGCAAGAAGATGCGCTCCGTCGCCTTGCCGAGCCAGGCGTCCTCCATCGGCGGTTTTCCGACGACGGTCGCGGCGTAAATCGGATCGCGCCGGTGCGTGATGCACTGCACGTGAAACGTCGGATACCGATCCGCGAGACTGTACACGCCGGTATGATCGCCGAACGGACCTTCGGTGCGCAGATCGGTGTTGTCGACGTAGCCTTCGAGCACGAACTCCGCGTCCGCCGGAACTTTGAGATCGACCGTTTTGCACTGTACGAGTTTGACCGGTTTGCCGCGCAGCAGTCCCGCGAACAAAAACTCGTCGATAACCGGCGGTAATGGTGCGGTGGCCGCATAGGTGAGCACCGGATCCGCGCCGATCGCGACGGCAACGGGTACCCGATCGCCCCACGTTTTTGCCTGCGCGCGGCCCTGCTTGTGGCGCTGCCAATGCATGCCCGTCTCGCGTGCGTTGTACACTTGCATGCGATACATGCCCACGTTCGGGCGTCCTGAGATCGCGTCTTTGGTGATCACGAGCGGCAGCGTGATGAACGGCCCCGCGTCCAGCGGCCACGTCGTGAGTACCGGCAATTGCGTGACGTCCGGATCGTCGATGACCACGTCCTGGCAGGTGCCGCTGCTCACCGTTTTCGGAATCGCCGCCGCAAGCGGTGCGAGTGAAAGCAGTTTGCCGATGCGTTCGACGGCGCCGGCTGGAATCGAGAGATCGAGCAGTTTGCGAATTCGCTCGCCGGCTTCGTCGAGATCTTGCACGCCCAGTGCCATTGACATGCGCTTGCGCGAGCCGAATTGGTTGGTGAGGACGGGAAAGCGCGACCCGCGCACGTTCGTGAAAAGCAGCGCGGGGCCGCCCGCTTTGACGACGCGATCGGTGATCTCGCTGATTTCCAAGTGCGGATCGGTTTCGGCGGCGATCCGGTGCAATTCACCGGAGCGCTCTAGTGCTTCAACGAACGCGCGCAGGGACTCGTAAGCCATCGCCGACCTTTTAGACGGTCTGCTGTTTACTCATGCCGTCTTTCTGCCGGAGCGAAGGAACGGGAACGACGCCGAGCGGATACGGCCCTATGAAGTTGGTCATTTGCGCTGCCCTGCTGGCGGCATTTGCCGCCGGTGCAGCATCGGCCGCCCAAGGCGAGCTGCTCGAACCGCTGGATCAAGCCGTCAATGCGGTGCTCAGCGCAGCCGGCGTGCCCAACCGCGATGCGACCAGAGTCGTTCCGATCGTAACGTCGGGGGGCGCCACGGCAGGATACGCGCAAATCGTGGGGCCACGAGCAAAAATCGCCGCGACGCGCGCGGTCGTGAAGATTTCGACGACGGCCGCAAACGGCTGGACGTTCGATACGCTCGTGCCCGTGAGTACGGTGAGCCGTTCGAGCGGCGCAATGCGGCGCGAATACGGCGTCGCAGTCGACGCGCTGGTGCGCGCAGGAGAATGACGTGCAAGTTTTAGCCATCGTGCGGCGGCGCACCGAAACGTATTCCGACGAGCAGTTCGCGCCGATGCTCGAGCCCGAAGCGCAGGCGATTAGAACGCTCTACGCGCAGGGTATCGTTCGCAACATTTGGAGCCGTGAAGACGCGCTCGGTGCCGTCGTGCACCTGGAAGCGCAGTCGCTCGAGCACGCGCGCAGCATCATCGCCGAATTGCCGCTCGTGCGCACGGACATGGCGGAAGTGCAGATGCTCATTCCGATCAAAGCTTACCGAGGTTTCGGTCCAAGAACGTAATCGTCCGTGGACGCAGCGGGCCGATAAGGGTAGGCAAGCACCATGCTCGTTTAGCGCTGCCGGCCGCAGGCAAAAATCGCGTGAACGCACTCGGAGGTGCAGTATCATGCAAAAGACAGCCTGGCTGGTCGCCGCCGGCCTTCTCGTTTCCGGCGGCATCGCAGCCGCTCAAACAACGACGACAACGCAAAGCGTTCCGCCCGGCACCGTCGGCACGGCCGGTGCGCCGAACTTCGGGCAGCTCATGTCGTCGCTGAGCAATATACGCGACGAGATCGCCAAAGTACAGTCCTTGAACGGCGGCTCCGCAAACAACCTTCGCCCGGTGAACGTGGCGCAATTGTCCGGCGCCGACCCATCCGCGCTCAGCAGTGCGGTTGCGAAGAATCAAGCGCAGCTCACGGCGCTGCGCAACACCTTGGGCCGCGTCATGGTGACGACGAGCACGAACGAACGTATCAGCATCGCGCAGTTCTTGGCGGACAACAAGATCACCGTAAATCAAGTGGTCGGAGCCGATCTCGCGAACGGCATGCTCGTGCTCTTCTATCAGAAGTAGTTAGTGCCGGGTCACGCTTCGCAGGATCATACGATCGCGAAGATGTTCGGGCAAAAGCGAAGCCAAGCGCCGCTGCCACGCCGGCGGATTGCCGACGGGGTAGCGCGCTTTAGGCTGCGCTGCCGTCAGTGCCTCTAGCACCGTGTTTGCAACTACGCTGGGTTCGATACCCGTGCGTTCCTCGTGTTCGGTTGCGCGCACGAGCGCGTCGACCGCGCGCGCGTAATGAACCGACGCTTCCCGCGGCATGCGCGCAACCAGTTCGTCCTTCGCGTCGCGTCCTTTTTTCCAGATGGGCGTGCGCACGTTGCCGGGCTGCACGATGATGACGCGAATGCCGAACGCGCCGAGTTCCATGCGCAGCGCATCGGCCATCGCTTCCAGCGCGAATTTCGACGACGCGTACGGGCCGACGAACGGCGGCGCGATCTGCCCTGATACCGAACTCATGAACACCACCCGCGCGTCGTGCGCCTCGCGCAGCAGCGGCAGGAACGCTTGCGTTACCGCGAGTGCTCCAAAAACGTTCACGTCGAACTGCTTGCGAAAGTCGTCGAGCGGTACATACTCCAGCGGTCCCGCCACCGCGATGCCGGAGTTGTTGACCACGCCTTCGAGCGGAATACCGGCTGCGCGGATTGCCTGCGCCGCGTCCGAAATATGCTGCGCAGCAGTTACGTCGAGCAATAGCGGGCGCACGCGTTCGTGCACTTGCGATACGCGCTTCGCGTCCGCTTCGCCGCGGACACCGGCGAACACCGTATAGCCGCCTTCTGCCAAGGTTTGTGCGCATGCAAAACCGATGCCGGTCGAGGCACCGGTGACCAGAACCGCTTTTTCGCTCATGTGCGCACAAACGTTAAGGCCCGCATTGCTGCGGGCCCTTCGATACCTCAGGACTGAACGCCCTTGCGTTCAGCCTGTTGTGGTTACTCGGGTCTGCGGCGCCGCGTGCGCGGACGCCGTCCTTCGCCGCCGCCGTGGCCGCCATGGCCACCGCCGCTGCGCGCCGGCTCGTGCTGTTCCGAGGCCGCGCCGTTTCCGGCCGCGGTTCCCGCAAGCACGGCTTTGCGCGAGAGGTTGATGCGGCCTTGGCCGTCGATCTCCATGAC
>JBKPMZ010000325.1:0-2776 GCA_046732415.1 Vulcanimicrobiota bacterium
GATCCAGACGATGTGGTTGTCGCCGTGCGGCGGTCGCGAAGCATGCCACGTCTTGCCGCCGTCCTTCGACATCCACACGCCGTCGACGTTGCACGAATAAACCTTGTTCGGGTCTTTCGGATCCGCAACGATGTCCATGTAATAAAACGCGCGCTGCCGCAGCTTCATTTCATCGTTGACGCGCGTCCACGTGGAACCGCCGTCGTTCGAACGGAACACGCCGCCTTCGTGCGCTTGCGCGATCGCGTACACGACGTTGGAATCGGCCGGCGACACCGCCACGCCCATCTTGCCGAGCACGCCTTTTGCAAATCCGGGATTGCCGGAAATCTTCGTCCAATGCGCGCCTGCGTCGGTTGATTTGTAGACGGCGCTGCCCGGCCCGCCGCTCGAGAGTTTCCACGGTGTGCGGTACATCTGCCATGTCGTCGCGTACAGCGTATTGGGATTTTTTTGATCGATGACGACGTCGTTCGCGCCGGTCTTGGCGTCGACGTACAACACTTTGCTCCACGTTTTTCCACCGTCCGTCGTCTTGAAGACGCCGCGATCGGGATTGTCCTTGAACACGTGGCCGAGCGACGACACGTATGCGACGTTTGGATTGCGCGGATCGATCGCTATGGCGGTCGTGGTACGCGTGTCGCGCAGTCCGGCGTAGTGCCACGTCTTGCCGGAATCGGTGGACTTGTACACGCCTTCGCCGGTCACCATCGTGCCGCGCGGATCGCCCTCGCCCGTGCCAACATAGATGACGCTCGGGTCCGATGGCGCCACCGCGATAGCGCCGATGCTGTTCGCACCGAGCGGAAACTTGCCGTCGGTGATGTTCTCCCAATGATTGCCGTAGTCGGTGCTTCTCCACACACCGCCGTCCACGGCGCCCATGTAGAACAGGTTCGGATCTTGCGGTACGCCCGCAACCGCGACGACACGCCCGCCGATGAATGGGCCGACGTTGCGCCACTGCAGTTTGCCCAGCAGCGGCGATTGCGTAGAATGCGTTTGCCCCGCAGCACTTCCGTACGACGGCAACGCAAGAGCGGCGACGCACAAGAGTGCAGCTATGCGTTTCATGAAGAGGCATACCCGCGAGGCGTTTGCTCGTCCTCCGGGACGCAAACGTGGCACCCCCGAGTGCAGCGGGAACCCGCTCTCCGTGTGCAAACTACACGGCATGGAGACGACGTTGAAAACGATTACCGAAGTCATGCGGATGCCCTCGCCCGCACCGCGGCCGCAGGCGCTGGCTGCCGACGGCGACGTGCTCTGGATGGGCTCGCTGGGCACCTGCCGCCTATACAGTATCGACATCGCGCATTGGACCGTGCGCGAAGAAACGTCGGTGCCCGGCAAACCGTACGGTGCCACCGTTATGGGCGACGAATTGCGCGTGCTCGTTTCAGAGGGCGACGACGATCACCGGATCATCCGGCGATGCATTCCCGGACACGGGTTCAAGAGCGAAGGCGCGATTACGTGCCCCGATGACACCGGATCGCAACTCGCTTTCGACGGCGATCGCCTCTACGTCAGCCAGTGGTACAACAAGAAAATCATTTCACTGGACGCGAGCGGCAAAACGGGCTCGGTCATCGACGCTCCGCACGGCATTTGCGGTCAGGTCATCGCCGGCGGCGTGTTCTACCTGCTCGGCACCGACGATGAGGATTCCGACACGTATTTCCTCACGCGCATCGACGCACGCGGCGGCGGCACGCCGAAGGTGGAAGACATCGCGCACGTGCCGTTCCAAGGGCGCGCGCTCGCGTACGACGGAACGCGCTTCTGGAGCAACCACCGCGAGAAGCACGAGATCGTCGCCTTCACCGTAGACGGCTTCACTCCGTAGCGCGTTCCTTCGCCGCGATCTAATGCCCGTGGCGCCGTCCGTGATGGCGCTGCGGCATATTCGCGTTTCCGTTCACCGTCGCGGTATTGTAGCTTCTCGCATAATATAGTGCTGGTCTGCTCTTGTGGACAGCAGCTCCTGGCAGAGGGATCTCAGTGGCTGCAGTCCGGCGCCAATCCCTGGGCCGGATAACTCGTCCGCATGAGCCACTCGTACGCGATGCCTACGCGGTGGACTAGCGCTGCGACTGTCTCTTTTTCGTCGGGTAGATACGCCGTGCGATCGATTTTCGGACCGCAAATCGCAAAACCGTAAAGCATACCGCGCAACATCATCGGCGATACGTAGGCGTGTGAGAGCGGATGCGATTCGTTGTTATCGACGACAAATGCTTCGCCCCACCGGCGCAGACGCAGCACGACTTCTTCGTTTTGATCCAGACGCAGCGGCAGATCCGCGGCAGTTGTGCCGACGGCCACGTAGCCGGTTTCCGGCGTGCCGGTGTACAATGTGACGAACTGCGCGTCGAGATTGCGCCGCATCGTCGCAAGCGTGAGGTCCAACAGCGCGCTTGCATCCGTGGTTGCGTCCGTTTCCAACGCGAAACGATGCAGGTCTTCCAGCGCCTTGTAACGCCGAGCGAAGAACACGCGGTTCAGGCGATGCTCCACGACGCGATGAATCGACCCGGCAGACAACCCCACTAGCAGCGCCATAGAAGCCGCCAGCGCGGTTTTTCCGCTTTCGCCGAACGCGCTGCCGATGGTGTGCTCCAACAGCGTTGCGAAGATCCATTCCAGCAGCGCGAAGATCCCGAGCAGCGCTATCGATACAACCGAGAAACTTGCCGCACGCGATATCACGAGGTTCAAATCCACCAAACGGTGCCGAAGGACCGCATAGGACATGCCGAAGCCGCTACCC
>JBKPMZ010000326.1:0-9547 GCA_046732415.1 Vulcanimicrobiota bacterium
GCTTGCAAACGCAGGCGCCGGGCGAGCTGACGTTCGCGAACGTGCGGTCGCACAACGGTGCGATCGTTACGGTCGCCGATGATGAACTCAAAGATGCCATGCGTTTCGCATTCGAGCGAATGAAGATCGTTTTGGAGCCGAGCGGCGCGGCAAGCCTTGCGGCGGTGATGACGCGCAAGATCGACTGCGGCCGCAAACGCGTCGGCATCATTATCTCCGGCGGCAACGTAGACGCCGCACGCTTCGCCGCTCTGCTCTAGTGCCATAGAGCGAAACAAAGCGCGGTCGCGCACCGTACCGCATGCATGACGACACTCAGCAAGCATGCCAGGGTCGCCGGACTGCTCTATCTCGCATTGATACTGATCGCGCCGGTCGGCTTGGTCGTCGTCCCGAATTTGCTGCTCGGCTCGCCGGACCCGGCGGTCACGGCGCACAGCCTGGCGGCGCACGAATCCTTGTTCCGTATCGCGATGTTCGCCGATTTGGTGACTGCGACGATCGACATCTTTCTGGCGCTCGCGCTCTATCGTCTGCTCAATGGCGTCGATCACGGCCTCGCGGTCCTCATGGTGATACTCGGGCTGATGTCAACGCCAATCTACTTCGTCAACACCGCGGTCAACGACGGCGGGGCGCTGCTGTTTGCACGCGGCGGTGAATTTTTGTCGGCGTTCTCTCGAGCGCAGCAAGAAGCGATGACGGTGCTGTTTCTGCATTTGCACCATTATGGAACGATCGTGAACGAAGTGTTTTGGGGTCTATGGCTTTTGCCGCTCGGCATGCTCGTCTATAGATCGGGATTTTTGCCGAAGTTTTTGGGCGTGTGGCTCATCGCGAACGGCTTTGCGTACGTCGCGCAAGACGCCGCCGGCATCCTTTGGCCGCAATACGCGGATATCGTCGCGAATGCCGCGCTGCCGTTGCAGTTCGGCGAAATTGCGATTATGCTGTGGCTGCTCATAATCGGCGCGAGAGGGCCGCGTTCGGGAGCAATTGCCGCGCCCGCGCAGGAGCGCTGAAGCGTAAAGCGCACATGTCGTGCGCATGGATCGGCTTACGGCCTTCGGGCCGAACATTTGGATTGCGGACGGCCCGGTTGTAAAGGGCGCCGGATTTTCGTTTCCGACGCGCATGATCGTCGTCAAACTTGCCGACGGGAGCGTGTGGATCAATTCGCCGGTCGAGGCGACGCGCGAACAGATGCAGAGCCTCTCGGCGCTCGGCCCCGTGACGTACCTGATCGCACCAACGCCGCTCCACGTCTGGCGGTTCGAAGGCTGGTCGGACTGCTTTCCGCAGGCGCAGTTGTGGGGTCCGCCGCGCATGCGCCGCGCGAATCCGTCGATACACGTGCTCGGCGACGAGCCGCCCGCCGGATGGAGCGCCGAACTCGACCAGATGATTTTCCGAGGCAGCGCGATTTTGGACGAAGTCTATTTCTTCCACCGCGAATCGCGCACGCTGATTTTTTGCGATTTCATCCAGCAGTACGCGCCCCGCAATCCGGTGCTGAACGCGCTTGCCGCAATTGCCGGAGTGCGAAACGGCGGAACGCCGCCCGACATTCGGCTGAGCTTCGCCTTCGGCAAAGCGCAAGGACGTGAGTCGCTTCGCCGGCTGCTCTCGTGGGATTTCGACAAGGTCATTCTCGCGCACGGCGATTGCGTTACGCAGGACGGTAAGGCGTACGTACAGCGCGCATTCCGCTGGCTTGCACCGGGATAACGCGGACACGGCGTGGTAGGCTAAAAAACATGTTTGCACGACGCCACTGGATTCCACCGGCAGCGCTGCTGTACGCGCACCTTTCGCACGGTTTTTCGTGGGTGCTGCTGCTGTGGGCGGCGTGGTCGGCGCAGGTCCACGGCTACGTCGGTTTCGCATGGATTCACGCCGCCGTACTCGGATGGGTCACGATGGCGGCACTTGCGATCCTGATTCATGCGCTGCCGAATTTCGTCGACGTCGAGTGGCGCGGCGAAGCGGTTGCGCGCTGGACGCTGGTGGCGTACGGTGCCGGCGTCGTGATGCTGTTGTACGGATTTCTCGGAAACGCTCGCGTGCTCGGCCCTGCCGGCGATCTGCTGCTCGCCTCAATCGTCGTGTATAGCGCAGTGGCGCTATTCACGCTCGCGCAAGGCATGCGCGGGGATAGGGTGCAGCGCGCGGTAGCGCGTGCGTTCAGCATTACGTTCGTGTTTTTGCTCGCTACCGCGGTCATCGGGTACGGACTTGCGGGTCTGCTTTCAGGGCGCGGCATGTTTTGGGCTGCGTCGCTGCCGGCCGCCCACGCGACGCTCGGAACGCTCGGCTGGCTCTCGCTGCTGATTTTCGGCGTGTCGATGCGCACGCTGCGTCCCATTACCGGCGAAGCGACGCGCATGCGCTGGATGCACATCGTCGTGGGATCGTGCACGCTGCTCGGCGTACCGCTGCTCGCGGCGGGCCTTGCATCGCAGCATGCGCTGCTTGCGTGGATCGGCGGCGCACTGTTCGTGCTTGCCGCGCTGGGCTATGCGCTCGACGTCTTCGACATTTTGCGTCGCGCGAAAAATCCGCACCGTCCGCCGCAATTTTTCGTCGCGTTCAGCGTGCTGTGGTTTCTGACGGCGCTCGCACTCGGCGGCGGCGCACTTTCGGGCAAGCCGTGGCAGCCCGCGTACGTCTTCGCGTTGATCGCGGGGTGGATCGGACAGATGGTGGTGGCGCATTTTCACCACATCGGCGTGCGCCTCGTGGCAACGGTGTATCGGGGCGAAGACGACGAAACGCGCCCGCAAGCGTTACTCGAACCTCGTCTGTCGTGGTTCACGCTCGCCGCATTCCAGATTGCAATTGGCCTGGTGCTCGTTGGACTATTAAACCACGACGCATTGGGACTCATCGCACGCGGCGCGATTTTCGGCGTTGCGGGGTGGATCGCCATGACCGCCAACATGCTGGCGGCGCGTGCACGCGCGAAGGCCTCGCCAAAGGCGATCAGTCTGCTGTAAAACGGCGCCGTGAGTATTTATACTCAAAGGCGAATCGCGCACGCTTGCCGATAGTATAGGGAAACAACCCGTTTTGCACTTCCGGAGGGCGTATGGACCGCCGTTTTCTTGCATTTGTGTTTGTCGCGCTTCTCGCCGCATGCGGCGGCGGCGGCGGTGGAATAACGCCTCCTACGGGCGGCGGTGGTTCCAAAGGCACCGCGACACCGAGCCCAACGCCCACGCCGCCTCCAACGCAGACGTCGACCGCGTCGGTCGGCTCGACACAGAGCACGGTCACGTTTCCGCAGATTGCCTCGGGTGCATCCGGCAGCGTGACGATTCCGGCCGCGGCGTCCGGCAGCGGTACCGCGACGCTCACGCTGAGCAGCACGCTTCCGACGGCCGCGCCCTCGCCGGCGGCCAGTATCATCCAATGGAAGACGGTGAAGAAGCCGTCGTATCTAGGAGCCGCAGTCAATCCACTGGTGTATATTTCGCTGAGCGTCAGCGCGCCGATCTCGTTCTCGTCGACGCCCGCGTTTTCGTTCACGTTCCCGGCCGGAACGCTCAGCGGCTACGCGTACGTCATAGAATACGATTCGAGCAGCACATCCGGGTGGAACGCCATTCTCGGGCCGATTCAAGTCAGCGGCACGACAGTAACCTTCCCGTCGCTCAGCATTCCGCCGCCGCCGTTTACGCTGGCCGCGAATACGACGTACTATTTCGCAATCGTCGAAACCGGCACTCCGCTGCCGACGCCGACGCCCCAGCCGACGGCAACGCCGACGCCCACACCGACGCCGGCCGCAACGGCAACGCCGACGCCCGGCGCAACCGCAACACCCACGCCCGTAGCAAATCTCGGAAGTCCGCTCCCGAAAGTGGAATCGATCCACGGCTATTCACCGTACGACGTTGCGAATGGACTGCAATTTCCGGTGCAGAGCGGATACGACGGCAGCGGACAGACGGTCGCGATCGTCATGGACACGTATCCGTCCTCAACAGATCTCGCGACGTTCCAATCGACATTCCAAATTCCGCAAACGGGCCGCACGATTACCAACGTACCGAGCATCGACGGCACACCGTCTCCGGGTACGGACGCAGGCGAAGTGACGCTCGACGCGGAGACCGTCGCCGGCCTTGCACCGGGTGCGAACATCGTCGTGTACGCTTTACCGCAATTGGACGATCAAGCATTCGTCGATACCGTTGCGCAGATTCAAAGCGACGGCAAGGCCAAAGTGATCAATTTCTCCGCGTCGGGCTGCGAATTTCCCGGCGAGGTTCCGACCTCGGTGTTTCAATCGGCTGCGGATGCCGGTATTGCGATCCTGAGTTCATCGGGCGATGAGGGGAACGAATGTTACAGCGGAACGGCGTACAAGGTGGGCGTCGGGTGGCCCGGCGCAGATCCGCAAGTGCTGAGCATCGGCGGCACGGAAACGGAAGTCGGTTCCGATCCGATCACGAGCAACGTCGTGTGGAACGACCTCGGCTGCGGGACCGGTCAGCAATGCGCCGGCGGCGGCGGTGTCTCGCAATACATCGCGCTTCCCCCGTATCAAGGCGGCCTGAGCGGAGCCAGTTCTTCGACCAAGCGCAACGTGCCGGACATCTCGATGCCGGCCGTAGACGTCGCCGTGTTTTCGAGCGGTTCGTGGGGCACGATGGCAGGCACGTCGTGGAGCGCGCCGCAGTATGCGGCCCTCATGGCGGAAATCTACGAGTATTGTCAGACATCGCTGCCCGATCCGGTGAACATTCCGTACGCGCTGCTGCAGAATAGTCCGGCCTCGCTGATCGATGTGACACAAGGCAACAACCAGTTCGGGAGCTCGTCGCCGTTTTACACGGCGACCGCCGGATTCGACAATGCGAGCGGCGTTGGTGTTCCGCTAGGCATGCCGGCCGCAAACGCGCTTTGTCCCAATCGAGCTCCGGCCATCAGCGCTCGCCGCCGGTTGACGACCGCACATGCATCATATGCGCCGGCACAAGATCGCACGGTCGACGTAACGCCGCGCGTTGGAGGACTGCTCGACGTCGGACGGCGCGGGCAGATCGAACGTACGCGCGTGCAGATCGTCCTGCGTTATACCGGCAACTCGGCGAGCGACGAACGCGCCGTCGTCCAAGCGCTGCAGCAAGCCGGGTTCAGCATCGTGCACACGTTCAGCAACCATCTCGTGATCGATGCGCAGGCGCCGAGCGCGACGGTGGAACGCTTCTTCCGTGCGCAGATGGAGAACGTTTCGCAAGGACGCTACGGCACGCGGTACATGCCGGCGACCCAAGCCGTCATTCCGTCGTCAATCGCGCCGTACGTCGATAGCATCAGCCTCGACAACGTGGTGACGATGCGTCACGCATCGACGCGTATGGGCTTGCCCGCGCTACCGTAAATGCTGGCGGGATAAACGCGTGGCGCTGTAGGCATTCGGCCTACAGCGCCGCCCCGGCGGCCTCTGTGCCGCGCGCAGCCCGTGGTGCTATTTCTAATGCATGCGCGGGCGCATTGGGTTTGCCGCAACGTTTTGCTTGTGCATCATCATCGCCGGTTGCGGCGGCGGCCCATCGCTTCCGAAGATGGTTGCTACTCCTCCCGGCAACAACGGCGGATCGCCGCCGCCTGCGACAACGCCGACGCCCAGTCCGACGCAGTCCCCCATGTTCAATCCCGCGAGCGTGCACATCGCGGAGATTCCCGTGCCTGCACAATCGCCCACGAGTAGTGGTCCCGTCGACCCGAACACGATTGACGTCGGCACCGACGGCGCGGTGTATTTCGGACAACTCAACTCCGGTTTGGCGACCACCGGAAATTTCGGAATATTCCGGTACTTTGCGGGCGACATCGCGCAGACGCTGCCGTTCGCACAGTCCGGCGCTTCGGCGGGCGGCGTAGACGCCATCGACGCACACGACTCCGCGACGGTGATGTGGAGCAGCAGCTATCAATTCTTTCCGGCCAGCCTTGCATTTGGCGATGCGCTCGAATGCGGCGGCATGGCGACGGCGTCGGCGTGCGCCGCGAACGCGTTCGGCGGGTTCATCCTTTCGATCGTTACTGCGAAGGATGGAACCGTGTGGACCGCCGGCGCGCAGTGCTGCGGCAGCGGCCCCGGTGGATACCCGGCGCAACTTCCGGCCGACGGTGCGACCGCGAGCGCGTTTGCGCTCGTGCTTGCGAACGGGCCGAACTCGCACGTTTGGGGAGCGCTCGAGCATGGCGGTCCGATCTACGAATTCGGTTCGAACGGCGCGGTATTGAACGCGTATGCGTTGCCCGCGGGAAGCGTGCTGCACGGTACGGACGAGCTCGTCCAGGGCGCCGATGGAGCATTGTGGTTTACCGACGACGGACACAACGCCATCGCGCGCATAACCGCCGCGGGACAAGTCACCGAATTTTCAATTCCCACACCCGGTAGCGGCGTTGCAAGCATCGCGGTTGCCACGGACGGCAGCATGTGGTTTACGGAGACGACCGCCGATAAGATCGGACGCATCGATACCGCGGGCAACATCTACGAGTTTGCCGTGCCGACGCCAAACGCCGCACCGACGGCGATTGCGGCCGCACCGGCAATGTCATCGGCAGGCTCGGCGAAACTGTGGTTTACGGAAACGGCGTCGAATAAAATTGCATCTGTAACGTACTGACTACTCGGTTACGAACGAGACGTCGGGAATACCGCCGGCTTTTGCGGCGTCGAGCACGCGGACGATGAGCCCGTACGGCGCTTTCGCGTCAGCATATAACGTCACCGTTTCCTTGGGCGCATTCGCGTGAAGTCTCGCGAGCACTCCGTACAAGTCGTGCACGGTTACGGCTTTACCGGCAACGAGTATGATGCCGTGCTGCGTCACCGTAACGGGAACGTGCTTGGGATGCGCCATGCGCGCAGCGCCGCAAGCGCAGTTCGCGAGTTGACGTTCAAAGCCGGGCGGTATCGCAAGTGAGGCGAGAATCATGAAAATGATGAGCAGGACGAGCAGCACGTCGGTGAAGGGCGTGATGTTGATCTCGGCCATCACGGGCGCTTGTCCATGCTCGGTCGGCAGTAGCGCACTCATGCCCCTTGAGCGAGCGGGCGCGTCCTGTCGTGACGCACCCGCCGTTACGTCGATTTACGTGCGCAGATGCGTGTGCGTGGGCGGCTGCACATCATGCGTCACGTGCATGCGTTCGTAGGAGAGCGCGACCAGCGCGGTGACGATGGAGAGCACGCCAAGCACGATGTTGCTCCAAACCAAGGTGACGTTGCCGTTCGCCCACGTCGTGGAAATGAAGAGCCAGATGCCCGCCAGGATGTTGACCAGCGGCCAGTAGCCCATACGGCTCGTGCGTGCATAGGTCGCCATTTCGATAATCGCCACGATGCCGATGATGAAGCCCGTGATCACGAGATCCCACTTCATCCCGTACGGATTCGGGACCGCGACGAAGGGCGAGATAATCGTCAGGACGCCGACGGCTACGGTCACCCAGGGTACGCGATTCGGAATTTCCATGTGATACCTCCGGTGATCTCGTACCCGAAGGCCCCGCGGTAACGGCGCGGCGTATGCTTGCGGCCCGGCGTGTCGAAAACATCGCCGCCCGTTCGACGTCTTGATAAACACCATTCAGAGGGAGACCACGATGCGATTCACGGTAATGGTTCGGGCGAACGAAAAAACCGAGGCAGGCGTCCTGCCCAGCACCGAGCTGCTCGATCGGATGGGCAAATTCAACGAGGAACTCGTCAAGGCGGGCGTTATGCTTGCGGGCGAGGGGCTGCAAGCGTCGTCCAAAGGCGCCCGCCTAGCTTTTGCTAACGGCAGAGCGACGGTTACGGACGGGCCGTTCGCCGAGACGAAGGAGATGATCGCCGGCTTCTGGATCGTGCAGGCGAAGTCGAAGGAAGAAGTCATAGAACGCTTCTCGCATGCCCCGATGGAGGATGGCGATGTCCTCGAGATCCGGCAAATCTTCGAGGCGGACGATCTGGGCGAGAATTTCACGCCCGAGCTGCGTGAGCGCGAGGAACGCTTGCGGGCGGGGCTGTCATGAAAGTGAACGCGCCTGTTTGAGGAGCGTCTCGATGCGATCTGGCGCATCGAATCACCCAAACTGATCGCCGGCGTCGCGCGCATCGTACACGACGTCGGCCGAGCGGAAGAGATCGCGCAGGATGCGTTCGTTGCGGCGCTGACGCAGTGGCCCGGCGAAGGCATCCCGCGCAATCCCGGTGCCTGGCTGATGACGGCTGCCAAACGCCGTGCCATCGATGCGATCCGTCGCGAAAAAACGCTGGAAGGCAAAACGGATGCGATCGCGCGCGATTTGCAGGCGCGAGGCGAGCCTTCGGAGTTCGAGAGCGTGTACCGAGAAATCGACGACGACGTGCTGCGCTTGATGTTCATCGCGTGCCATCCGGTGCTTTCGACGCAAGCGCGCCTCGCACTGACGCTGAAACTCATCGGCGGTTTGACCACCGCGGAGATCGCGCGCGCGTTCTTGACATCCGAGGCCACGATCGCGCAACGCATCGTACGCGCGAAGCGCACGCTCACCGAAGCGCGCGTCCCGTTCGAAGTGCCGCCTGCCGCGCACCGGGCCGAGCGTTTGACGTCGGTTCTCGAGGCGATCTACCTCATTTTCAATGAAGGCTACTCGGCAAGCGCCGGTGATGACGTGCTGCGTCCGCAGCTCGTTGAAGACGCGCTGCGCCTCGGCCGCATTCTTGCGGGCCTCATGCCGAACGAAGCGGAGGTACACGGCTTGCTCGCCCTCATGGAGTTGCAGGCGTCCCGCATGCGCGCGCGGATCGACGCGCACAGCGAACCGATTCTGCTGCTCGATCAGGACCGCACACGCTGGAACCGGCTACTTATTACGCGCGGACTTGCGTCGCTTGCGCGCGTGGAGCAACTCGGCGGCGCGCTGGGTGCGTACACGCTCCAGGCGGCGATTGCCGCGTGTCACGCACGAGCCGCTGTGCCGGAGCACACGGATTGGCATCGCATTGCGGCGCTCTACGATGCGCTCGCGCAAGTCCGGCCGTCTCCCGTCGTGGAATTGAATCGCGCCGTTGCCGTCGGTATGGCGTTCGGGCCCGCCGCGGGGTTGGAAATCGTTGAGGCGCTGCTCGAGGAACCGGTGCTGCGCGCGTACCACCTGCTGCCGAGCGTTCATGCCGATCTCCTATCCAAACTCGGCCGCTTGTCCGAAGCGGCGGGAGAGTTTGAGCGGGCGGCCGCTATGGCGCAAAACGCGCATGACAAAAAATTGTTGCTGCAGCGCGCAGCCGAATGTCGATTTTAACCATGAACACCGCCGCCACAATCGCGCGAATACTCGTAGGACTGCTTTTCACGCTTGCAGGTGTTATGTCAATCGTCATATCGAGTCCGCCGCCGCAACCGGGCCTTGCGGGAACGTTCAACGAAATTTTCGTTCATTCACATTGGGCCGCGTTCGTCGGCGCGGCGCAACTTGCCATCGGCGTGCTGCTGCTGGTCAACCGCTGCGTGCCGCTTGCGCTCGTGATGCTTGCCGCGTTTCTCTACAACAG
>JBKPMZ010000327.1:0-1350 GCA_046732415.1 Vulcanimicrobiota bacterium
AACCGTGTAGGCGCCTCGCCGGCGAGGATGAGCACAAGCGACGCGCGCCTAACGAAGCGCTATGAGAATCGTCGCGCTTTTCAGTGTCGCAATCCTGGCATTAACCTCGCCGGCCTTCGCCGCCCCAAGCAGTAAGCCGACTCCGCAGCCCCGCCCCTTCGGGCGCGGCAACGTGTGGTTTCATCCGACGGCGATCGCGCCGTACCGGTTCGAAAACACGATTATTCGCGTGCGTTTCGACTTCGACCGCGGCATCGTCTACGGCGACGAAACGGCAATCGTGCATCCCAAACACGACGGACTGCGCTCGCTGCCGTTCAACACGCTGGGCATTCACTATAAGCGCGTCACCGTAAACGGAACGCCCGTACGGTACACGTTCGACAACGCGCATCAACTCATGCACGTGCAATTGCCCGCGCCTGCCGCGGCAAACGCGCGCCTCGCGGTGGAGTTCACGTATTGGGTCAAACCGCAACGCGGCATCTATTTCATTCGCCCCAGCAAAGCGTATCCGCATCTCACGCCGGAGATCTGGTCGCAAGGCGAGATGATCGACAACCGGCGCTGGTTCCCAACGTGGGACGAGCCGAACGAGAAAACGCCGAGCGAACTCATCGTATCGGTCCCGCGCGGATGGACCGTCGTCGCGAACGGTTCCTTGAAAGCGCACCGGCACGACATCTCCGAAGAAATGTGGGATTGGAACGCGCCGCATCCGAAATCGACGTATCTCATCGCCTTTGCCGCAGGACCGCTCTCCGAAAACCATACCGCGCTCGGTTCGCTGCCGGTCGATTCCTACGTGCAGCCGCCTTCCGCGAATATGAACGCGCTCTGCTTCGGCGACACCAAAGACATCGTCGCGTACTTTCAAAATCTCGTGCACGTGCCATTCCCCTGGCTCAAGTACGATCAAATCACGGCGGAGCGCTTCACGTACGGCGGCATGGAAAATGCCTCCGCCACGATTCAAACCGATCGCGCGCTGCATCCGAAAATCGTGAACCTCGAATCGCCGTGCGACGGTTTGGTGGCGCACGAACTGGCGCACCAGTGGTTCGGCGACGACGCGAGCCTGCAAGACTGGTCGAATACCTGGCTCAACGAAGGGTACGCCACGTACTTCGAAGAGCTGTGGAGCGAGAAGCACTTCGGCGAGGCGAATTTCGAATACGAGCGCTACAACGCGCAGCAGGAGTATTTTTCGGAAACCAAAAACTACTATCGCCCCATCGTCGACTACGTGTACAACGACCCGCTCGACTTGTTCGACGCGAGCGGCTATCCGCGCCCGGGGCAAGTGCTGCACATGATGCGCTATATGTTCGGCGATCAGCGCTTCTTCGG
>JBKPMZ010000328.1:0-12951 GCA_046732415.1 Vulcanimicrobiota bacterium
CGCTAAAGCTGAACGCGGAACCCTCGCCCGGTGCGCTCTCCAAGGCGATGGAGCCGCCCATCAACTCCACCAGGCCCTTGGAAATCGACAACCCCAGGCCCGTGCCGCCGTAGCGGCGCGTCGTCGATCCGTCTGCCTGCCGGAAGGGTTCGAAGAGTTTGGCCGCGGCCTCCGGTGCGATACCGATTCCCGTATCTCTGATGCAAAATGCAATCTCAACGGATTGGTCGTCGCGGTGCAGCACGTCCGCGGTGACCACCACCGAACCGTCGTGCGTGAATTTCACGGCGTTGCCGGTGAGATTCATCAGCACTTGCCGCAGTCGCCCGGGATCGCCCAGCAGCAACTGCGGAATCCACGGATTCACGTACGTCATGAGCGCGACGCGGTTCTGCGCCGCTTGCGCCGCGAACACGCCCGCAACGCCCTCCACGAGCGGGACCAGCCGAAATTCGACGATCTCGAGTTCGACGCGCCGCGCTTCGATTTTCGAGAAGTCCAGGATGTCGTTGATGAGATGCAGCAGCGCTTGGCCCGATTCGTGCGCCACCGTCGCACAGTGCCGCTGATCTTCGGCGAGTGAGGAATGCAGCAGCAATTCGGTCATGCCGATTACCGCGTTGAGCGGCGTGCGAATTTCGTGGCTCATCGTCGCCAGAAACTCCGACTTGGATCGCGATGCGTCGACCGCTTGCGCGAGCGCCGCGTGCAGCTCTTGCTGCACCAATCGGCGCTCGGTAATATCGCGCACGATGCTCACCATCAGACGGTCGCCGCCGATGTTCACGCTCTGCGCGGCGACCTCAACCGGAAATGTCGAGCCATTCTTGCGCCGGTGCGCGGTTTCGAAGACGAGCGGCGTCTCTTCTGCCCGATCGAGTTCCATGTCCAGTCGGTCGAGCGTTTCCGGTGCTCGCAAATCGCGCGCGTTCAGCCGCTCGAGTTCCTCGATGCTGTATCCATAGGCTTGAGCCGCTGCGGCATTCGCTTCGATCACCTTGCCGTCCGAGCGGCGGATGAACAAGATGATGTCGCGCGCGTGTTCGGCGAGCAGACGGTATTTGCGCAATTGCGTTTCGCGTTGGTGCAGCGCGCTCGCCATGTCGTGATACGCGCGTTCCAGTTCCGCGATTTCGTCCGTTCCTTGCGGCGGAGGGCCGAGATCGCCGCCGTTTGCAACGCGGCGCGCTTTCTTGCGCAGACGTTCCAGGCGCCGCACCAGACGCCGTCCCAGCGTACGGGCAGCAAAAAACGTCACCACGATTCCTAGCAAGCCGCCGAGCGCGATGGCCCAATCGAGCACGCGATAGCTGCGCGCAAGCAAGCCCCAGCGCTCGTTGCGCAGCGATCGCTCGGCATGCGTGAGCGCGGCGGTCTGCACTTGCCACTGCGCAACGGCGGTGCGTCCTCGTTGCGAACCCAGCACCGCGAGCGCAGCCCGGCGGTCGCCGCGTCTAGCCGCGTCCAAATACTTCTGCTCGATCGTAAGGATGTCGCCCGCCAAACCCGATATCGCGACCGCCCGCTTTTCGTCGGGCGCACTGTCGGCCACGTCGGCGCGAAGGCGCGCGGTCACCAACGGAACCTGCGCTGCGTCGCTTTGTGCGGCTTTGAGATCCTGCGCGCTGCGCGTCTTGAAGTACGTCGTGATATGCGCCTGCATCGACGTCAGCGTGGACGCGACGAGCTGCGACTGCAGAATCGCGTCGTCCGCGCGCTGAACGGCGCCGGACACCTGTTCGGTTTGGAACCGCAACACGGCTATGAGCAGCAGCACGAGGAACAAGAAGCACAGCGGCAGCAGCGCGACGCCAAACACTTGTCCCCGGATGGTCGAAAGCCAGCGCGACATCGCTACGTCCGCGCCTGGTCTTGACTGCTCTGTTCCAGAAGCCGCCGCGCCTCGCTGAGAAAACGCTCCGGATTGATCGGCTTGGCAAAAAACACGTCCACACCGACGCCGTGCGCTTCGTCGCGCAAACGCGCACTGTTCATCGCGGTGAGCATGATGATGGGTATTTCGCTTCGCCCGGGAATCCGGCGAAAGGCTTTCACGAAGTCGATGCCGTTCATCTGCGGCATCGCGTAATCCGCAACCACCAGCGCCGGCGCGTTTTGCCCGCTCCACGCCAATGCATCCGACGGATTGTCGAAGCATTTGCAAGCAAAACCGGGCAGGCGCGCGATGATGCGCTCGTACACTCGGCTGTTGACGGTATTGTCGTCGATGACAAGAACGTCCATCGGCCACACCCCCTTTTGTGGAATGTGTTCTACCGCACGGAGGCAGTACACCCGCTACGTAGTGCTGAATCTTTACAATTCAAACTTGCTTTGGGACGGATATACTAATGCAACTGCTGTGCGGCACGCGCGGCGATGCTTGCTGCTATTGCGGAGCAACGCGGGCCTTCACGCATCAAAAACGGCAGATCGATCCACGCGCGCGGCGCGAACACCGCACGCAGCGGTGTGAGCCACACCGGTGATATCTCGCGCTGCGGCGTATCCAGAATCACGCGCACGCATGCAACGCGCGATGCGGAAATAGATCCCGTCTCCATGTCGACGCCCGCGAACCCTTGCGCTGCCAATGCTGCACGCTTCGAACCGTACACCAGCGCGGACGCCGTAACGAGCGGATCCGTCAAGGCCTGAAATCCCAACCGATGCGCCGCATCGATCAGCGCACGCACCGCCGCGTCATCGCAGAACAGTTCCGAACCGTCCGGCCGGCGCACGCGTTGCGGAACGAGCACCGTTCCGGTCGGCACGCCTTCACGAAGTCCTCCCGCCAAGCCGCAGCTGATCGCAAGCCCATCGAAGCGCGCCTGTTTTCGCAGCGCGATACCGGATTCGACCACGCGCACGCCAACGGGAGCAACGCGCCGAACGGCGCGCGCTTCGACGCTGGTAGCAGCGACGATCGTAACACCGCCGCCGGGTAAACTCACGTCCGCACGTATCCGTGCGTGATGTACCACTGCACCGCTCGCTCCAGCGCTTCGCGCACCGGCCCCGCGTGAAACGCCAGTTCGTGTGCGGCTTTTGCGCTATCGGCGAACATCCGCTCGCGCGCCATGCGAACGCCTTCGACGGGCACGAACGGCTGCGCGTTTTTCTGCACGCGGCAGCGCATCTCGTCAACCGCCGCAATACCGAGCGCGACGGCATCGGGAACGCGCCAGCGCGGCATCGGTTTTCCGGTAACCTCGGAGAGCAGTTGCCACACCTCGTCGAGCAGCAAGTTCTCGCCGCCCAAAATGTAGCGTTCTCCCGGCGTGCCTTTACGCAATGCGGTAACGTGCGCGCGGGCAACGTCCTCGACGGGAACCAAGTTCAATCCGCCGCGCGGCGGTTTTGCGAACATTTTGCCGCGCGCGAAATCGAGGATCATCTGTCCCGTCGGCGTCGGTTTCCAATCGCCGGGGCCGACGGGCGCGGTCGGCAACAGCGCGAGGATCGGAACACGGCCGGCAAACGCGGCGCGCTCCTGCTCAACTTTCGAATGGTGGTAGCCGTCGCTGCGGCCCTCCGGCGCGAAATCGCTTTCCGTACGCGGCGTGCCGCTGCGCGATGCCCCGAGTGTCGCGGAACTGGACGTATGGACGACGCGCTCCACGCCCGAAACACGCGCCGCCTCCATCAAACTCGCGGTACCGACGACGTTCACTCGATGCATGAGCGCACGATCGCGCGGCGCAAACGAATAGAGCGCCGCGCAATGCACGACGTACCGGCACCCGTCGAGCGCATGCGCCCACGCGCCGACGTTCGCGAGGTCACCTTCGACGTACTCTATTGGTGCTGTATCATCACGCTTGCGGACGAGGGCTTTTACGTCATATCCCGCCGCCAGTAATTCGCGGAGAACATGCGCACCGACAAAACCACTGCTTCCGGTGAGAAAGACTTTGTCAGCCATGTACTTGCGATTGAGGACGACGGCGGGAGAGCATGTCGTTTAGGGCGGCTGTGAATTTGCCGCTTAACGCAGGATGCCTGTGAAGCGGCAAAGAGGGCAAGGAGCACTTCTCGCACGGATGCGAGAAGGCGACTGGCGACATAATCGACATGCTCTCCCGCCGACGGCTCAAGATCAATGAGCGAGTGCGGCCCGAATGCTTTCCTTGATGGAAGCCGTGGTTTTGACGACCGCCGTAGGTTCGTAGCCGCAGTGCGCCATGCAGTTGGAGCACTTTTCGTGCTTCCCTCGGCCGTACTTGTCCCAATCGGTTTCCTCGATCAGTTCCTTGTACGTCTTGGCGTACGGCGCGTCGGACATGAGATAGCATGGGCGCTGCCAGCCGAAGATGGAGTACGACGGAATGCCCCACGGAGTGCACTCCATGTCGAGTTTGCCTTCGAGAAAATCGAGGAACAGCGGGCTGTGGTTCAAACGCCACTTCTTACGCTTGCCGCCGGCAAAGGCTTCGCGGAAGATCGCACGCGTGCGTTCCACGCCCAGGAAATGCTCCTGATCCGGCGCTTTTTCGTACGCATAGCCCGGTGAGATTTGCATCGAATCGACTTCCAACTCGTCGTTCAGGTAATCGAGCACGGCGCGAATCGTCGCGGCATCGTCGGGATCGAAGAACGTCGTGTTCGTCGAAACACGGAAGCCCTTGGACTTCGCGACCTTGATCGCCGAAACGGCTTTGTCGAACGTACCGTCACGGCACACCACTTGATCGTGACGTTCTTTCAGCCCGTCCAGGTGGATCATCCACGTAAAGAGGGGATGCGGTTTGAACTTGTCGATCTTCTTCTCGAGCAGCAGCGCGTTCGTGCAGACGATGACGACCTTCTTGCGCTTGATGAGTTCGTCGACCAGCCGCGGCAGCTCTTCGTACACGAGCGGTTCGCCGCCGGCAATCGAAATGACCGGAGCGCCGCATTCCTCGATTGCCGCGACGCAGTCTTCCACGGAAAGCCGCTTGCGCAGAGTGTCGCTCGGATATTGAATCTTGCCGCAGCCCGCGCATGCCAAGTTGCACTGGAACAAGGGTTCGAGTTCCATGACGAGCGGATACTTGGTCTCGCCTTTGACCTTCTTGCCGAAGATGTATTTGGCGATCTGCAGTTTCTGTGCGAACGGAGTACTCATGACGTAACGGTTACCTGTTGCCTTGTGGAGAGCGCACCGGTATCGATCTTCTTCTCCGCGGTCCGGTCCATTGCCAGTGCCATGGTCGGAAAAAGATGCCGGTACATATGGTAGTTCAAATAGAAGTCGCGCGGGAAGCCCGTGCCCGTGAAATACGGCTCGTCCCACGTGCCGTCCACGCGCTGACGGGCGCGTAAAAAGTTCAGTCCGCGCTGGGCGGCTGGATGCTCGCCCATGCCGGCCCACTGCAGCGTCATGACGGCCCAGGCCGTTTGCGAGGGCGTGCTCGTGCCGATGCCCGCAAATGATTCGTCCGCGTACGAGTGGCACGTTTCGCCCCACCCGCCATCGGCATTTTGTTTTGAGATCATCCATGCGGCGGCGCGCTCGATCATGTCGCGTCCGGCGTGCAGTTGGGCGAGTGCCGAAACGACGCACCAGGTGCCGTAAATATGATTCACGCCCCAGCGGCCGAACCACGACCCCGCCGGTTTTTGCGTCTCGCGAAGATATTTCAAACCGCCGGCAACGTACGGATCGCGTTCGTCGCGGCCCAGCATCGCCAGCATCTCGAGCACGTGCGCCGTAACGTCTTCGGTCGGCGGGTCGATCATCGCGCCGAAATCCGAGAACGGCATGCGGTACAAGATCTCGCTCGTATTGTCGCGGTCGAACGCGGCCCATGCACCGTTGCTCGAACGCATTGCGAGCGTCCACTCGACGGCGCGATCGATGGCGTCACGCGCATGCTCGGGCTGCGCGCCTTCCAGCAACGAACACACGATCACCGCGGTGTCGTCGATGTCGGGATAGATATCATTGTCGAATTCGAACGCCCAGCCGCCGTTGGGAACGCCTTTGCAGCGTACTTGCCAATCACCCCATTGGTCCGCGGCGATCTGCTCTTTGAGCATCCAATCGACGGCCTTGCGCATCGCGGGGTGGTCGGCGGCGAAACCGGCTTGATACAACGCGCGGATCGCCCAGGCGGTATCCCATACGGGCGACATGCAGGCTTGAAAACGCCAGCCCGTTTCGTCGGACATCGCAAAACGCTCCATGCCCTGCAGGCCCTTGCGCATCACCGGATGATCGAGGGCGTAGCCTTCCAGGTTGAGCGCGATCAGCGAATACACCCACGGCGGCTGAATGCCGCCCCAACTGCCGTCAAGTTCTTGGCGCTCGACGACCCACTCGATCATCTTCTTACACGCGGCTTCGCGCCCCGGTTTGATCGGCGAACGCTCGTAGAGTTTGAGCAGTTTGTCGGTCCACCACAGCCAGCCGTGACCGGGCACTTCATGCATACGCGCATGCGTGCCGGGATTCACGATTTCGCCGACGTCGACGCCGAGTTCGCGAACGGGGCGGCGAGCAATCACCACGCACAGCGGTCCCACCGTTCCGCGCGCCCAGCAAGCGAAGTCGTATAAATTGAAGGGCATCCACGGCGGAAACTTCACGATCTCCGGCGGCATCGTGGGAACGCCGTCCCACGGATACTTGCCGAATAGCGCCATCCAAATTTTCGTGAACACGCGCGCGTCAGCGAGCCCGCCGAGTTTACGGATGACGCCGAGGGCCCGCCGCATCTCATCGCGTGCAGGATCGACACCCAGCACCTTGAGTGCCACGTACGCTTCAATCGTCGTACTCAAGTCCGCGGGGCCGTCGTAGTAGAGCGCCCACGATCCATCCTCGCGTTGATGGTGGAGGATATGCGCGATCGCGCCGTCGCGGATCGAGTCGTGTGAGATGCCGAGAAAACGCAGCAGCAAGACGTGCTCGGCCGTCATCGTGACGTTCGTCTCGAGCTCGTCGGTCCACCAGCCGTCCGGATGCTGGTGTTCCAGCAGCCATTCGACCGCGCGCGTTAGGTGCTGCGTGTCGCTGATTGTTGCCCCTCCACTTATACGTTCCCCAAGGGCGCCGTACGAGTTTGCTCGAGCAGGACGCGTGCCGCCGCAATCCCGCTGCGAACTGCAGATTCCATGGTATCCGGCCAGCCGGTCGCCGTCCACGCCCCGGCGACGGCCAAGTTTTGCAGTGACGTCCGAGCGGACGGCCGCACGGCGCCCGGCTGCGCGAGATACGTACCCTCGGGATTGCGCGTTGCCGCGCCGCGCACGAGCCGCGCTCGGGCCAAGCCCGGCAGCGCCGCCTGAACGTGCGCCCACGCCGCGGCCACCATGTCCGTCGTCGGTTTGCTTACGAGGTCACCGGCAGCACTGATACTGCAACACAGGTAGCCGTCGCCCTTCTTGAAGACCCATTGCACGGGCGAATCGAGGATCGCGGCAAACTCGAAATCCAGGTCGCCGCCTTCGAACCACAGATGGACGTCCATGATTGCGAACGGTTCGTACACGTCGAGCGGCGGGACGCCGAACCGCGACGGCTCGCCGAGGAGCCTAGCCAGTGCACGCGGCGGCACCGCGAGCACCGCGGCATCGTAACGCAGTTCGTCGTCGCCGGTTCGCAAGGCGATGCCCTGCGGATCGGCCTCCATCACGAACACCGCCGAGGAGCGGTGTACCTTGTCGAGTTTCGCGGCGGCGCTCTCCATGATTTGCGCGAGCGGAACGGTCGTGTATCCGAAACGCGCGGCGCCGCTGTCGCGCAAAAACGCCGTGGAAATCACGAACGCCGCTTCGGCGGCGTTCATGCGTTCGAGCGGCGCGTTGAGCGCCGGAACCATGAACGGCTCCCAGAAACTACGGATCGTCTGCGCGCCTTGCCCGTGCAGGCGCAGCCATTGCGCAAAACTCAAGTCCTCGCGCGCGCTTTTCGGATTGGTGCGCAGCGAGATCAACGCCCGCCCGATCTCCAGCTTCCCGCGCAGCGGCAGATGTTTGTATCCCGCAAACGAGGCAAGCAAATGAAACGGCGCGGGAAGTTCGGCCGCGCGCAAGCCGCTGCGTACACCGTCCTTCGAATAGACGACGACGTCGAAACGATCTTGCGTATGGAGCGCATCCGCTTTACCCGCACGGCGCACGAAGTCGATGAACGCATCGCAGCACGCGAGATACACATGTTGCCCGTTGTCGACGACATGGCCGTCGACTTCGAACGACGTGGCGCGGCCGCCCAACAGGCGGCTGCGTTCGAATATTTCCACGTGCCATCCGGCGTCTTTGAGTTCGAGCGCGGCGGAAAGCCCCGCAAGGCCGCCGCCCACGATCGCTACACAGGGCGCAGCCAAGATTCCAATACCACCTGCAGTTTTTCGCCCTTCGAGAGCGCGGCGCGCTCATGCAGCGGCAACTCCGCGTCGCGTTCGATCTTGCGCAGCAAACGCTCGTAGATGCCGGCCATCGTTTGTACGCACGCCGCCGGCCGGCGCGGAATGTAGCGCAGCACTTCGTAGCCTGTTTTGAACAACTGACGCGCGCGGTGCGTTTCGAATTTTACGAGCGCGTTCCACCCTTCGCCCGGCTGCACGCGCAGCATCGCTTCTTCGCTGATGCCGAAACGCCGCAGATCTTCCGCGGGCAGATAGATTCTGCCCATCTCCGCGTCCTCGCGCACGTCGCGCAAGATGTTGGTGAGCTGCAGTGCCATGCCCAAATCATCCGCGCGCTGCAGCGCCGCATCGTCGGTGAAGCCGAAGATGCGCACGCACATACGGCCGACGACGGATGCGACCAGCCGGCAATACTCGCGCAGATCGTCCCACGTCGCATACCGCGTCTGCGTGCAGTCACGCTCGACACCGTCGATGAGCGCTTGCAATTCACTTTCAGGAATGCCGTATCGCCGTACGGCTTTGGAGAGCACTTGCATAACGGGATCGTCCGCCTCGCCGCGCATACACCGGAGCACGCGATCGCGCTGCGCCGCAAGGCGCTGCGGAATCAGATCCGGCCGCGGCGCCCCGTCGACTTCGTCGTCGACCTGACGCGCGAAATCGTAGAGCGCATAAAT
Organism: Vulcanimicrobiota bacterium; assembly: GCA_046732415.1. Classification (GTDB taxonomy): domain Bacteria; phylum Vulcanimicrobiota; class Vulcanimicrobiia; order Vulcanimicrobiales; family Vulcanimicrobiaceae; genus DATGJX01. Next base: position 9,035 of record JBKPMZ010000328.1, read on the forward strand.
CGCCATGCGCTGATCGTGCGGCAGCGAGATGAAACCCCAATAAAAATTCTTGGCTTCGCGCCGCGCCATCTGCCGGCAAAAACGCTCCGCCTCTTGCTCGACGCTTTGAGGACGGCGCATATACCGAACCGCATCAAGCGGTTTCAGCATTACGCACCTCTGAGCGACGGTGAGCCGCTTCCATAACGGCTCTTGCGAGAATCCCCACCTTCGCCCGTTTCGATACCGAGGGACGGGTCACTTCCGTTGCATACCCCAAACTCTCGATCGCGTCACAAATGGCAAGACCGCCTAAACGATAAAGCGCAAGCTGAAGCCGCAGCGGCCCGGGCGCCATCGTTTCGAGCGTTTCTCCCGACGCCAGCAGCGCCCGCGCCCGGCTTACGAGCGCTCGCACCGCACCGCGGGTTCCATGCTCGGCGACATCTTCGTCGAGCAAATAGCAGCGGCCGATCTTCGCGTCGCGCGCAACGTCCTGCGCGTGGTTGGCGAGTTGCAGACCGATGCACACGTCATCGGAGAGTTTTTGGGTAACCGCATTCGCAATCCCGAAGAAGCGCAGCACGACGCGGCCTACCGGCGCCGCCGAAAGCATGCAGTACGCTTCCAATTCCGGCCAGTTGCGATAAACGTGCACGCGCTGGTCTTGCTCGTTGGCAGCGATCAGGTCGAGGAACGGCTGCGCGTCGAGGTCATAGTGACGAACGGTTTCAGCCAGCGCTATGAAAACCGGATGCACCGGCGGCTCGCCGTTGAAAAACGCCTGCGTTTCTTCGCGCCAGCGTGCTAAGCGTGAGAGCGCGGCCTGCGGCGAACCGCTCTCGTCGCCGAGGTCGTCGGTCGTGCGGCAAAACGCATAAAAGCGCATGAGATCGCGCCGCGTGCGCCCCGGCACGATTTTTGACGCGACCGCGAAGTTTTCGTAGTGCCTCGTCGCCAGCATGCGGCAATAGCCGTCGGCACTGTCAATCTCGTTCACGGACTATGCGTTTCGTTGCGCGCAAACGCGCGAGCGTGGGTTCTCCGAGCGCGAACATGGCAATACGAAGTACCTCGACATATTCGCGTGCCAGATCGGTTGCAGTTTCGAAGCTGTGCGCGGCCGCCCGCAGGAAAGGTCCGGCGATCCCGACGAGATCGGCTCCGAGCGCAAGCGCTTTGACGACGTCGATACCCGTGCGAATGCCGCCGCTTGCAATGAGCAAGCCGTACGGTCCCATCTCGACTGCACGCCGCAGACATTCAGCCGTCGGGATTCCCCATCCCGCAAACGCCGCGGCTACGCCGGCACGCCACGGTTCCGCGATTCTATGACGCTCCACTTCACTCCACGACGTACCGCCCGCGCCGGCGAGATCGACGGCGGCCACACCCGCCTCGAAGAGCGCATGCACTTCGTCCGGTGCAATACCCCAGCCGACTTCTTTCACGATGACCGGCGCGTCCAGTTTCTCGCACACGCGGGCGATCTTGTCGATGAGGCCGCGAAAGCACGTGTCGCCTTCGGGCTGCACCGCTTCCTGCACCGCGTTCAGATGCAGCACGAGCGCATCGGCTTTGAGCATGTGGAGCAGCTTGCGGCATTCTTCGACGCCGTACCCTTTGTTGAGCTGCACGGCGCCCAAATTCGCGAACAGCAACACATCCGGAGCGGCGCGCCGCACGTCGAACGTTTCGAGCAGCGAAGGATCCTCGATGAGCGCGCGCCCCGAACCCAAGCCCATCGCCAAACCATGTTCTTGCGCGACGCGCGCGAGCGTGCGATTGATCGCGCCGGCTTCTTGCGTACCGCCCGTCATACACGAGACCAGCAGCGGCGCACGCAAACGCCGCCCGAATACGATACAGGACGTGTCGACGTCCTGCAGATCGATCTCGGGCAGCGCGCAGTTGATTAGCCGGTAACGCTCGAAGCCGCTTCGGACGCCCTTGCCCGCAACGTCGCGCTCGATGTTGATGCGAACGTGATCGCCTTTGCGCGAGGCTGTTTCACTACCGCGATCGAGTTGCGACGTAATATGCCACCTCTTGGAACGCTTCGAGCGCTTCCGCATCGATGCCGCTGCGTGCAATGACGCTCACCGCCTTTGCCGCGTACCGCTCCGCGGCTAAACGCGTGAGTCCGTCACAACCCACTTCGTCCAAAAGCGCACGGAGCTTCGGTTCCGGATCTTCATGCCGCGCGCGAAAGATTTCGCGCAGACGGCGCCGCTGCAGCGTCGACATCGCGCGCACGCCCGCAACGACGGGAAACGTCATCTTGTACCGGCTCGCATCGCCGCTGCTCGACTTTCCGGTAATCGCCGGATCGCCGTACATGCCGAGCCAGTCGTCGCGGATTTGAAACGCTGTTCCGAGCAGACGCCCCGCACGGCGAAAGTGCGCCGCTTTCGCTTCGTCAGCGCCTGCGAGCACCGCGCCGGCTTCGACGCTGGCACCGAGGAGCGCACCGGTTTTTGCAGCGACCATGCGCAGATAAGCGCGCATCGTGGTGTCGGTCTGCCCTTCCAGTTCGAGATCGAGGCATTGCCCCTCGATCACCACCAGACCGGCGGACGCAATTGCCGCTATCGCACGGACTGCGCGCTGCGGGTGAACGGCATCTCGCGCAATCGAGAGAAAGGCCAGCGCCTGCATCGCGTCGCCCGCGTTGATCGCCTGCGGCACGCCCCAGAGCGACCAGACCGTTTCGCGGCCGTGCCGCTTGCGGTCGCCGTCCTGAATGTCGTCATGAACGAGCGTGAAGTTGTGAAACCATTCGATGGCGGCGGCGGCAGGCAGCGCAACCGCGCTCTCTGCACCCATCGCGGCGCACGCCCACAAGCACAGGCTCGGGCGCACGAGTTTTCCGGTCTTGACCAGGTTGGGGCGCCCCGCTTCATCGGCCCACCCCATATGGTAGGCGACCATCTTGCCGGAGAGCCAAGAGAACGGCAACGTGCGCTCCGCCATGTATTGGGCGATGAGCGAGCGGTGACGGCTGAGCAGCAGGGGTTCGACATCCGCGCTGCCCGCCGCCGGGTTCCCGTTCGCCGCCCGGCGGGTGGAATGTGAGTGTATCTGAAGCTCCTACTCTAGCGTCGGCTACTACGGTTTCACTTTCCCACCTGGTTGCTTCGCTACACGAAGCGAAGGGGTTCTGAGCGCTTGGCTGCCCAGGCGCGCTGTGCCTGCGCGGAGCATAAGAGCGTGGCATGCGCCAGCTCATCGTCACCGCCGACGACTTCGGTCTGTCCACCGCCGTCAACGAAGCGATCGAGCGCGGCCACCGGGAGGGCATTCTCTCGACGACGAGCTTGATGGTCGCCGCTCCCGCGACGCACGATGCCGTGGAACGTGCGCGGCGGACGCCCACCTTGGGTGTTGGCCTGCACGTGGTGCTGGTGAACGGCCGCCCTGCGCTTGCGCCGGAGCGCGTCCCGCTGCTGGTCGACGAACGCGGACTCTTCGAAAGCGACTTGCTGCGCGCGGGCGTGCGCTACTTTTTCACGCCGGGAATTCGCGCTCAGCTCGAGGCGGAGATTCGCGCGCAATTCGCCGCGTTCGCCGCGACGGGACTGCCGCTCGATCACGTGAACGCGCAAAATCATCTGCACGTGCATCCGACGGTCCTCTCGCTGATTTTGAAAGTGGGCCGCGAATACGGCGTGCGCGCGATCCGCATTCCGCGCGAACCGTTTTGGCCGTCGTGGCGCGCGATGCGCACGCACGCCGCCGCGCGCTTTGCCAATGCCGCGTTCTTACTGCCGTGGCTTTCGCTGATGCGCCTGCGGCTGCGTCTTGCCGGCATCGCGACGAACGATTACGTGTTCGGCATGATCGATACGGGACACATGACGCCCGACCGCGTGCGGCGGTATTTGCAGCACTTGCCGGACGGCGTTTCCGAACTGTACGTTCATCCCGCGACGCATACG
>JBKPMZ010000329.1:0-11928 GCA_046732415.1 Vulcanimicrobiota bacterium
TGGGCGCGTGGGCCCTGGTCGCGGCGCTGCTGATGCTGCGGCTGATCGTCGAACTGGTGTACCTCGAACGCTTCAAGCGCGACGCGCTGCCGCTGCCGTTCGAGCACCGCGAAGCGCTCTCGCGCTGGGCCGCTGCGGCCGGGTACGGACGCGATACGCGCGTTTGCGTTTCACCGCATACCGACGTGCCCGTGGCGATCGGTCTTTTCGATGCGATGATTCTGCTTCCGCAGCAACTGCTCGACCAGCTCTCACCCATGGAGATCGAGCACATCGCTCTGCACGAACTCGCGCATTTGCGCCGTCGCGACGATTGGTTCAACGCCTTGGAGCGCGTGCTGGTCACCCTCTACTTCTTCAACCCGGTCGTACGATGGATCGCGGCGCAAATGGACGTCGAGCGCGAGGTCGCGTGCGACGATCACGTCGTCGACTTCACGCATGAAGTGCGCCCCTATGCGCATTGCCTCACGAGAATGGCCGAAGTTACGCAGTGGCCGCGCGCGGCGCTCGCGGCTCCCGGCGTATTCGTAACGCGCAAAAGCATGTCGATTCGTATCGAACGGCTGCTGCGCGCCGGCACGTCGCATCGCGTACGCATATCCTATGCGACCGCAATCGCGGCGGCGGCCACGGTCGCGATCGTTTTTGCGGGCGCGCAAATTTACGGCCCGGTCATCGCCGCGCCGCTCGCACCCAAGACCGCGGCACCCATAGCGAAAACGCAAACGCCCGCGCCGGTAAAGCGTAAACTCGCGGTTCGAAAATCTCCGCCAACCGCATCCGCGCCCGCGCCTACGGTGCTGCCACAAGCAACCGTCATTGCCGCGCCGAGCGTGGTAGCGCTGCGCACAACGCATCCGGCTTCAACTCCGGCACCGGTACGGCATCAAAAATCCGTGCGCACGCGCAGCACGGCGCCGCATGTCCCGCAACGGCTGCCATGTGAAGGCTGCAATCTTTCCGGGATCGATTGGCGCGGCGCGAACCTGCGCGGTATCGTGCTCCATGGCGCGAATCTGAGCGGGGCAGATCTGCGCAACGCGGACCTGCGAGACGCCGATCTTTCCGGCTCCAATCTGCAGGATGCGAAACTGGCGGGTGCGCGCCTCGACGGAGCGCATCTCTCCGGCGTAGCCGTGTCCGGCGCGCTGTTGCGTGGCGTCGACCTGAGCCGCGCATACCTCTCGGGCATATCGGTCGACACCGCCGGCATGGACGAATCAACGCTTCGCACGCTGCTAAACTCGTGCAGCGGGTGTAATTTCTCCGATCTCGACGGCCGCGGAAAGAATCTGAGCGGCCTGCACATCTCCGGAGCCAATTTCGCTTCAGCCGATCTTCGCGACGCGAATCTGCGAAACACGACGTTCGACGGCGTCAATCTTTCCGCAGTGCGTTTGCAGGGCGCGCAACTCGACGGCGCCGCCTTCAACGGATGCAATTTTTCTAACGTCGATCTTCGCGGCGTCGATCTCAGCCACGCCAAACTGACGGGCAGCAATATCTCAGGCACCATCATGCAATAACACGGAGGCTACTACATGCGAATCTCCATCATCGCGGCACTTGCCATCTCGCTTATCCTCGCACTCAGCGGCACAACGAATGCCGCCGGCCGCGACGTGAATCTGGACATCATCCGCCACTGCACGGGATGCAATATGTCCGGTATGGACCTGCACGGGCGCGATCTGCACGGCATCACGTTCGAAGGAACGAATTTGAGCGGCGCAAACTTGCGCTCGGCAAATCTGCGCAGCGCCACGTTCGAAGGCGTGAATTTCGAGGGCGCCGATTTGCGCGGCGCCGACCTGCGCGACGCGCACTTCGAGGGCACCAACATCCGCGGCGCAAAATTCGACGGCGCGCGGCTCGACGGTGCACGTTTCGAGGGCGTCAACCTTTCAGGGGATGAAATTTCCTCGCTCGCGCCGGACACCGTACGGCACATTCTGCAGCGGTGCGACGGTTGCAATCTGGAAGGCGTCGACTTGAGCCATGTCGACCTGCGCGGCATTACGCTCGATGGAGCTAACTTGCAGGACGTGAATTTCGGCACCGCCGATTTGAGCGGCAGCCGCTTCGACGGCGCGAATCTGCAAGGCGCAAAGCTGCGCGGTGCGCGCCTGTCGTCGGCGCAGTTCGAAGGCAGCAATCTCGAAGGACTTGACCTGAGCGGACTGGATCTGCACGACGCGCGCTTCAGCGGAGCGCGCCTGACCGGCGCGAACCTCTCCCACGCGAACCTTCACCACGCGGCTATCGTGGGTGCAAATCTTCGCGGCGCGAATTTGCGCGACGCCGATCTGGAGAATGCAGCGGTCTGCACGGACAATATCAACATAAACGGTTCGCGCGCGTTTGACACCGGCGAACTGGTTTGCGCTCGTTTTGACGGCGCCGATCTGCGCGGCGCGAATCTGCTTCACGTACGCCACTGCGTGTGGATGGCCGGCAACGAATCGTGCCGTCCCGCGACGGCCCGCATGCTGCAAACGGCCGGCCACGCCAACCTCTCCGGCGCGCAAGCACCGTAGCTACAGGAGTTCGCAGGCGCCCTTATTCGTGCGCTTGGCCAGGCCTGGACTCGCGCGTTCCAACTCGCGCAGCAGATTCTTCGCCGTATCCGCGCCACTCGGCGGAAACATGATGTCGAAATGCTTGAGCGCCGCCTCGTAACCGTGGGTGGTACCGAGCGGATCAGCCTTCTTCAGCACCGAGTCGTTCGCTTTGCCGACGACGGATAGCATCTCCCCCGACGGAAAAATCTGAAACTGCAGGCAATCGATATCCGATAGTGCGATAGTGTACTGCCACCAGCCGCTCGTATTATTTGCGAGCGGTTTGCTTTGCCGGTACTGCAGCTGCCCGGAATCGAACGTGACGGCGTTATCCGTCACGCCGTCAGTCCATGACGCACTCTGCGCTCGCGCCACAAGCGGCACCGTCGTTAGGGCGATGGCGGCAAACAGCAGTGCAAACCTGCGCCTCATGCTCAAGCGTATGGCAGTGGAGGCCGTTGTCCCTGCCGCTATGAACATGGCTGTATGCTTGCACACGCGGTTATGGTCTTGTGTACCCACGGCTCTGCCACGCACTGGGTAAAACCCGGCGCCGCGCCGCCGCAAGCCGCCACCGCGATCGTCGAAATCACAAGCGCTTCACGCGTCGAGCATGCCGCAATCACCGCGTTCGATCTTGTCGGCAGCAACGGAACAGCGACAATGCAACGCATAACCGCCGCTGGGCAGTATTCTCAGCGCGATAGTACATTGCAGCCGTGGGACAGCAGTTTGCCCAAAGGCACGATCCGCTTGAGGATCGACGCCGCAATGAGCGACTCCGCTTTTTCCGTCGGCCTGGGTACATGTCGCGTCACTATCGGTCCATATACCGTACAAGGCCGAATCGGCCATGAATGGCCGAACGGCTAAAAGCAGGAAGCCCGGGCATTAACCCGGGCCTTCAACTTTTTATGCGCGAAACCGGCTAACCGCGATAGCGCAAGAACGCCGGCACTTCGATGTCGTCCATGTTGAGCGGTGCGACCGCGTCGATCTTCGTCTCGGCGAAATTAAAGCCCGCGTTCGCACGTCCGTAGCCGCGCGATTGGCCGAAGCCGGCCGCCAGCACGGTAACGCGCACTTTGCCGGTCATCGTCGGATCGATGCTTGCGCCGAAGATGATTTGCGCGTCGTTGTCGACCGCGCGGCTGATCATCTCCGCGGCTTCGTTCACTTCGTACATCGCCATGTCGGTGCCGCCGGTGATGTTGAAGATCACGCCGCGTGCGCCTTCGATCGTCGTTTCGAGCAGCGGCGACGCGATCGCTTTTTGCGCTGCGTCCGCGGCGCGATGCTCGCCGGTTCCTTCGCCGATGCCCATCATCGCGCTGCCCGCGTCGGTCATGATCGTCTTGACGTCGGCGAAGTCCAGGTTGATGAGACCCGGTTGCGTGATGAGATCGGAGATGCCCTGAATGCCTTGGCGCAGCACGTCGTCCGCGTACGAAAACGCCTCGTTCAGCGGCGTGCGCTTTTCGATGACTTGCAAAATGCGCTCGTTCGGAATCGTGATCAGCGTGTCGACCTTCGCTTCGAGTTCGGCAATGCCGTGCTCGGCGGCTTGCATGCGCTTGCGCCCTTCGAACACGAACGGCTTAGTAACGACGGCGATCGTCAGTGCGCCCGTTTCACGCGCGATCTCCGCAATCACCGGCGCGGCTCCGGTGCCGGTGCCGCCGCCCATACCGGCGGTGATGAACACGAGATCGGCGCCGTCGATGATCATCGCGAGATCTTCGCGCGAGTCTTCCGCTGCTTCGCGGGCGAGCGTCGGATTCGCACCCGCGCCCAAACCGCGCGTGAGATTGTTGCCGATCTGCACGGTGTTTTCGGTCAGCGCGTTGCGCAGCGCTTGCACGTCCGAGTTCACCGCGAAGAAATCGACGCCGGACAGACCGGCCTCAATCATGCGGTTCACTGCATTGCAACCACCGCCGCCGACGCCGATCACTTTGATCGTAGCCGCGTGTTCCGGGACGTAGCGCTTCGCATCAGCCATTGTCAGGATCTCCTCCGTAAAAAGTGAGGGTTGCGAGGGTTGCTCAGAATCGTTTAATTCCACAGGTCGCCGAGCCAAGAGCGAATCTTCGTGAAGAACGATGGACTGCGCTTGACGTATTCGTGATGATCGGTGCCGCCGTTCGGTCCGAAAAGCACCAGGCCGATTGCCGTTGCGTATTCGGGTTGCTTGAGTGCGTCGGTCAATCCGGCGACGGCGCTGGGCAATCCGACGCGCACGGGTAAACCGAACACTTCTTCCGCGAGCGGCTCGATACCGCGCAGATGCGCGCCGCCGCCCGTTACGACGATTTCGCCGAGCACCAGATCGCGCGGCACGTTCTCGACGATCTTTTGCTTGGCCATGCGGAACGTTTCGACGACGCGCGGCACGACGATCTGCCGTAACTGCGCGGTCGTCGCATCTTTCGTGCTGCGCCCGTCCAGCGTTTTCACGGGAAACGTTTGCACGTCTTCGTCCGCCGCGGCGCCCGCGCCGTACGCGCGCTTGATCTGCTCCGCTTCCGCGCCGGTCGTCTTCAAGCCCAGCGAGATGTCGTTGGTCAAAATGTTGCCGCCCACGGGTATCGTGGACGTGTAGATTGCGCCGCCATTTGAATAGACCGCGATGTCGGTGGTTCCGCCGCCGATGTCGAGCAGCACGACGCCGACGTGCTTTTCTTCCTGCAGCAGCGTTGCGGCGGAACTCGCCAGGGGTTCGAACACGAGACCCGCGCTCTCGAGCCCCGCGCGGTGAACGCACTTGAGCACGTTGGTGATAAACGTGCTGCCGCCGGTGATGATGTGCGTGTCCACTTCGAGGCGTCCGCCCGCCATGCCGACGGGATCTTCCACGCCGTCTTGTCCGTCGACGGTGAAGTAGCGCGGCAGCGCGTGAATGATTTGCCGGTCTGCCGGAAGGTTGATGATTTTGCTCGCGTCGATGACGCGGCGCACGTCGCTCATGCCGACTTCGCGATCTTCACTTTGCACTGCGACGACGGCGCGGTTATTGGTGCTGCGGATGTGCTCGCCGGTTATCGCGACGTACACGTCCTGGATGTGGACGCCGGCCATGCGCTCGGCTTTTTCGGTTGCCGCCTCGATGGACTTGATCGTCTCTTCGAGATCGGTGACGACGCCTTTGCGCATCCCGAGTGAGGGCGCCTCGCCGTACCCGATGATTTCGAGGCCGTTGGGACCGTCGGCGGCGACGACCGCGCAGGTCTTCGTCGTTCCGATATCGAGCCCGGCGACGGTCTCTTGTTTCAACTTTGGCAACCCCTATATGTTGTATACGGCTTAGCAAAACCCTACTACGGATAGCGGGTCTTGGCAAGGATAAGCGAAGGTTATTTGGGAGCCGCGCCACTCCTTGCGAGCAACCTGTGGACAGCAACAATCTGCGCGGCGAACGGAAAAACGGCCCAGTGTGCTGAAGGTCGCAGGCGACCCAAACGGAGGACCTCACCCGTGCTACAAACACTGCTGTTTTTTCACATTCTCGCGGTCATCGGGCTCTTTGCCGGCATCACCATAGAACTTGCGGCGCTCTTGCGCATCCAGCGCGCTAGTACGCTTGCCGAGGTCCGCGCCGCGGTGCTGAACACACCCGCCATCGGCCCGATCATGGGCATCTCCACCCTGCTGCTGCTCGCGATGGGCATCAGCATGATTTACGTCGGCGGGTTCGGCTGGAGCGACGGCTGGATCAACGTAGTCTTCGTGCTCACGCTCATTCTGGCGGTACTGGGCCCGGCCGTATCCGGCCGCAAAGCGGATGCGCTGCACGCCATGGCTTCGCAAGCGGGCGACGGCCCAATTACTCCCGCCATCGACGCCGCACGGCGTGACCGCGTCTTCAACTATATGGCGTTCATGTCGCTCTTCGAACTCATCGCCGCGCTGTACGTCATGGTCGTCAAGCCGGAACTGGTTTCCGCGGTGATCGTGGTCGTCGCCGCCGCCGTCCTCGCCTTCATTCCGGCAACGTTAACGGCGCGCCGCGCAGCCCCGGTAGCATCGGCAGAAACGTAGTTTTCTCCTCAAACTTTCGCGCCAAAGGACCGACATACAACAGGATATGAATCAAAAGCGCACGAGTCTCGAACGCGGGCTTACTTCCGCCTTCGTCGCCGTCATCGTCATCATTGCCCTCTCGATTCCCGTAACGATGTGGGGCATGGGGCAGATCACCAATCAAGCCCAAGTGCTGCACGATACGATCATTCGCGGCGAACTGGCATACGTGAAGGTGGCCTCGGACGCAGACACGCTGCGCGCCGCATCCATCGATGCCGCAACGAATCCCGACCCGGCCAAAGCCGCCGCTTCGCTTGCGAAAGCCAAAGCAATGGTCGCGCAATTTCCCGAAGACGCGCGCAAGATGGGCGACATGACGTCGACCGATCCGGCAATCAAGCCGCTCGTCGCGAAATTCGTCGGCGCGAAAGATAAAAGCGGAAATGTTACGAGCAGCGGCAGCGCCAGCGCGTACGACTTCCAAGCACTCGCTGCGGTATCGCAGCTCTCGCAAGGCAAGAAAGCGGAAGCGCTGCGGCAGATTCAAGGCATGGCAGCAGCCGCATTCGATCAGCAAAGCGCCGACGGCGAAGCGCTGCTCAATGCGCTCAAAGCCAATTCCGACGTTCGTTTCCAGAAACTTCTGCAAGCACGCAACGTTGCGCTCATCCTCACGGTCGCGGGCGCGGCAATCGCGCTGCTCGTCGCGCTCTTTGCGATGAGCTGGTTCCGCCGCAGCATGAGCGCCGGCATCGGCCGATGCCTGGACGTCTTCGAGGCGATGGGCCGCGGTGACCTCACCGCGCGCGTCGGCTGGGAAGGCCGCGATCTGCTCGGCCGCCTCGGCTCCGCAGTCGATCAACTCGGCGAGCGGCTCTCGCAAATCATTTCCACGATTCAGCACGCCGTCATGACGGTGCAAAGCGCCAGCTCACATACGAACGACACCGCGCGTCAAGTGGAAGCGCGCGTGAGCGAAGAACTCACCGCACTCGCGCGTGCCGCTGAATTTTCAACGTCCGTTCGCGCGACGGCGGGCACAGTCGCCGACAACGCGGAGCAGGTGGCGCGCCGCGTCACCGACATTTCGAGCGCAGTCGCCGAAATGACCGCGTCGATCCAAGAGATGGATCAGAATCTGCTCAACCTGGCGACGGTCGTGGAACAAGCCGTCGCAAACACGCAAGAAATGTCGGCGTCCATCGTGCAAGTTGCCGGCAACGCGGAACGCGTGCGTCAGGAATCGACGAGCACCGACAAACAGGTGCGCGAGGGACGCAACGAAGTCACGCAGCTTTCCAAAGGTATGTCGAGCATCAGCGATACCGTTGCGGACGTGGTGACGGAAATGCAGAGCCTCGACCAAGCCTCGCGCCAGATCGGCGAGATTCTCGGTCTTATCGAAGAGATCGCCGATCAAACGAACTTGCTCGCGCTCAACGCCGCAATCGAAGCGGCGCGCGCCGGCGAGCACGGCCGCGGCTTTGCCGTCGTCGCCGACGAAGTGCGTAAACTCGCCGAAAACTCCGCCAGCTCCACCAAGCAAATCGGTCAACTCGTCGCCGACATCCAGCGCCGCACGACGGCAGTTCTGGAACGCACCGCGCGCGCCAACAGCCTGGTGCAGAACAACGCCGCCTCCGCCCGTACCGTCACCGAGATGATCGAGACGATCAGCCAGCGCGTCACGGAGATGGCGCAACTCGTCAGCGAAATCAGCGTGGCGACGACGGAACAGGCACGCGCATCCGAAGAACTGGCCAAGGCCAGCGAACAGATGGGCGCGATGACGCACGAGGCCGCCGCCACCATGCGCGAGCAGGCCATCACGTCCAACCAGATTCTCGAGAGCGTCTCGGAGATCGAGTCTCGGACCGGCCAGGTCGCCCAAGCCTCTCAGGAACAGCAAATCGCCATCGAAAACCTGGGCCAGACCATAGGCCGCACCTCGGAACTGGGTCGCGCCAACGCCGGAGCAGTCACCGAAGTGGCCGGTCAGACCGCCGAGGTGCTCAGCGAATCATCCTCGCTCAACGAGCTCGTCGGCCAGTTCCAGGTGGCCAAGAACGGCCGCGCCGCCCTGGGCGACCAAGAAAAAAATCGCCAAGCCCTGGAAGATCAGGGGTCTCTTGCGCTACAATCTTAGGCTAGAAGCTGGCACAGTGGAGTGCCGGCCCTGTACTGCTATCCCTCGGACCGCTCAACGGAGATATCGTGCGTAAACTTCTGTCCTTGCTTGCACTCATCGCGGCGCTCGCCGCACCGGCCGCGGCGTTGGCCGGTAATACCGTCGATCCGACGCTGATCCCCGACGGCACCTATACCGCGACCGTTGAAAAGGTCGTGGACTCAAAACACATTCTGGTCAAATTGGACAACGGTATGGAGGCGAACCTCACCACCAATCGTTCCAACGTCGACTTCAGCAAGATCTCCGCGAACGACCACATCATGATGTCGCTCATCAAAGGCATGGTCGCGGTATACGCCAAGAAATCCTAATTCCGGCGCTGTTCAGGAAAGAAACGGCCTCGCATGCGCGAGGCCGTTTTTCTTGCACGCAGGCAGCGTTTACGCAGCGCGGAACGATGCGCCATGAGCAGGACGTCCGTTCTCGTCGCTGCGGCGCTTTTTGCGTTCGCCGCATTACCGATCGCTTCGCAAGCGCAAACGCCGTACATCTTTCAAGACCCGACGCTCAGCCGCACGCAAATCGCGTTCGAATGGGGCGGCGATATTTGGACCGTTGCACGATCGGGCGGACAGGCGCATCGCCTCGTCACCGGTTACGATCTCGAAGGCGCGCCGTATTTCTCTCCTGACGGCTCGCAAATCGCGTTCACCGGCAACTACGACGGCAATCTCGACGTCTATGTCGTGCCGTCCACCGGCGGCGATCCGAAACGCCTGACCTATCATCCCGCAGAAGACGTCGCGGTGGGCTGGACGCCCGACGGCAAAAGCGTGCTCTTCCGTTCCGGGCGCGCGAGTTACGCCGACGAGAACATGCTTTACACCGTTGCCGTGAGCGGCGGTTTTCCAAAAGCGCTGCCGCTCGCGATGGCCGAGGACGGATCGTATTCGCCCGACGGCACGCATCTTGCATATGTGCCGACCGCTCCGTGGGAACCGCAATGGCAGCACTACCGCGGCGGCCAAACGACCCCGATCTGGATTGCGAATCTCGCAGATTCCAGTATCGTGAAAGTGCCGCGCAACAATTCCAACGATCGCAATCCCATGTGGGCCGGTCAAACGGTGTACTTTCTTTCGGATCGCGACGGCCCGGCGACGCTCTATGCGTACGACACGCGCGCGCACAGCGTGCGGCGCCTGGTCGGTAACGACGGCTTCGACATCCTTTCCGCGAACGCAGGCCCAGGCGGGATCGTGTACGCGCAACTCGGTTCGCTGCACGTCTACGATTTCGGCGGCGGCGCGCATCAGGTGCCGGTAACGATCGCGGCCGACATGCCGCAGGTGCGTCCCCACTGGCTCAAGGTCGGCGATCAAATTCAGAATGCGAACATTTCGCCCAGCGGTGTGCGCGCCGTGTTCGAGGCGCATGGCGACATCTTCACCGTGCCGGCGCAGCATGGCGACATTCGCGACATCACGCAGACGCCGGGCGTCGCCGAACGGGATCCGGCATGGTCGCCGGATGGCCGATGGATTGCGTATTTCTCTGACAGCAGCGGCGAATACGCGCTGCACGTGAAGGATCAGCGCGGGCTGCAGCCCGCACGCGTCATCGACTTGCCTTCGCCTTCGTTCTTCTACACGCCGGTGTGGTCGCCCGACAGCAAGAAGATCGCCTATTCCGACAAGCACGGCAATCTGTACTACGTCGACCTCGATCATCCCGAGCCCGTGCGCATCGCGCACGCCCCGTACGAAACGTTCGGTTCGTCGTCGTTCAACGTTTCATGGTCGCCCGACAGCCGGTGGATCGCGTACAACAACCAACTTGCAAATTATCTGAACGCGATCTTCGTGTATTCACTCGGTGCAAACAGATCGACGCAGATCACCGACGGCATGAGCGACAGCCGCAATCCGGCGTTCGACAAGAGCGGCGAGTACTTGTATTTTCTCGCGAGCACGAATACGGGTCTTACGTCCAACGGGCTCGACATGGAGAGCGACGAGCGGCCGACGAGCAGCAACGTCTACGCGGCGGTTCTGCAAGACAGCACCGTCACGCCGCTCAAGGCGCAAACCGGCGACGAAGAATCCACCGACGAGCCCGCGCCCGCAGCCTCTCCGAAAGCGCCGGAGTCTGCCAAGCCGGCGTCGCACGACGTGCGCGTCGACTTCGACGGCATCCTGCAGCGCATCGTCGCGCTGCCCGTGCCGAACGCGAACTACGTCAATCTCGCGGCGGGCAAAGCGGGCGAAGTATTTCTGCTTCAAGCGCCGCTCACGAGCGTGCTTCCGCAGCCACCGCGCATGACCGTTCTGAAATTCGATATGGCATCGCGCAAAGCGATGCCGTTCGCGCAAGGCATTGGCGGAGGCGGCTTCGCGCTTTCGTTCGACGGCAAGAAGATGCTGCTGAACGAAGGCCGCAGCTGGGCAATCGTCAGCACCGCCGCGCCGCCCAAACCAGGCGAAGGCGAACTGCAAACCGCGGACGTGGAACTGTTTACGGTGCCGCGCAAGGAATGGGCGCAGATGTACCGCGAGACGTGGCGCATCGAGCGCGACTATTTCTACGACAAGCACTACGGCGGCTTGAATTTGCCGCAAACGGAAAAGCGCTTCGCGGAATTTCTGCCGGGGCTCGGTTCGCGCGACGACCTGACGTTTCTCACGCATCAGATGCTCAGCTATCTCTCCACCGGACATATGTGGGTGCGCGGCGGCACGGAACCTGAGATGCCGCACGTTACGACCGGACTGCTCGGTGCCGACTACACCGTCGCAAACGGGCGCTACCGTTTCGAGCACGCCTACGATGGCGAGAATTGGAATCCGCAGCTCTCCGCGCCGCTCACGCAGCCCGGCGAACAAGTGCGCGCGGGCGAGTATTTGCTCGCGGTGAACGGGCGTGCGCTGCACGCGGGCGACAATCTCTACGAAGCGTTCGAAGAGACCGCGGGCAAGCAAACCATCATTACGGTCGGCCCGAATGCCGACGGCACCGGTGCGCGCGACGTGACGGTTACGCCCGTCGCGAGCGAACACGCGCTGCGAAACTATGCGTGGATAGAACACAATCGCCGCGAAGTCGATCGCCTCAGCGGCGGAAAACTGGGCTACGTGTATTTACCCGACACCGCCTATGGCGGGTTCACGAACTTCAATCGCTACTTCTTCTCGCAGGTCGACAAGCAAGGCG
>JBKPMZ010000330.1:0-8067 GCA_046732415.1 Vulcanimicrobiota bacterium
GCTCTACACGGGGTGGACCGATGACCTGCGTCGCCGGCTCGATGCGCACCTCGCCGGAAAAGCCTCGAAATACACGCGCACGCGGCTGCCGGTGCGGCTTGCCGCCTGGTTCGCGCTCAGCGACGCGACGGCGGCGCGTAGCCTCGAGGCGCGATTCAAGCGCCTGACGCGCCGCGAGAAGCTGCAGGCCTTGGCGGACCGCCAGGCCTTCGGCATCACCATGCACAACGGTCGGGCACTATGACGACGCACACTCTACCGGTCGGCGAAGAACTGCGCACGCTTCTCGAAAAGGCGCGTACCTCACAGGCACGCATCGCCACGAGCAAAGGCGACATCGTTTTCACGTTCTATCCCGACGACGCACCGCAGCATTGTGCCGCCTTCATCAAATTGACCGAAGCCGGCTTTTACGACGGCCTCACGTTCCACCGCGTCGAGCCCGGCTTCGTCATTCAAGGCGGCGACCCGTCCGGAAATGGCACGGGCGGTCCGGGCTATAAGTTGAAGGCGGAGTTCAACGCGCGGCCGCACGTGCGCGGAACCGTTGCCATGGCGCGCTCAGCAAGTCCGGACTCGGCCGGATCGCAATTCTACGTGTGCCTGGACGATGCGCGATTCTTGGATCGGCAGTACACCGTGTTCGGGCAGATGACGGACGGCTTTGATGCGCTCGACGCGATTCGCGTCGGCGACGTGATGACGAAAGTAACGATCGAACCCAAGTAACGAATTTGTAGCCCTGGAGTAACGTTTCGTCCGGAAATCTCTGACATTTTTGCGCAAACCTGGATGGTTTTTTCAAAACTTTGTTTTCGCAAAAATGCAGAGAAGCAGCAATTTTTTCATGGAGGGAAAAATTGCGAGCGGTTTCAGGGCGAAATGTTGCTGCAGGGCTACAAATCCGTTCCGGCTACTTGGCCGTAGACGATTTTTGAGATTTGGGCGATGCCGTCGTACGCTTCGCCCGGACCGTCGAGGCCGTTGGTGTACACCGCGAGGACGTACGGCGAATTCCCGTACGGATCTACGATTGCGACGTCGCTGCGCGACCGGCTGAGTTCGCCCGTCTTGTTGGCTACCGGCACGCCGCTGGGCACGCCGCGCGGAATAGTGTCGCGATCTGTCTGTCCCAGCATGATGTCGATCATCTTGCGGCACGACTGCGGTTTGGCAACCGTCGGAACGGCTTCGCGCGCGCCGCGCTCGAGTTGGAAGAGCAGATGCGCCATGTCGGCCGGCGTCGTGCGATTGTCCATGTGGCGTCCCACGGCGGCAAAATCCATGAAATGCCGCCTCAGATGCGTATTCGGCATGCCCGCGGCGCGAATGACCGCGTTGATGCGAGCGAAGCCGAAGTGGGTGATGAGCAGATTGCTCGCGGTATTGTCGCTCACCTGAATCATCGGCTCGATGAGCTCCGCCACGGTGAAGCGCTGCCCGCTCGATTGGTTCTGCATGAAGTCGGATCCGCCGATGAGTTCGCTGCTGTGATACGTAACGCGTTCGTGCATCACCGCGGGTTTGTGTTCGGCGGCTTTGAACGCGGTCAGCATGATGAGCATTTTGATCGTCGATGCGCTCGGAAACGACACGCCTGCATTGTAGGAAACGATCGGCGCACCGAACGCCATCGTGTGCGCGTAGATGCCGACGCTGCCCGGAATGCTGGCGATCGCGGGGCGCAGCAACTCATCGATAGGCATTTGTGCGTGCGCGCTCAGCGGCAGCGCGCACGCGGCGAGCGAACCGGCCAAGAAAGCCGAACGTTTCATTACGACCCCGTCCCCTGATAATGCTGCAGCCCGATTCTCCAAAACGCGTACGACACCGCCAGCCAGCCTATGCCGATGAGCGGAGTAAGCAGCCCGATCTGCGGTGAAAGCGACAACCCGGTTTCCGCTTTGTGCAGCAAGAACGTCGCCGGGAAATAGTTCATGAACGCGAACGGGAACACGAACGAGAGAATGATGCGCACGCCGCGCGTGTAAATGCTGATCGGGTAGCGCGTGAACTCTTGCTCCAGCGACATGATGACCCAGCGCAGCGTGTCGACGCGCACGAACCAGAACGAGGCGGTCGCCACCGCCAGTGAAATGCCGAGATCGATGAGCGCGCCGCCGAGCACGACGAAGGGGACGAACGCGAAGAACGCCCAATCGGTGCGCACGCCGCTGTAGTTCGTCGCGATGACGAAATAGCCGATGGCGAGCATCAGGCCGTCGGGAAAAATCTGCGAGGGAACAGTCAGCGTCTGAAACAGCGTGTCTTGCGGGCGCACCAGGAAGCGGTCGAACCGCCCTTCGCGCACGTAGTCGGGAACGTTCACGACGGTGAAGAAGAACGTGTTGTGAAACTCGTGGGCGAGCATCCAGAGCGCGTACAGGAACGCCATCTCCTTGAAGTCCCAGCCGTTCATCGAGGGAAACTGCCGCAGCGTAACCCACAGCGCCGCCAGTGCGGTTCCGTGATACACGATGGTAAAGCAGAACCACATCAGAAAGTTTGCCCGGTATTCGAGCATCGTCAGGAAGTTGATGCGCCAATATTGATAATACGTGGCCAACATTACAGTTTCATAGGCAGCGCCGAGGTATCGAGGCGTTGAAGTTCAGCTTCGAAGCCGAGGTTTCCGTCCGCCCGCCGTATCGTTTGGATCTCACCGTCGATGCACTTCGGCGCTTGGCGGCAAACGTGGTCGACGTGCTTGGAGACGACGGCGTGTACCGTCGCGCGGTACGCGATGCACGCGGCGCCAACCTCATCGAAGTGCGGCAGCACAGCAAGCAGGCGCTTCACGTGCGAATTGCGGGCGCATCGGCGCAGCGATGGGTTCCGGCGGTGGAACGTATGCTCGGCACCGGCGTACGGCTCGACGAGTGGTACCGGCGTGCACGGCCGTATGCGTGGCTCGATTTCCTCGCTCGCGAATTGCGCGGACTGCGTCCGCCGCGCTATCCCTCGCTCTGGGAAGCACTCGCGCATTCCATCGTCTTTCAGCAGATCAGCATCCATGCCGCGGCTTCAATCATGCGCCGTTTTATCGAAGCTGCCGGCGAACCGCTGGTTCACGGCGGAGCCACGTACTATCCGTTCGTGACGCCGGAGCAACTGCTTGAATGCAGTGACGGCCGTTTGCGCGCGGCGGGCTTGAGCGCCAATAAGATTGCGCACCTGCGCAGTGCCGCGCAAGCAATGAGCACCGGCGCCGTCGTCGGGGCGGAGATCGAACGGCTATCGAGCGCTCAGGCATCGCAGGCGCTCTGCGCGATTCGCGGAATCGGCCCGTGGAGCGCGGCGGTCGTGCTGCTGCGCGGGCTCGGGCGTCTGGACGTGTTTCCGATGAAAGACTCGGGCGTTGCGCGCAGCCTGCGTCTACTCTCCGGTAATCCTAACGTCGATGCGGAGCGCCTGCTCGACGACCTTGGCCCCGTGCGTGGTATGCTGTATTTCCACCTGCTCCTGGGCCGCGTGCGCAACCTCGTGCCTGCGGCGTCGGATTCGGAGATTGCATGAACCCCACACTGCCTCGCACTTTTTCCGTTCAGCGCGCGCAGCAGCGTTATCACGCGCGGCACGGCTGGCTCGACACGTATCACTCGTTCAGTTTTGCCGATTATTTCGACCCGCAGAATCTCAACTGGGGTGCGCTGCGCGTGTTCAACGACGACCGCATCGCCGCCGCAGCCGGGTTTCCGACGCATCCGCATCGCGACATGGAAATTCTGACGTACGTGTTTTCCGGCGAACTGGAGCATCAGGACAGTATGGGCAATCGTGGTGTAGTGAAACCCGGCGGCGTGCAGTTCATGAGCGCCGGTACCGGTGTGCGCCATTCCGAAACGAACGCGCGCGACGACCGCGAGCTGCATTTGGTGCAGATGTGGGTGCTGCCCGGAAGAAAGGACACGCCGCCCACGTACGGTCAGATGGATTTCACGATCGAAGACCGGCGCAACCGCTGGCTCGCGGTGGCGAGCGGTCATCACGCAATCATCGCACCCATCGCGCTCACCCAGAACGCGGCGCTGCTCGTTGCGCGGCTGGAAAACCACGAACTGCGCCACACGTTCGAACCCGCGCGCTTCGGATTCTTGTTCGTCGGCGAGGGCGAGATCGAAGCAAATGGCGAGCAGTTGCGCACGGGCGATGCGGTGCGCATGTATGCCATCGAGCGGCTCGATCTGCGCGGCAGCGGCGAGGTGGTGTTGTGGGACCTACCCGCCTTGGATGACGACGCGGCGTGATGCCGCCCGCCACACGATTGCCGAAAGTCCGCAGAACAGCAGCAGCCACAATACCTGAATGAGCAGATAGCGCGCATAGTCGTGCGGCTCTATCACGCCCACATAGATGAGCAGCGGCGTGGAATAGACAGCGGCGAACGGCAGCGCGAACACGATGCGTCCGAACACGCCCGGAAAGAACGTGAGCGGGATGATTTGCCCGCTGAGCAGATCGGACACCCAGCGCACGATGAGTTGGATCGCGAACGTTTCGAGCGTCCAAAACGCGACCGCGTTCATCAGGAAGTTCAGAAAAAAATTGACCAGGTAGCCGATGAAAAACGAGAGCAGGAACACGCCGAACACCGGCGCGCTCGGCACGTCGACGTGCACCAGCAGCAGTGCGAAGAGCACCGACGGAATGACGAGCAGCGCGTGCAGCAGCGTTTGCCCCACGCCGTCGCTGAAGAAGTAGAACGGCACGCTGATCGGTTTCATCAGATCCGTAGCGATGGTACCTTCACGGATCTTTTCGCGGATGAGCCGCGTGCCGTCGACCTCGAGAATGAGCGACATGAGCAATGCGACGGTCGCGTAGGTAATCATGGAGTGCAGCGGCAGGTTCATCGGTGCGACGTTTTGCGCGTAGAGTGCCGTCCAAAGCGAACGCAGCAAATACACTCGCACGATGAGCGAGCCGACTTCGGTAAAGACTTCCATGCGGTACGTCGCCTCGCGCGCGAAGGCTTTCTTCGCGAACTCGGCGTACGGCGCGAGCGCTATCATCCCGGCGGAACGATGAGATCGTGTATTTCGTACGTCCCGTCGCTGTGCTCGAACCGCAGTTTCCAGTCGTCTCGCGGCGCGGCGGCAAACGTGGCGTTGAAAAAGGTGGACTGCTGCGGCGCGATGCTTGGCAGTGCGCAGAACTCCGCCGTCGGGGAAACGTCGCCGTCGCCGCTGCGTACCAGAACGAACGAAGCGCGCGTGCACTGCAGCGCTGTTTTGCCGTCGTTGGTAATCGTTCCCGAGATCATCAGTCCCACGAGCGGAGCGCCGCTCGAGCCGTTTCGCATCGGCGCCGGAACGGTTTGAATGGCGGAAAGGTACTGCTCCGCCGAAAGCTTTCCGCCCCGATGCGCGGCCGTACCGGCGCATCCGGCGAGCAGTACGAGGGCTGCGATCATTGCGGCACGGCGCACTACTTCTTGCCTTTCTTTTCGCGAGCGATGGCGGCTTCGCGGCGCAATCGCGCCTCTTCGAGTTCAACGAACATGACGTCGACGACTTTCTCCACTTCGACGTTCTGCGCGGGCGGCGGCTCTTCGGCGGTGCGCTTGGGCGGTTTTGGTCCGGCCGGTTTTTTCGCGGGTTCGGCGACTACCGCGTCCTGCGAATGCGCCTTGCGTAAAAACTTCGAGTACGTTTCCGCGGCTTGAGCGCGCACTTCCGGGCCTTCTTCCAAATTGAACACACTCTGGAAGAATGCGAGTTTTTCGCGCACTTCGGCGGCGCGGTGCGGCGGATAGATTTGCGCCGGATCGCCGAAAGCGATGTTGTGCATCGGGACGTGGTTGCCGCTCTCGACGCGAGTGTTCACGTGCACTACCGCGCCCAACGCAACGCTGGTGTGCTCCTCGACCGTCGCCCCGTTGAAAATTCTGCTGCCAGACGCGATGAAACAGCCAGGCTCGATGGTCGCGCCGACGATGTAGGCCCCGGGGCCAACGATGCAGCTCTCACCGACGGAAAGGGGAAATTGCATCACGCTGCCGCCGCTGGATCTGAGTACGGCGTTTTCCATCACCACCGTATTGGCGCCGATGGTAACCGGCGCACCCTCGGCCGTGATGACGGCCCCGAAGAGTATCGCGCACCCTTCTTCGATCGTCACGTCGCCGCTGACGACGGCGTTTGGCGCAATATATGCCGACGTATGAACGTTCGGCTTCTTCGTACCGCTCGAAATCAACATATCACTTTTCGTCCTGAGAGCCTCGAAGCGCTGAGCCGGTGGGGTGAACCAGGTAGCCTTCGAGATAGATCCTTCGAATTATCGATTCCAAGTCCGGCTCCTCGATCGTAAGATCGCGCAATTCGAAACGCGCCGTCGCCTCGCGTATGAGTTGGTCGGGGCGTACCAGCCGCCGGTCGAAGCGGTAACGGACCACGCCGTGATCGCTGGATTCGATTTCGGCGTTTTGCAGCGCCGGATCCGACGGCGGCTCCGTGAAGGTCAGCACGAGCGTGCGATGCGTGCCGTATTCCTCTTTGATGCGTTCGATGCCGCCGTCGTAGATCACCGTACCGTTGTCGATGATGACGATGCGGCGGCACAACCGCTCCACGTCGGCGAGATCGTGCGTGGTCAAGATAACCGTCGTGCCGCGCTCCTCGTTGATGTGGCGAACGAACTCGCGGATCGCCTCCTTCGCGATGACGTCCAGGCCGATCGTCGGTTCGTCCAGATACACGATGCGCGGGTCGTGCAACAGTGCCGCGGCAAAATCGCCGCGCATGCGCTGCCCGAGCGAGAGCTGCCGTACCGGCGTGCGCAGAAACGGCTCCATCTCCAGAATGCGCGTGAAGACGCTCAGATTGTTTTGGTAGCGGTCGCGCGGAATGCTGTAGATCGCACGCAGCAGTTCGAACGATTCGACCAGCGGCAAATCCCAATACAGCTGCGATCGCTGGCCGAAGACCACGCCGATGTTGCGCGCGTTCCTTTTGCGATCGCGATGCGGAACGATGCCCGCTACTTCCACGGTGCCGGACGTGGGCACGAGAATTCCGGTGAGCATTTTGATCGTCGTGGATTTGCCAGCGCCGTTCGGGCCGATGTAGCCGACCAGTTCCCCCGCCTCGATGTCGATGTCGACGCTGCTCACGGCAACCTTGTCTTCGTAACTGCGCGAAAACAACGTGCGTATCGCCCCGGCGGCTCCCGGCATACGCTTGACCGTGCGAAAGACCTTGTGCAGCCCGCGCGTGCGGATAATCGGCATGCGGGCCTCTTTCACCGAGGCTTCCGGCGGCCCTCGGAGGGAATACAGCAACGTGGTCATCACGATCTCCAACCGCTACGGCTGCGGTGCCATCGCCGTAGCACATCTGGTCGCCGAGCGTTTGGGTTACGAATACGTCGACGAGCAACTCCCCGTCGTGGTTGCCAAACGGCTGATGACCTCCGCCGCGGCCGTCGAATCGGCCGAGAACGCCGGAAAGACCATGAGCGAGCGCATGCTGCTCGCGCTCGAATCCGGTACGCCGGAAGTTCGCCTGCAGCCCGGTGCGTCGTTCGACGAAGACTGCCTGCGCGAAGTGCAGGAAGCGGTTCGCGAGTATGCATCGCACCGTAACGCCGTGCTCGTCGGGCGTGGAGCGAACGCGATCCTGGGAAGGCGGCCGGACGTGATGCGCGTGTTCATGCACGCGCCGCGAGACTGGCGCATTCATCACATCATGGAAGGCCACCACGTCGATGAAAAGACCGCGACCGTAGAAGTGGATCGCATCGATCGCGCGCGGGCCGAGTACATGCACGTGTATTACGGCGTGACCTGGACGGATCCGCAAAACTACGATCTTTGCTTGGACACCTCGACGTACGGCCGGGACGGCTGTGCGGAGATCATCGTGCGCGCCGTCGAGGCGCGATGATCGAGCGCCGCCCGCCGCGCCGCGACGTTTCGCTCTTTTCATCGCTGCGGTTTCGCGATTTCCGGCTGCTGTGGTTCGGCCTGCTGATCTCGAATCTCGGTTCGTGGATGCAGCTCACGGCGACCGGCTATTTCATCGCCAAACTCGCCGGCAACCCCCACACGGCTTCACTGTATCTTGG
>JBKPMZ010000331.1:0-26337 GCA_046732415.1 Vulcanimicrobiota bacterium
GCCTTGGGCGTCTCTCGCGCAATAGAGACGCCCCGGCTCCGTTTTACGACGGACCTTTGGGATCGCCGTCGATCTCCGCCATGAGCGGTGTATCCGGCGCCAGCGTGAATTGCGGCAGCACAAAATGCAGCGTATTGTCGAAAGTGGTTCCAAAGATCATTCCCGACGGTTTGCCCGCGCTAAAAAACGACAAATTGTAGCGCAACTGATCGTCGAGCACGAACGGAAACCAAACCTCCACGGTTGTGCCGCGCGAGATGGTCACGGGCTTTGAACCACTGATTTGCAGATCGAAGAAACACACGGCATCCGGCCCGCCAAAACCCGGCGCGGGCGGATGATTGGGCGCGAACTCCGCTTTCGTCGGCGCGCGCGCATAGAGCTGCGTGAGTTTGGAATCGGCCGACGCATCGTTCTGCGCGTACGCTATAGTGATGTCGTAACCGCTTGTGAACGAACGGACGGGCGGATGAATCGTTCCGCCGCGTGGATGGATCGCCGCATCCGGTGTAAACGGATACGTGTCCGCGTCGCACCAGTACGGCTTTACCAGCATGCCGCCTTTGCGGCTTTGCGCGGCCAATCGATCCGCGCTGCGAACATCGTCATTTTGCGTTGACGCGGCGGTTGTTATCGCCTTGCTGAAACCATAGCCCGTGAGCGTTCCTGAGTCCGGCGGCAGCAGCATCGACGGCGGCATGTACGTGTCGGGATACGGATGTGCCGGCGCGAGTGGATATGCAAGGCGGCTTTCCCAGCAGCCGCTATCGTCGATCATGTCCAGCGCATCCCACCAGCGATCCGCGGACAAAATTAAACCGATCAGGCCGTGCTGCTTTCCGGAATTCCAAGACAGCAGCGCCTGATCCGCCGCGACGGTAACGCCGCCGATCGTCACGTTCTTCGGATCGACGCCGGTTTGGCGGACGCGACGCGCCAGTAACCGGGCGGCATCGGAACGCACGTCCGCGTTCGCCGCTTGCGCGAGCAGCATTGCCAGCAGTGCGGCAATGGCAACGATGCGTATTCCCATACCGGTGCAACGGTTCGCTACGTCGCCCGGTGACCGCTGCTGAAGGAAGGGTACTTCGCCGAAGGATACTTCTCACGCATGGCGCGCATGCGAACGGTTCGAGTCACGCGGCCGGCACGGCTGGGCTTCGCTGCGCTCGTCGTCATCATTCTTGCGGCGGTCGGCATTTTTCTCGCCGTCAAGTTTCTGCGCGGCGCCGGCGGTTATCAGATTGGCGTGCGCTTTCCCCAAGCGGCCGGCGTTTCGCCGGGAGCGCAGGTGTTCTTCAACGGCGTGACGATCGGCGGCGTGAGTAAAGTGCAAATTCTGCCGGATACGACAGTCGAACTCATCATGAACATCTATCGCGACACGAGCATTCCCAAAACCGCGAAGTTTTCGGTCCAGACGGCGCTGACCGGGAGCCCGATGGTGGCGATTAGCGTACCGCCGTCCACTTCGACGGGGGAGATCTGGCCGAAGCGCGTTCTGCCGGTCGAACAGCAGCCGGTCGGAACGACCCCGCTCTCGCTCGAAATGTTCATGCGCCAAAGCCGTTCTCTGGGCGATCGCGCGTATGCCGTGCTCGCGAAGGCGCGGCCGTACGGAAAACCGCTGATGACGCATCTGCAGCACGCACGCGAGAACGGCGCGGCGACCATGGAAAATCTGCAGAGCGCGCTTCCCGCGATGATGAGCAGTTTGCAGTCGACGGTGGCCAGAGCGAAGGCCAACGTGGCGCACGCCCAAACCGCGCTACGCGATCGCGATCAGCCGAAACTTGCGGCAATCGCCGATGCATTCGAACGCAGCGCCGCGGATATGGAGAAAACTACTGCGTCGCTCGATGCGCTCAAACGCGATCCGCGCATACATGCGAACCTGCGCGATGCATCGGCGCAGCTGCGCGCCGTTACGGGCACGATGGCGCAACTCTCGCATGACATGGAGATGATCAGCGGCAATCCCCAGACCAAGGCGCAACTAAAGGACGCCGGCGCGCGCCTGCGCGCCGTGCTGCACAAACTCTAGTTAGCCTTCCACTCGGGCTTGCGCTTTTCGAGGAACGCGCTCGTGCCTTCCTTAAAGTCGTTCGTGTTGACGAGCGCACCGAATTCCAGTGCCTCGAGTTCGAGTGCGTCGGCGATCGGCAGATGCGCGCCGCCGTTGATCGCGCGTTTGCAAGCGGCCACGGCGAGCGGCGCCTTTTGCGAGATGGTATGCGCCAGTTTCTTGGCGGCGCCGAGCAGTTCGTCTTGCGGAACGACGCGTTCGACCAAGCCGATCTCCATCGCCATCTTCGCGTCGATCATATCGCCGCTCAGGCACAAGAACATCGCCATGCCTTTGCCCACCAGTCGCGTGGTGCGTTGCGTTCCGCCGTAGCCGGGAATCAACCCGAGGTTCACCTCCGGTTGTCCGAAGCGCGCGTTCTCGCTCGCAATACGAATATCGCCCGCCATCGCCAGTTCGCAGCCACCGCCGAGCGCAAATCCGTTGACCGCCATGATTACCGGTTTGCTCAGGCGCTCGATTTGAAGCGTGACCGCTTGGCCGATGCGCGCTTTTCCGGCACCTTCCACCGCGTTTGCCAGGGCGTTCAATTCGCCGATGTCGGCGCCCGCGGCGAATGCTTTCGCGCCCGCACCGGTGACGATAATGGCGCGCACGTTATCGTTGCTTTCGAGTGCGGTGAGCGCTGCCGAGAGTTCGCGCAGCAAATCCGCGTTCAGTGCATTCAGCACGGTCGGGCGGTTCAGCGTGACAACGCCTGCCGGCCCGTCGATTTCGACGAGGATGTTTTCGAACGTGCTAGTTTGCATAATCGTAGAAGCCCTTTCCGCTCTTGCGCCCGTAGTGACCGGCGAGCACCATGCGTTTGAGCAGCGGCGGGGGCGCCATCATGGGATCCTTGAACTCGTCGAACATGATTTGCGCTATGTAGTACGTCGTGTCCAAACCGACGAAGTCGAGCAGTTCGAGCGGACCCATGGGATAACCGCAGCCGAGTTTCATGCCCTTGTCGATGTCTTCTTTGCTTGCGAGGCCTTCGTCGTACACTTTGATAGCGTATAGAAGATACGGCACGAGCAGGCGGTTCACGACGAAGCCCGTCGTGTCTTTGGCTAGAATCGGCTCCTTGCCGAGTTTGCGAGCGAAATCGAACAGTGAATCGATCACGTCCTGCGTCGTCGCGATAGTTTTCACCACCTCAACCAGTTTCATGATCGGTACCGGATTGAAGAAGTGCAGTCCGGCGATGCGGTTCGGGCGTTTCGTTTTGGCGGCCAGTTCGATGACGCACAGGCTCGACGTGTTCGTGCAGATGATGCCGTGCGGCGCGAGCAGATCGTCGAGTTGCTGGAAGAGTTTCGTTTTGACCTCGACGTTTTCGACGATCGCTTCGATGACGAGATCGCAATCCTTGAGGTCGCTGACGTTCGTCGTGGGTGTGATGCGTCCGAGGACCGCGTCGCGCTCGGCCAGCGTGAGTTTTTGCTTCTCGACGAACTTGTCCAGCGACTTGGTGATGGTCTGTATGCCTCGCTGCAGCGGCGCGTCGGCCACCTCCATGAGGACGACGTCAAAACCGGCCGAGGCGCACGTCTGCGCGATGCCGTTGCCCATCAGGCCGGCGCCGCAAACGCCGACTTTGCGAATCTCGCTCACTGATTGAAAACCTCCCTAAAACGAGCGCTCAAGTTGTCTAATTGCGTGGGCGGAACCTTTGCCGCTATACTGGTAGGCTGGAAGGAGGGTCTCCCACACCGTGCGCACTGCTTATCACGAGGCATTGGAGTCAACCCGGCTAGACGTTGTACGCCTCGGCGCACTGTCCGGAGACGCGATCCGCCTTGCCGTCGAGGCGCTGGAACGGCGCGATTCCGCCTCGGGCGCCCGCGTGGTCGCCGGAGACGACGTCATCGACGACTTACGTCGCAAGATCGAAAGCTCGTGCATCGAGCTGATCTGGCGGCAGCAGCCGGTGGCGGGCGAGCTGCGCGAGATCGCGGCGATGCTGGAAATCGCGACCGACCTCGAACGAGTGGGCGACTACGCCGTCGATATTGCCAAGCATGCAATCAAGCTGGCGGACGTGCCGCTGCGTCCCGCTCGCGTCGAGATCGACCACATCGCCGGCGTCGCGCACGGCATCTTGCTCGACGCGATGCGCGCGTACACCGAGCGCGATGCGGACTTGGCGGAGCGTGTCATCGAGGAAGACGATGAGGTTGACCGCCTGTACAAGCGCGGCGTGAAAGCGCTTCAAGAAGAGATGGCCTCGGATCCGGAGATGGTGAAGGCCGGGACGCGTATGCTTTTCGTACTCGCGGCGCTCGAACGCGTCGGCGATCGCGCGAACAACATCGCTTGGCATACGAAGGAAATGATCGGCACCGCTTGAGCACGCCGCTTCCCCGCGAACTCTTCGCCGCAACCGAAAACTACACGTACCTCAACCATGCCGCCGTCGGCGTGCTTCCGCAGCCGACGCGCGATGCGTTGCATGCGTTCGTCGACGCTCACGCAACCGGCGGCGTCGCACGCGTTTGGCCGTATGAGTCGCGTATGCCGGAATACCGTGAGCGCATTGCACGCTTCATCGGCGCAGAGCCCGGAACGATCGCTGTTTTACGCAACACCGGCGACGGCGCCAATGCGATCGCGAATGGTTTTCCGTGGCAGCCCGGCGACGAGCTGATTCTGCCGGACAACGAGTTTCCATCGAACGCGCAGCCGTGGCTGCCGCTGCGCAGACGCGGCGTTAACGTGCGGTTCGTCGACAGTACGCGCGAACGCCTTACGCCCGACGTGTTGCACCGCCACATCACCGATCGAACGAAGGTCGTTACCGTTTCCTGGGTGTCGTTCGAGGACGGATACCGTCACGACATCGCGGCGCTGGCCGAGGTCGCACACCAACATGGCGCCTTACTTGCCGTGGATGCGATTCAGGGCTTGGGCGCGTTTCCCATCGACGTGCAAGCGTGCGGTGTCGACGCGTTATATTGCGGCGGCGCGAAGTGGATGCTCTCGCTGCAAGGCGTGAGCTTCTTGTATGTCCGGCCCGATCTCATCGATCGCTTGGTGCTCGCAGCACCGGGTTGGCGTTCGGTGGCCGACATGTGGAATTTCTTGGATTACGATCAACCGCTTGCGCCCAATGCGACGCGGTTCGAAGGCGGCACACCGAATTTCATCGGTGCGCTTTCGCTCGCCACGACCATTGACGTGTTAGAGAGCGCCGGGATGGATCGCGTGGCCGCGCACGTCGTCGCGCTGACCGATCGCCTGGTGGAGGGTCTGCGCGGACTCGGCGCGGAGATTGCAACGGTTCGCGGGCCCAGCGAGTCTTCGGGAATCGTGACGTTTACCGTTCCGGGGGCCGATCCGGAAGCGCTCGGCAGAGCGCTGCAGCGGGACGGTATCGTCACCACGTTTCGCGCGAGCGGCGTTCGCGTCGCGCCGCACGGTTACAACACGTTCGCGGAGATCGACGCGCTGCTCGACGGTGTGAAGCGCTATAGAAAGGAAGTTGCATGTTCCCCCTGATTTTTGCCGCGATGGTCGCGACCGCCGCTCCGGCCGACGGGACGTACACGTACGTCACATCGCTGAACGGTGCGCAGATCGAGAAGACCGCGGTGACCGTTACGCACGATCCGTCCGGGAACATTGTATTGAGCGAGAGCGCGAGCGGCAACATGAACGGCCGCAGCGGGTCGCTGACCGACACGCTGACGCTCGACGCCGCGCTTGCCCCCGTCGGTTACAAATCGAATGCGTCGATTGCGGACTCGCGTTCGATGCAGGCGGCGCTCGCGTTCAAGGGCGATAGCGCAACGCAGAGCGGCGACGTGAACAAGACGTACACGCTCGGCGATACCGCCAAGCATTTCGTGATCTTCGACTTCGGGCCGTTTACCGGCTATTTCGCCTTGCCCGCACAGATGCAAGCTTGGAACGACGATCCGGTAATTGCCATCGTGCCGATGTACGCGCAAGCGGTTGCGATCAGCGTCGACAAGACGTTCACGCCGGATCGCCCGAAAGACGTGCCGGCGACGGACGTGCAGATCACCGTGAAAAATCCGGTGCAGCTCACCGTCTGGTACGATCCCAAGACGCTCATCGTCGACCGAATGGACGTTCCGGCGGAAGACCTCAACGTCACCCGCGTGTCATCACCCGTGTCACCCTGAGGCATCAAAGGGCCTCACAAAATATCGAGTCGCCCGCCGTCCACGACGAGCGTCGTTCCGTTGACGAACCGCGCTTCGTCCGATGCGATGAAGCAAATCGCCGCTGCCAGGTCTTCAGGTTTTCCGACTGCGCCTTCGATCTTTTCCGCGCCGCTCTTGACGTTCGGATTGTTCCACAGCATCGGCGTGTCGACGGCGCCCGGCGCGACGGAGTTGATGCGGATCTTCCGTGATTCCAGTTCGATGCTGAAACCGCGCGTAAACGCTTCGATTGCGCCTTTGGACGAAGCATACGGCACCACGTTCGCCGTCGTTTCATGCGCGTGCACGGAACTGATGTTGACGATGTTCGAGCCGGGCGGCATGTGCGGCACGCCGTACTTCGCAAAGTAAAACACGGAACCGAGATTCGTGTTGATGACGCGGAAGAAGTCCGCTTCGGAAATGTCGACGATCGGCGTGAACGTCATCATGCCGGCATCGTTCACGATGACGTCGATCTTTCCGTAACTCTGTACGGCTTTCGCAATCGCGGCCTGTACCTGCGCGGAGTTTCCGACGTCAACTTCCACCGCAACGGCTTGCCCTTTTGCGGCGGTAATTTCGTCGACGGTTTGCTGCGCGGTCGCAAGATGCAGATCGGCGACGACCACTTGACCGCCTTCGGCGGCCATGCGCACCGCTGTTGCGCGGCCAATGCCCGAGCCGGCGCCGGTAACCAGACACGTCTTGTTGCTGAATCGCATGAAAGCGGGTTCGGCCAAGCGCCGAAAGAAACCCCGCGCGAATGGAGCGTTTACTGCGTTTTGGCGTTGCCACCGCCGACCATCAGTGCGAAGCGTACGATGGCCACGATGATATTCGCGACGTGTGGGAACGATCGCAGCGCTTGACGCCGCGCGGCCGCGCCACCGATTTCTGGAACAGATATAAAGAAGACGTCGATCTCGCCAAAGGTCTCGGATGTACCGCGTTTCGCCTTTCGCTCTCGTGGGCGCGCTTGGAGCCAAAGGCCGGAGTCTGGGACGATAGCGCCTTCGCGCATTACCGCGAGGTTCTGCAGTACATTCGCGATGCCGGAATGATGACCGTGGTTACGCTGCATCATAATACGTGGCCGCTGCACGTCGAAGCCGCGGGCGATGGCGCCGGCATGCTGGACCCGCTTTTTCCGCAGCGCATGAGCCTGTACGCGCGCCACGTCGCGCAGCGTTTGGGCGATCTCATCGACTATTACGTGACGATCAACGAACCGAATCAATTGGTCTACGGCTACATCAAGGGCTTTTGGATGTCTGGATATCCGATGCCGCCGGGCCGCGATCCGCTGGCAAGCGGCGACGAGCAGATGGATGCCGTGCTGCAGCTCATTCCGAATCTGTTTCGCGCGCACGCCGGTGCGCGTGTGGAAGTGAAGAAGCTGCATCCCGGCGCAAAAGTGGGCACCAATCCACTGGTACTCGGGCTGCCTCGATGGCTGCAGAATCTCGCGGATCGCAACGCGACACACCTCAAATCTCCCGAACAACTGCGCCGTCAGGCCGGGCGGCTCACACAGCATCGCGTCGTCGACCGCGGCAACGTGGACGTGTCCATCGCGCAGCTCACCATCACGCATCACCGGCTCGAGTACGCGCTGTTCTCGCAGCCGTATTTGGAAACGCACCTAGCGATACTGCACCGCACATCGCAACCGGTCGACGCCGATCTTACGGCGTGGAAAGCGCGAATAGGCGTCGTCGAGGGCTTGCCGCCGGCATCGCGCGCACCGGGGCTGTTTCCCGACGCCGCGCTCACGTACTATCCGCACATCGGCGACGCGCTTCAGGCGTTTTCCGACGGAAAAATCGACGCGGTCTTCGATCAAGAGGCGATCCTCGAGCAAGACGTAACGGCGGAGACGACGCTTCACGTGTTAGCCGGCGACGAACAGCGATATGCGGTCGCGCTAGCGCTGGGAAACCAGGCGTTGCTTTCGCTAGTGAACGCTGCAATCGTGCGCGACAAGGTCCACGAGCCCGAGCGCGAGCCCGACGAATCGGTGGAACACATTCGCAAGCGCGGGAAACTGCGCGTTGGTATTCATCCCGGCATCAAAGGCCTCTGCGTGTCCGACGGCAAGAACGGCTACACCGGTTTGGAAATCGACATCGCCAAACGAATCGCGGAACAGCTCTTTGGCAGTGCCGAGGGCAAGATTCAGTTCGTCCCGCTCGCTGGGCGCCACCGCATTACGGCGACCCGGTCCCCCCTGAGCATATTCGATGCCGTTCGGAAATCGTTCGGTATGTTTACGACGCTAATCGGCACGAACTGGTGGAACCTTGGCATGGCGGGGAAATTGCCTGAATTTCTGTGCCCGGCGGACTGTGTTGGAACCCTGGATTACGTCGGCCTCGATTACTACTGGGGTGTTCCGAGTATTTGGCCCACGCAACTCAAACGCCTGAGCGCCGCGGCTGAATGTAAGTACGGAATGGCACCGGTCTGGCCCGGCGTACTGCGCGCGATTTTGAAAGAGGCGCACAAACGCTTTCCCGGCAAGCCGATCATCGTGGTCGAGAACGGCTGCGTTACGAGTGCCGACGGATTTACCCGCGCGAAGTATCTCGACGCGCATCTCAAAGAAGTGCTGCAGGCGCACGACGACAGCGTGCCGATCGGCGCCTATTTGTGCTGGAGTATTACGTCGAATCGCGAGTGGGGTTTGCCGTTCGACGACAACAGCGACTTCGGGTTATACCATATCGATCTCGATCGCGATCCGGAACTCAGGCGCGTACCAACCGACGCCGCGACGCGTTATGCGCAGATCATCGCCGAGCACAACGCGTCACAGCGGGTGCCACACTGACAAACTAATTACCGTTCGGTTTGACGATGCACGGTGCCATCACCGCGTCCGTCATGCCGTGGATGAGCCGTTTGTCGGCCGGCGCGATCGTGGCGAGAATACCGCCGACGTTCACTTCGTCGCCCGTCACGAAATAGTAGGGGCACAAGCGCACGCGCCCGTCGAAATTACGAACCTCGTCGCGCTGGCGATCGTAGTAGTCCTGGCGCACGCGCTTGCCTTTGTGGAAGCGCTGCAGAATGCGCGGCGTCTTGCCGTAATCGTCCATGGATTCTTGGAGCGCCGCGATCCATTCGTCTTTCGTGAGGTCGTTCGCAACCCGTACGCCGCGCGATCCCCACGCGAGTTCAGAAAATCCCGACGGCTTGACGACGTAATCGCGTTCGCTCTTTCCGAGATCGACCAGTTGCATCCAGTCATGCACGGGCACACCGGCGGCCTCGAGGCCGTGAATGACGCCTTGGGGCGGCAGCGGGCGCGGATCGATCACCCACGTCTGCGGAAACAGTTGCGCAAGACGCGCATAAATGGCGCGCCCATCTTTGCCCAGTTCTTGTTCCCACAATTTACGCAGCGCGGGGTGATGGAAAAGCGCGAAGCTGAGTTTTTCCTCCAGCTGCGCCTTGGGCGGCGGCGTCATCTCGACGCGTTTGTGCCGCGCGGCGTACAGCATGAGTTCTTGCTTCGGAACGTTCAGCAGATCGAATAGTTCGAAGTTGCGGTAGATACCGTCAATCTTTTCTTCGCGGCCGTCTTCGAAACGAACGAACAGCGCTTCTTCGGTGAAAACGAGGTCTTGCGGTTTGCAGACGTATGCGGACAGAATGTCGAGGCGGCGAAGCGCCTGTGCCAGCCACTCCAATTCCGCGCGGTAGTCGCCCGATTCATCGGAGACCACGATTGCAACGGTGGGCTGCTTGTTGCCGGTGAGCGTCTTGAGCATCGCGCCGAAGTGTTTCGGAATACCGTGCGCGCCGCCGACGCTGTCCATGCCGAGTTGACAATATGCCTCGGTCATCGCGCCGACGAAGCCCATGCCGCCCGGAACACTGTCGAGTTCGCTCGCGGTGAACCCGTCGTCGGTGAGAATCAAATCGGGGCGGATGACGCCGGGAAGGTCTTGCTTGAACCGGTTTTGGCGCGAGAGCCGCACGATGTGCTCGGGCTTGCCTTGATCCAAGTACTCCGCGATGAACGCGGGCGCCGTTCCCCGTGCGCTTCGGTTATAGAGCGCGTTGAGCGCCTTGTAAAACGCGAGCAGATCGCTGCCGATTGCGGTGATCTTCTCGACCGTACTTTCGGACAATGCAAACGGCTCGGGGCTGATGCGCCAGGGGATCCGCTCTTGATCGCTTTCAACTTTGAAAAGACCGGGCGGAATCGCTTCGTACAGGAAGCGCGCTTGCTCACGAGCCGTGAGATTTGGGGCGAAAGCCGAACAGGCCATGGATAATTAACAGCCTCCCAGTCGACAGCCGTCGGGGATTTTGGACATGTTGTACGCGATGTAGCGCCGCCGCATCAGACCCCTAGAATACCCGAAATCGACCCTAGGTTGCAGCTTGCTTGGCTTCGACCGCTCGCGTGGGAAATGAGACGAACGCCCTAAAGGAGCGGATATTTTGATGACGTAAGTTAATTAAAGGAGGGACCTCTTATGTCCAGAGTTGGAGCCACGGCCCTTGTGTGCGCAGCGTTCGTGGCCGGATTGCTCGTGCCGCGCCCAGCCGGGCCGGCACAGGCGGCGGACAACACGCCGGTGTCACCGGCGCAGGGCTGGAACCTGCACATCGACGCGCAAAAGCACTTTGGCGACACGCATCCCGACGAGATCGCTCACCACTGGTGCAAACCCGTTTCAAACAATGTGACGGAATGTCAGATCTACAGCAGCGATAGCGCGGACGCTCAGCTCGTCGCGGTTGAGACGATCGTCGGGCCTGCGATGTACAACGCATTTTCAAAAAGCGAACAGGCCGTGTGGCATTACCACAAAGACGAAATCCCGAAAGTGAACGCCACGCTGCCCGGAAAAACGCCCGCGGAGGCAAAGCAAATCGTCGACTCGATCAGCAATACCTACGGAAAGATTTGGCTGCTGTACGATCCGATGACGACGAACGGTATGCCCACCGGGCAACCGACGATTACGGTGCTGCGATAACTACTTGATCGTGATGGCGCCGGGAGTGAGCATCGCGCTGTCCACGCGGACGGCGCCGCCGCGCAGCACCAGCGTGAGGTGCAGGGTCCCTTGGAGGCCGACCTTATCGAGCGGCACGTCCTGAATAACGCGCGAGGCGTCCTCGCCCGAGATGAATTGCAGCGTCACGTCCTGGCTCCAGGACCCGTGTGCGGTCGAATAGCTCTCGGTGACCCGTACCGGCAGGTCGCGGCCCGGCGATGCCGTCGCCGTTCCGACGATGCAATACGTGGCGGAAACCGGCGTGCCGCGCACGGTGAGCGTTTCGTGCGTGCAGCGCCCGGCGGGCTGCGCCTGCGCCGGAAGGGTAAGCGCGATCGCCAGGGCGGGCAGGGACAAGGCGAACGCGGCGGCCAGGACGATTCGGCGGTCCATATCCCTATAACGTTACTCGCGGGACTTTTGACTCCCGCCGCGCGTTCTGCCGACATATAAAGAGTAGACACTTGAAGCCGGCCCGGCCGATTTGACGCCGGGTATACGATGTACGTGATGCCCTTCGACCTGATCGCTCTGGACCTAGACGGAACGCTCCTGAATTCCCGCGAGGAAATAACTGCTCGAAACCGGCGCGCCATTCGCGCAGCGCTCGATGCGGGTATCCGCATTGTCCTCGTCACGGGGCGCGGCGTCGACACGCCGATCCGCGTCAGCAAAGAACTCGGCCTGAACCTGCCGATCATCTGCGCGCACGGCGCGCTCACCAAAGATTTTTTGGCGAACAAGA
This sequence comes from Vulcanimicrobiota bacterium, assembly GCA_046732415.1. GTDB lineage: Bacteria > Vulcanimicrobiota > Vulcanimicrobiia > Vulcanimicrobiales > Vulcanimicrobiaceae > DATGJX01. The sequence continues at coordinate 12,001 of JBKPMZ010000331.1, forward strand.
CGCTGGGTCACGTACCCGTTCCACTGCAGTACGCCAAACCGATGGTCGAGTACGCCGAGAAGAACGATCTGTCGATCGCGCTGTATTCGGAAGAATTTTTCTATCGGCTCGAAGGCTCGAAATTGTACATGGAAGACATGGTCGGGCCGGCGTGGCGCCAGGTGAAAACGTTCGAGGACGTGATGCGCACGGCGCCCACGTTCATCCGCTTTCTCGGCCAAGAATCCGTCCAAGCCATGCAGCGCGAGTTCGGCGATTTGCCGCTGCATTTCAAGATCGAGCATTGGCTCGACTTCGTCGAGTGCGCGGTGACCAATCGCGATGCGACCAAACAGCGCGCGCTCGCGCGCTTGTGCGCGGATTTTCAAATTCCGGCCGAACGTGTACTGGCAATCGGCGATTCGCGCAACGACGTGCCGATGCTGCGCTGGGCCGGCGTCGGCATCGCCATGGGGAATGCGCTTCCCGAAGTGCGGCAATCGGTTCGCTACGTGACGGCGACGAACAACGAAGACGGCGTGGCGCTCGCGCTCGAGCGTTTCGTGCTCGCGCCGCCGCGCACCCAAAAGAAGAAGTCGGCGTAAGTGCAGCAACCGCCGCCCAGCCCCGAATACGAAGCGCGTTTGCGCGGTATTCTGGAAGCCAGCGATTGGCAGGCGCTGCGCGAGTTCTCGCGCGAGCAGAACCAAGTTCCGGACGACGTCTACAACAAGGACGAGCATTTCTGGCAAGTGCTCATGCATAAGATCATCTGCAACCGACTGGACACGCTTGCGCTGCACGAACGCTCGCGCAAGTGGCTGGCCGACAACGGATATACGGCCGACCTCGGAGGCTATTAGCGCCCGATGCTGGTGCGTGTGCTGGCATTTGCACGCGTGCGCGAACTGCTCGGCGGCGGATCGCACGAACTGCAGATTGAAGACGGCGCCACTGTTGCAGATGCATGGGACGCGCTCGCAAACCGCTATACGGGTCTCGCGCCGCTCGCTGATTCCACGCGCATTGCGCGCAACGGCAAAGTCGTGAGCGATGCGGCGGAACCCCTCGCGGACGGCGACGAACTGGCACTCCTGCCGCCGGTGGGCGGCGGCTGATGTTCCGCATTACCGGCGATCCCATCGACGTTGCGGCGCTCGAACGCAGCGTGCATACCGATGCGTGCGGCGGCGTGGTGACTTTTTCGGGAGTCGTACGCGAGCGTTCCGACGACGATCGCGCTGTAACCGGTTTGTCGTACGAAGCGCATACCGGCATGGCCGTCGCGGAATTCGAGCGCATTGCGAACGAAGCGCGGGCGCGTTTTGGCCCATGTGAGATCGCCGTGGTTCACCGTACCGGAGATTTGCGTGTCGGTGAGGTCGCGGTGGCGGTCGTCGTCGCCTCGCCGCATCGAGGCACCGCGTTCGACGCGTGCGAGTACGTCATAGACGAACTCAAAGCGCGTGCGCCTATCTGGAAGAAGGAGCATTACGCCGGCGGCGGCGATAGCGAATGGAAGCAAAATGCATGTGACGCTGCATCGCATCACCGCTGACGACAACGACGTTGCAGTCTTGGAATACGAACCGCGGCGCGCGCGCGGCGTCACACTCGTCGTCGGCCACGGGTATTCCAGTTCCAAGCACAACCTCGATTTTTTGTGCAATTTTTTGGCGAGCCACGGCTACGCCGTTTTCAGTCTCGATTTTCCGGGCCACAAGCTCGGCGCGAGCGGCGGGATTTTGCGCGGCGTCGACGATCTCGTCGACGCGATGCGCACGACGGTCGCGTTCGCACGCACGCGTCACGACGGGCCGCTGTACGTCATGGGTCACAGCATGGGCGCCATGACGGCGCTCTTTACGGCAGCGGCCGATCCGTCTATTGCCGGGACGATTGCTATCACCACCGGCTACGGGCGCCCGACGGCGATTGACGCACTGCGCGGCAAAGGTGTGACGGATTTCCGTTCGTCGTACGTCGAGGGCGTCGCTCTGCCCGATCTCGTTCAGGGTGTGGACGAGCGATTCGCGCAGGCGCTGCCTCGCTTGGCGGGGCGTCCGCAACTCTACGTGGCCGCCAAGCGCGACGCGATGGTGAGCCCACGCAGTGTCGAAGACCTCTATCGCCGTGCACCCGATCCGAAAGAGTTTATTATCATCGACAGCGATCACACGTACGCAGGCGACAATGCGCGCGGCGAGGTGCTGCAATGGCTGAACGCACGGCATACGCGCCCGTGATGCACCTGCGCCGGTACAGCCGGCATCTGCTGATCCCCGAAGTGGGTGTCGCGGGGCAGGAACGGCTGTCCAATGCGCGCGTGCTCTGCATCGGAGCCGGCGGTTTGGGTTCGCCCGTGCTGCAATATCTTGCGGCTGCCGGCGTCGGACGGATCGGCGTGATGGACGACGATACGGTCGACGAAAGCAATTTACAGCGGCAAACGATTTTTGCGACCGGCGATATCGGCCGTTCCAAAGCGCAGGTTGCGGCGCAGCGCGTGCGCGAGATCAACCCGCTCGTTTCTGCCGATCCGATTGCCGCACGTTTTGAAGCGGGAAACGCGCGCGAACTCGTCCGGCTGTACGACGTCGTGGTAGATTGCACGGATCGGTTCGAGACGCGTTATCTGATCAACGACGCGTGCGTGTTAGAAAAAAAGCCCGACGTCTACGGCTCGATATTTCGCTTCGACGGTCAGGTGAGCGTATTCGCTCCTGATCACGGCCAGCGGGTCGAGCCGGGCCCATGTTATCGCTGTCTGTTTCCGCAAGCGCCGCCGGCGGGAACCGTGCCGACGTGTGCGGAGGGCGGAGTGCTCGGTGTCCTCGCCGGCATCGTCGGTACGCTGCAGGCGAACGAGGCCCTCAAAGTGATTCTCGGCATCGGCGAGCCGCTCATCGGACGGCTGCTGCTCGTCGACGCGCTCGGCGCACGCATGCGTGAAGTTGCGATCGAGCGCGATGCGGCGTGTACGTTGTGCGGTGACGCGCCGTCGATATTCGACGTAACAGCGACGCCGGATGAGATCGAAACGGTGGACGTGGACGAGATCGAACCGGCACAACTCGACGCCGCGCTCGCGCACGCGCTATTGCTGGACGTGCGCGAACCGCATGAAGCGGTTCTGGGCGTGATCGACGGCGCTACGCATATTCCGGCGTCGCAGTTGCCCGAACGTCTGCACGAACTCGATTCGGCCAAACGCTATGTCGTCGCGTGCCGGGTGGGTCAGAAATCGCTGTGGGCGGCGCGGTTGCTGCGCGACGCCGGATTCCGGCGCATTCAACATCTGCACGGCGGGCTGCTGGCATATGCGGCCGCGCACGACGAATTCCAATTTTTCTGATGCCCGGTAAAAAACCGTTTGGGCCGGGGCGCGTGCCGGTTCCGGTCATCGGACAAGGCACGTGGGATGTTCCCGAAACCGGCGCGCGCCGTGACGAAGCGATACGCGCGCTCCGCCGCGGCATCGAACTCGGCATGACGCACATCGACACGGCCGAGATGTACGGCAGCGGAGGCGCCGAGGAAATTGTCGGCGAGGCGATTCACGGCGTGCCGCGCGAGTCGCTGTTCATCACGAGCAAAGTTCTGCCGAGCAACGCGAGTTATAAAGGCGTGCTGGCCGCGTGCGAACGTTCGCTGCGGCGCCTGCGCACGGAGTACCTCGATTTGTATCTGCTGCATTGGCCCAGTTCTCATCCGCTGCAAGAGACGATGCGTGCGCTCGAAACGCTCGTGGAAAAGGGTAACGCGCGTTTCATCGGTGTGAGTAATTTCGATGTTGACGACGTGCGCGAAGCGCAATCGTACCTGCGGGCGGTGCCGCTGGCATGCGATCAAGTGCTGTACCACCTGCGCGAGCGCGGGCCGGAAGCGCACCTCTTGCCGTACTGCGCCGAGCAAGAGATCGCGCTGGTCGGATATACGCCGTTCGGACGCGGGCGTTTTCCCCGCAAGGAAGCGGAGCCGTCGGGCGTGCTCGGACGCATTGCGGCGACGTACGGCAAAACGGTGCGGCAAGTGATTTTGAATTTTCTGACGCGCGAGCGCAACACGTTCGCCATTCCAAAAGCCTCGCGCGTCGAACACGTCGAGGAGAATGCCGGCGCGTGCGGTTGGCAGCTGAGCGATGACGACGCTGCCGCCATCGACGCGGCATTTCCGGTGCATGAAGGACCGCTGGCAACCCTCTGAACTCGACGCCATAAAGCGTCTGGCATGTGCGGCCGCGCGCGAGGCGGGTGCCGCCGGCGTTCGCGTAGCGCCCGCGAAAACGGACGAAGCGGCACGCGAAGCGATGCGCCAAGCGTTTGCACGCGGCGATTTCACCACATGGCGATACGACGACGAGTACGCACGCAAGGCGTCCTCCCCGGAGCACGTGCTGGCGGGTGCGCAAAGCGTGATTTGCATTGCCGTTCCCTACCGTACGCAAGAGCCTGCGCCCGCGCCGCTCACCGGCCGCGTTTCCAATTACGCGTGGTCGCAGGATTATCACCATCGCGTAAAAGCGATGCTCGCACAGGTCGCGCGGTGCATCGACGAAGCGGCGGGCGCGCCCGTTACCGCAATCGCTTGCGATACCAAGCCGCTGGCAGAGCGCGCGTTCGCGGCACGCGCTGGGCTCGGATGGGTGGGAAAACACACGAACCTGATCAATCCGCACGCCGGTTCGTTCGTATTCTTGGGAGAGATCGTAACAGTGTTGCCGCTCGCGCCCGACGAGCCGCTGCGCAAAACGTGCGGCTCGTGCACGCGCTGCATTTCGGCATGCCCCACAGGCGCGTTGCGCGGCGATTACACGATCGATGCGACGAAGTGCATTGCCGATCTCACGCAGCGTACGGACGCGATTCCGCGCGCGATGCGCTCATTCATGGGCACCTGGGTGTGGGGCTGCGACCTTTGCCAAATCGCTTGCCCGCCCAACGAGCGTGCGACGGTACATGCCGCCGATGCGAACCGCGCCCTCGCGCCGGAAACGTCCACCCCTTCGCTCGTTCGCCTGCTGCAATTGCGCAGCGGCGACTTCAAGCGCATCTACGCGAAAACGGCCATGGGTTGGCGCGGCGCGGCCATTTTGCGCCGCAATGCTGCGGTGGCGCTCGGCAACTCGCTCGATCGAGCCGCGATACCGGCGCTGGTTCGTGCGCTCAGCGAAGATCCGCATCCCATGGTTCGCGGCCACGCCGCATGGGCGCTGGGACGGATCGGCGGCAACGAGGCACAGCAGCATTTGCGCGCCCGCTTGGCGCAGGAGCAAGATCCAAGCGTGCGTGAGGAAGTCGCTGCGGCGCTTGGCGAACCGGAACCGCAGCTCGCATAAGCGCGTTTAGAGCAAGTATGAAGCGAATCGTCCCGACTGCCGCTGCGGTTTTTTCTTTGTGCGCCATGCTCGTGAGCGCACTGCTGCCGGCCGCGGCGCAGGATCCATCGATCTCCGATGTCATCAGCCGCATGGTGGCCGCCGACAACGTACGCAGCTACACCGCGAGCGTCCACGCGGACATCGCAATGCATTCGTTTCCGTTCCTGAGCCCCTCGCTCGACGGAACGTACTATCACAAAGAGCCGAGCAAGAACAAAATCGTTTTTACGAGCGGTCTGCCGTTCATCGCCAAGCAGTTCAGCAAGGTCTATCCCGAAGTGGAGAGCCCCGCGAACTGGATGAAGAAGTACTCCGTGTCGCTGGAAACGCAAGACGCGCAATATACGACGCTTAAACTCGTACCGCGCAAGCACGGGCGCATCGATCATATCGACGCGAAGATCGACAACGCCACTGCTGACCTCGTGCAACTTCGCTGGAACTACAACGACGGCGGCTATGCGACGCTGAACCAGACCTATAGCGTCGTCGACGGCCACCGCCTGGTGACCGCGCAGAGCGGGCATTTCGAGGTGCCGCATTACAACGCCGACCTGAAGTCGACGTTTACCGCCTTCAAAATCAACGCCAGCATTCCCGACTCGATATTCGCGGATAACGGCTAACCGGCCGCGAAACGCCGTCACATGCTGACGACGTTTTCGATTGTTGCGGCCGATCCGCAAACCGGCGAGATCGGCATAGCGGTACAGTCAAAATTCCTGAGCGTCGGCGCCGTCGTGCCCTGGGTTCGCGCGGGCACCGGCGCCATTGCGACGCAGGCGTTCGCCAATACCGCCTACGGTCCGCGCGCACTGGATATGCTCGCTTCCGGTGGTACGCCCGAGCGTGTCGCGCACGAACTGATCGAACGCGACGACGGACGCGCCGACCGTCAATTCGGCATCGTGGACGTCCGGGGGCACAGCACGAGTTACACGGGGGAGCGGTGCATCGAGTGGGCCGGCGGTATCGCGGGCCCGAATTTCGCAACGCAAGGCAATTGTCTGGCCGGACCGGCGGTGATCGACGCGCTGGCATCGACGTTCCAAATTGCCGCGGGTCCGCTCGCCGATCGGCTGCTCTCGGCGCTGCGCGCGGGGCAAGCGGCGGGCGGTGACAAACGCGGTCAGCAAAGCGCGGCGCTTATTATCGAAAAGCCGCACGGGGGATATGCGGGCTTCAACGATCGTTACGTCGATCTTCGCGTCGACGATCATGCCTTTCCAATCGAGGAATTGGCGCGTCTGCTCGAGCTGCACAAACTGTACTTCTTTGCGCCGGAGCCGCAAGACGTACTGCCCATCGACGATACGCTCGGGCGCGAACTCGTGCGCGAACTCGTGCGCGTAGGGGCGCTGGATGCCGGCGATACCTATGACGAACGTGCCGAGGCGGCGCTGGTATCGTTCATGCACGTCGAAAACTTGGAGAACCGCGTTCGCAGCGACGGCTGCATCGACCGGCAGACGCTGGAGTATCTGCGCGGGTATTAGGGAAGAACCACGGCGAGATGGCGGCTCCAATCATCGACCTCACCCGCGAACTGCTGGCGGACCAGTTTAACCGGCCGATCACGTATTTGCGCATCTCGGTGACCGACAAATGCAACCTGCGCTGCGTCTACTGCATGCCCGAGCAGGGCTTGCCGTGGCTGCCGAAGGCCGACATTCTCTCGTATGAAGAAATCGCTCAGCTCGTGCGCGCCGCCGCGTCCGTGGGCGTGCGCAGTATCCGGCTCTCCGGCGGTGAGCCGCTGATACGCAAGAACCTCGCGCGATTGGTTGGGGAGATTGCGGCCATCGAGGGCATCGGCGATATCGCGCTCTCGACCAACGGTCTGCTCCTCGAAGATCAGATCGACGCGCTCGCAAGCGCAGGACTGAGCCGCGTGAACGTGTCGCTCGACACGCTGCGCGAAGACCGCTTTTTTGAAATCGCACGGCGTCCCGGTTTGGAACGCGTACTCTCCGGCATAGATGCCGCGATTGCGCGCGGCCTTGAGCCGGTAAAGATCAACTGCGTTGTGATGCGCGGCTACAATGACGACGAGATTGCCGCTTTCGCGCAGTGGACGAAGGAACGCGCGGTGTACGTGCGCTTCATCGAACTCATGCCGGTGCAAGAAAACGTGGACGTGCAGCGCGATGCATATATGAGTGCCGACGAGATCCTCGAACGCGTGCGCGCTATCGGTGAACTGCAAGCCGCCACCGGACCGGGCGGCAACGGTCCGGCGCGCTACTTCGCGTTCCCCGGCGCGCCTGGAGCCGTCGGCGTCATCAGTCCGCTCTCGCACGACTATTGCGAACGCTGCAACCGCGTGCGGCTAACCGCGAGCGGGCGTCTGCGGCTGTGTCTTTTCGGCGATCATGAAATCGATTTGCGTAGGCCCCTTCGCGCGGGTGCATCGGAATCGGAGATTGCCGATGTGCTGCGCTCAGCGATGCTCATCAAACCCGAGCGCCATCACCTCAAACTTGGCGAAGCGTCCTCGCGCATGCGCGCGTTCAGCGAGATCGGAGGATGACGCCGCCCTAGAGGACAATCGCCGCGCATGCGATTGTTGCGGGCGTTTGTCGCGGCGGCGCTTTTCTGCGTCGCCTCTTTCCATCTTGCACGAGCAAAGGAGATCGCCCGGCTTCCGGCGGGCGAAGTGCCGGTCTCCTATGCTCTGAGCGTTGCTCCCGATACGAAGACGTGGACGACCAGCGGCGAGGAAACCGTCGTCATTCGTTTGGATTCGTCAGCGGATCGCATCGCGCTCAATGCGCGAGACATTTCCATCACACAGGCGAGCATCGACGGCGAGCCAGCTCGCACTGACACGCGTACGAAGATTCAGCAAGTATGGTTTTCACTCGTCCACCCGCTTGCGCCCGGCACGCACACGCTGCACCTACGGTTTCAAAGCCTCGTTTTCGGCTTCACGCCGCATTCGGGAGAAGACATACAAAACAAAGGCTTTTTCAATGCGGGAGGCGGGCCGCAGCAGCCGATGCTCGTTTCGATGTTCGAACGGTCGACGGCGCGGCTGTTTTTTCCGTGTTTTGACGAGCCGCAGTTTCGCGCGCCGATAACGCTGCATGTCACCGCACCGCCGGATTGGACCGTCGTTTCCAACATGCCGGGCACGCATCGCATTACGGGTCCGGCGGCGCAATGGGATTTCTCGCCGACGCCCGCGATGCCGGTGTACTTACTCACGCTCGACATGGGACGCATGGCGAGTGTCGCGGGCTCGAGCGACGGCATCCCCATACGCGTTTTCGCATCGCCGAAATACGCGGTAACGCATGCTGCCTCGCTGACGCGATCGCTCTCGTATGCGCGTACGTTGCTGCACTATTACGACTCGTCCCTCGGCGTGCGCTATCCGTTGCCGAAACTCGACCTGGTCATTGCGCCGAACGGGCTGTACACGGCGCTCGAACAATGGGGCGCAATAACGTTCTACGATCCGGCGGTTATCGATGGCGCTTTCGGCGACGATGCGCCAGCACGCAACGCGCGCGCGCAGTTCAGCGTTATCGCGCACGAAATGGCCCACCTATGGTTCGGTGACTTGGTGGGAATGCGTTGGTGGAACCAAGTGTTCGTGGCAGAGGGCCTTGCGGAGTTTGCGCAAGAGGCAGCGGATACGGCTGTGGGGCCCGCGCAGCAATGGTGGCGTGACGACGACTCGAACGCCGATGGCGTGATGCGTGCGGGCGTTTCGCGCGTCAGCCTTCCCGTCGTCGGGTTTTCGCTGCAATCGGATGACGATGATCGCGATGAGGTTGCATTCAGCCTAGGAGCGTACTATAAGAGCGCTGCCGTCGTGCGCATGTGGGAGCAGTACGTTGGCCGCGCCGCATTTAAGCGCGGCATGCGGCGGTATCTGCGCCTTCATGCCGGAACTGCGGTTGATGCGAGCGCGTTTTGGGCGTCATTCGACGATGCGCGAGCCGCAGCGTTCGGACGCGCGTGGCTCGCGCGTCCGGGCTTTCCAATCGTCGACGTCGCCTCGTCGTGCGCGGGTGGCCGGCGTACGCTGCATTTGGCGCAAACGCCGTTCACCAACGGGAAAGCCACTCCACCGGGATATCGCGCACAGATCTGGCCGGTACCGCTCTTCGTTCGCCAGTCCGGGCGCTCGTATACGTATTTGCTCGATCGCAAGTCGATGCGCGTGACGTTGGGCGCATGCACCGCGCCCTTCACCATCGACTACGGCATGCGCCCGTACTACCGAGTACGTTATGCAAAAGGTGCGCTGCAAGCGTTCGTTCGAGCGCTGCCGTCTGACGATGCCCGGGACCGCGTGAATGCGACTCGTGACGCGCTCGCGTTATTCAAAGCACACGCCGTTCCGGCGGGCTATCTGCTCGACGTCGCCGGTGCGGCGCCAACGTCGGATGCACTTTTTTTCAATACGCTCGGGAGAACGCTTTCAGATCTGCTCACGGCGTTGCCGCGGGGCCCCGAGCGCGCGGCGGTTGCTACCGCCGTTCGGCGCGTCGCGCAACCGGTTGCGCTCCAGCAAATGCACTCCGAAAAACCTTCGTCGATCGCGTGGCCCATGACGCTCGCGCTGATGGAGGCGGGTGATGCGCGCATCGCTCCGCAAGCGCGCGCGGCGATGCAGTGGACGCTCGATCATCACGTGGACTGGAGCGACACCGCGTGGGCGTTCGCCAGTATCGCGGCCGAAGGCGCCGATCCGCAAACGGTTACGGCGATGGAGCGGCTCGTGCAGTTTCCCGTGCAGTGGCCCAAGTCTGTCCCAATCGTGCCGCTGTATTACTTGGAAGGCGTGAGCAGACCCGACTTGGTTGCGTCGATACTGGCTTATTATCGCGGAGAGCCGCAGATCGTGTTCGGCCTCGCGGCGCGCAATCCGAGGCAAATTTGGAGCTACCTGCAGACGCACGCGGACGAGGTGCGCCGCCATGCCCCGCCATCGCAGCAGGGCTGGGTGCTGGCGAACGGCGTCGCGTCGTCGCTCTGGGACATCGTCCCGCCGGCTCAGATGCGGGCGTTTCTCGAACGGACGCTCGGACCTGGTTACCAGACCGATATCGATGCCGCTTTGCGCGCTGCTGCCGCCCGTCGAGCCGCCGGGGAGGGGCTGGCGGCTCAGATTGACGCTTGGATGCCGCCCGCCCGAAAGAGCGCCGTCACACACTGACGAACTCCCTCGTTACTGGGCAAAGGGGGGCCATAAAGTGGAGCAGGTCTACCTCATCGCCACGGACGCACAGGCAGCACATGCCCGGGTTGAAACGCTGGTTCGCGAGCATCAAACGAAGCTCGCGCGCTACGTGCGCCGGATGGTAGGCGACGCGGACGTCGCCCTGGACATCGTTCAGGACGTGTTTTTCGCCGCGTACCGTACGCTGCAAGCCGATTCGTCGCGGCCGCTCACTGCGGGATGGTTGTATAAAACGGCGACCAACACCGCAATCTCGTTTTTACGGAGGAAGAAGATTCTGCGGTTCATGCCCCTCGAACGCGATCACGACGTGCGATCGCTGCGCATTGACGAGCGCAGTGCCGCGTCGCTCGATCTGCAGGCGGCGATGCAGCGTCTTCCGACGGATCAAGCTGCTGCGATCATGCTGACCAGTTATGCTGGGTACTCGTCAGCGGAAGCTGCGAGCATTTTGGGTACGACCGCCGATGCGGTACGTCAGCGCGTATGCCGCGCGATGCGTACGCTGCGTGCGGTGATGGCGGAGACTGCGTGAAAGTTAACGTTCACGATCGCATCGAAGCGATCGCCGGCGCGATAGCGCTGGGTGAAGCGAGCGACGAAGAGCGCCGCGAATACCGCGAGCACATCGCGGCGTGCCGCGAGTGTTTGGATGCGCTCGGCGGCGAGCATGAAATCGAGCGTGTCGCCGCAACGGTGCCGGCCGCGCGCGATCAGGAAGTGTGGGAGCCCGACGTACGCAACGTCGTCGAAGCGCGTCTGCAGCGCCGCTCGCAAAAGTTGCGCTATGGTTTCGGCCTGTTCGGCGTTGCGCTGGCCGCGTCGTTCGGCGTACATGCGCTGTTCGCAGCGGGAATTCCGCGCGTTTCGTCCGGCGCCGCTGCACCGGTCGTCATCAACGCCGGCCCCACCCGTATCGTGCTCGAACAAAATCCCGCGACCGCAAAACCGGCTCCGCCTGCCGTTGCGGCCGCGCCGCGGCGCCTCATCGTCACACACAACGTCGTGCAGATTGCGCGGGCGCCGATGCCCGCCGCCGCAAATCCGGTGCCTGCTGCTGTCAGCGATGAAAACAAGCCGCGTCAACTCGTGGCGATCACCGTGCATCCGCAGCCGGTTGCGCAATCAGTGCAGCATGCGAAGATTCCCGTCTGGCATCGCAACGACACGGCGTGGACGACCGTTGCGCGCACCACGACGACCTCACTGACCGAAACCGCTCCGCAGACGCTCACGCACAGCGCAGAGTCCATTCAAGTTGCTCCGAACTATTCGCGTGAAGTGGCGCCGGTCGGTGGTGAAACCGCGATCAATCCGCAGCCGCCGATGATTGCCTACGACGAAGGCGCGGAAGGAACGACGGCGTTCGAAGTGCTCGTCGACGAACACGGAACTCCCACGAAATGCGTCATCACGAAGTCAGCCGGTTATACGGTGCTCGACGATACGGTGTGCAAAGCGGCGATGAAAGCCCGGTACACGCCGAAGATCGTCGACGGCCGCGCGGTTCCCGGCACGTATCACGATGCGTTCACATTCCATATGAGCGATCAGACGTCGATGAACTCCGAAGGATTGCCGCACGTTCCGTCCGCCGTCAGCGCCGTGCCGACGCGACAGCAGATCAATCAAGGGCAGCCGCAAACGACGAATGTGACCTCGCTGTCCGACGGACAGCACTAAGCGCCGCTAGTCGATCGACTTTCGAAAGAACGCGAGCATCTTGTCCGGCTCGGGCATGATGCGGAACTCTTCGAAGCCCCACATCTTGGCTTGACGCAGCGCGCGGTTGTCATTCATCGGCAGCAGAAACGTCAGCGTCTTGACATTGCGCTTGCCGGCGATGCGCTGCACTTCCTCGACGAGCCGATTGCCGACTTCGGGCGGCGATCCCGGACGCAGCCGCAAGCTCTCCATCATGCCGACGTCCATGCCGTTCGCCGCTTCCGCGTCTTGATAGCCCGGCGGAAACGAAAAGACGAGCTGCACCATGCCGAGCAGGCCGCTCTGATCTTCGGCGATCAAAATCACGCGGCGCCCGGCTTGCTGCTCAGAGAGCCACTTCGATACGCGCTGCGGCCACGTTTCGCGGCGCGGCGGCGGACCGCCGATCACCTTGTCGGTAAAAAGGCGCTGTGCGTCGCTCTGTTGAGCGAAACGCAGATAGATTTTGCTCGGCACGCCCCTGTGTTTGCCAAGTGGGGAGAATTGGTCCTTTTGTTTAATCGCGGGCGCATGTCGCTTCGCATGGCCGCAGCCTCCCTCGTCCTGCTCGCCGCAGCGTGCGCGGCAGCCGGATGCAGCCGCCACGGCGCAGCCAAAACCGCTTCGGCGCCGAGCGTTTCCGTTAGCGGTGCCGACCTCTCACGAGGAAAGGCCGTGTATGAGGGCCAGTGCGCGGCGTGTCACGGCGAACGGGGCGTTGGCGGCCCCATCGGTCCCGCGCTCGTGAACGAAAGTACGCGGCGTGCCTATCGCTCGGTGTACAGCATCGTTCTCGATCCCGCGCCGCCCATGCCGAAGCTCTTTCCGAGCCGCATCTCGCAAACCGACGTGCGCGACGTGAGCGCGTACGTGGAAACACTGTAACGCCGGTGGTCATTCACCGCTTCATCCGCGATTTGCGCTTGGACGATCACGCCGCGCTCGCGGCGGCCGCATCGTACGGTGAAGTGCTGCCGGTGCTCGTCATCGACAAAGCGTTGCAAGCGCGCATCGGCGTGTCACCGCGGCGTGCCGCGTTTTACTGCGGAGCGGTGGCATCGCTCGACTCCTCGCTGCGCGAACGCGGTTCGCGCCTGGTCGTGCGGCGCGGCAATGCGGGCGCGATTTTGCGCCAACTCGCCAAAACGTGCGGCGCACAAACGGTCACGTGGAGCGCCAGTTTCGACGGCGCAGGCATGCAGGCCGATCAGCGTCTGCAATCGGAGCTCGAAGAAGCGGGGCTGCGCGCCGTGGTCGTTCCCGATGCACCCGCGCTCTCGCCCGAAGAAACGACGGCGGCGCGGCCTTCCGCCGGCGACGGCTATCGCGCGTTCGTTCCATATCACGAACTGTGGCGCGAGATGGAGCCGCCCTCGTACGAAATACCGCTGTTGCTCTCCTTCGCACGGGCCAGCGTGGAAAGCGAACCGCTTCCGCAGCCGGCGGAGTTCGGCGCGCAGGTGCCGGCAACGCACGCGAGCGCGTCGCACGCGCTGCGCCGATTCGAATCGTTCTTGCAAGGCGACGGCTTGCAGTATGCGATTGCGATCAACCAGCCCGCGGACGACCGGACATCGCACCTGGGCGCGGATCTTTCGTTCGGCACGATCTCCGCACGCACCATCGTTCGCGACACGCGCAAACGCCTGGACGATCCGTTCCTGCTCGCGGAAGAACGCAATTCGCTCAAAGTGTTTCTCCGATCGCTGGCAATGCGCGATTTCTTCTTGCAACTCTCGTGGTACAACCCGCACACGCAGCGGGAGCCGCTGCAAGAGAAGATGCACGCCTTTTCGTTCGCGCGCACGCACGCCGCGCTGGACGCATGGCGGGCCGGGTGCACCGGTTATCCGCTCATCGACGCGGGGATTCGGCAATTGCACGAAACGGGATGGATGCATCCGCGCGTGCGCGCTATTGCGGCATCGTTTTTGTGCTTCGATCTCGGCGTGGACTGGCGTGTCGGCCTCGACGAATGGGAACGGTATCTCACCGAAGACGATCCGGCGCTCGCCATCGGAAATTGGCAGTGGGTTGCGGGCGTCGGCGCGGACCTAGCGGCGTATCCGCGCATTTACAA
>JBKPMZ010000332.1:0-15138 GCA_046732415.1 Vulcanimicrobiota bacterium
GCATAGGACATGCCGAAGCCGCTACCCCATTGGAGCAACCCGAGATATTCTTGCCATGCCGCGCTGTAACCGTACATACTGCTCAGCGTCTCCCCAGCGTTCACAAGTGAGAGAATCACGAGCGAACTGCCTGCGATAACGGCGGGTTTTCGCAGCGAGGGCGCGGCGTTCAGCACCGCGTCGACGACGGCCGCAATCCTTGCGGCCGATGCGGCGAACACGAAGAGGTTTCCCACGTTGTCTGCAGGCGGAAAGACGTGCAGCACGGAGTTCATGCCGTTGACTGCAAACAACAGCGCGGAGCACACGTACACCGGCAGCCCGGCGGCCCACAACCAGGGGGTTGCGCGCGTTCTGCGCGGCGGAAACCACAGCACAAAAAAATAGGCAGCCGTCAGGAAAATCGCAATGCAGATCAGGTCTATAAGCCGCCATGCGAAGCGCATCTCCACCGATGGAACGGCGCGAGCTATGCTTGCGGCCGCCCACGCAAGCGATAGCGAAGAAACGGTGATCCCGATTGCCGAACGCAGACGGCCTTTCGGTGCCCGGAACGCGACGAGCAGCGCCATTCCGGCGTACAGCAGCGTAAGAATCCAGGCGACAGAATTGAACGGCGTCCAAAACGGCAAGGCCACGGGCACGACCGCGGCCGTTAATAGACGTGAACCGCGCTGAATGACGAGCGGCACCGGTTCGCCGGGGATTGGATATGCGGCAGCGATGCGTTGGCCCAGCGACATTTTATCGGAACGAATCACGTCGCCCGGCTGCAGCCCGGCGAGGGCGGCAGGCGACCCGGGAGGCACTACGCCAACGAGCCCCCTTTCGGTGGCCGCTACGCCGATGCTCGCATGGCCGTGCAAACCCGCAAGGTCGAGCGCGAAGCCCAACAGCGCTATGACACAGACGGCCACTGACAATAAGCGCATACGGCGGCTTTCTTCCTGCGCCGTACGCACGCCTATGCCGCTAGGGAAAACGCTCGGCCGCGACTCTCACGCTGAGCGCGGCCGCTAGAAACCCGGCTCTTTCAAAAGTGGCGAGGGCTACGCAGAATAGTTGAATGGCGCCGATGGGAAACGGATGAGTGCGGATGCGTTCTCGCGCGCTGCTGGATCTTCAGCAGTTCCAGCTGCTGCTGCAAGAGCAGATACTGCATCTGCACCTGCTGCTGCTGCATTTGCGCTTGCAAGCTCGCACGCGTGAGGTCGCGCTGCGTCTGCAGTTGCGTCTGCTGCGTGTTCAGTTGGTTTTGCATCTGCTGCTGCAACGCCTGATCGACGATAACGCGGTTTACCAGCGGACTGGTGTCCGCGGACGCCGTAAGCGGCAGCGCGGCACACGCGCCGGCAAGCAGCGCGGCAAGCAAAGTCTTCATGGTAGCGTAAACACTACGGCGCGGCCGGCGGATTCTCCAAGCGAGGCAAGCAGAAACGCACGCGCGTGCCGCGTCCCGGAGCGCTCTCCAATTCGGCGCTTCCGCCTGCCCGCTCGACGGCAGACTTGGCGATCGCCAGGCCAAGCCCCGACCCCTCGTTCTCGCCGCGCGTCGAACCGCGATAAAAACGGTCGAATGCATGCGCGACATCCTGCGGCTCCATACCAGGTCCGCCGTCCACGACGTCTACGCACGCATGCGTCCCGTCAACCGCGACGCGCACGTCCACGGGTGAAGGTGCGGCGTACTTGAGCGCGTTGTCGATCGCGTTCTTGATCGCTTCGTGCAGTTCGGCTTCATTTGCCGTCACCATTACGGATTCGGCCGGTGCGTCGACGCTCACGCGCCCTTGAGCAACAGGCGCGAGCGTCTGCGCGGCGCGCTGCACCGCCTGGTTTAAATCGACGGGCGCAAGCGCTGCGGTGGGAGCACGATCCAGCCGCGCGAGCAGAATGAGTTTTTCGATGAGTCCGCGCATTTTGCGGCTCTCGTCGAGCATCGTCGCGTACGCTTGTCCGGTTCCTTCGGGACCTTGCACGATGCCGTGACGCAGTGTGTCCAAGTACCCCATGATAATCGTGAGCGGCGTTCGCAGTTCGTGGCCCGCGTCCGCAATGAATTGGCGCATCTGCGCTTCGGTACGCGCGCGCTCGGCCGTCGCAGCCGCCAGACTGTACGCAACGTCGTTGTACGCGCCCGTCAATTCACGCAAATCGCCGCTGCCGTCGAGCAGTTTTTGCGGCGAAAAATCTCCGGAGGCGATAACGCGCAGCGCCGTGGTCACTTCCGCCAACGGCCCAACTGCGCGCGCGGTAATGCGCCGCCCGGCGAACCACGCGAGCGCAACGGCGAGCACACCTATCGGCAAAACGATCGACCAATACCACAGCAGCAATGCACCGAAGCGGTCGATGTCGGGGCTAATCGTGATGCTGCCGCCGGCAACGGGCACGCGTGCCCGCGGCAAGCCAATGGCGTGTCCAAACGCTATCACCATCGCGCGCGCGGCGCTCGGCGGGCCTTCACGTTCGTTTTGCGCAAGGCGACGTCCCGTGCTGTCCGTCACCGTTACGTGAAACGCACGCCGCCCAATCTGCGCGGCGATCTGCGGTGCCGCCTGCTCTAGCGTGAGGTGATCGGTATTCATGATGCGCGCTGCGGTGTCGGCCGCGCGCTGTGAAGCACCGGCGACCGCATCGCTCATGCCGCGCGAAAACAGCAAAAATGCAAGTGCGGACGATACGCCGACGATCAGGACGATCAGCGTGACGGCAAGCAGCACGTAGCCGCGCGTGATGCGCGACCGGAACGCGCCGAACATCAGTCCTCGCGCAGGGTGTATCCGACCCCGCGTACCGTCTGCACGAGACGCTTATCGAACCCGTCGTCGATCTTTGCGCGCAAGTACGAAATGTAGCGTTCCACCGCCGCGGCACTCACGTCTTTTTCGTCACCCCAGACGAGTTCGAGCAGATCGTCTCTGGTGAAGATGCGCCGCGGCCGGCGCAGCAGCGTCACGAGCAGATTGTATTCCAGCGGGGAGAGATCGATTTTGCGGCCGGACCGCTCGACGACGTGGGTTTCCAAATCCACCGCGAGGTCCGCATAAGCAAGGACGTCGCGCCGTTCGATCCGCGGGCGCCGAAGCTTGGCTTCCAAATGCGCGAGCAGTTCGTCGAGTTCGAACGGCTTGCTCAAATAATCGTCGGCGCCTTGCGTGAGACCGGAGACTTTATCTTCGACCTCACCCTTGGCGCTGAGCATGATGACCGGCGCGTCGGTGACGCGCCGGAGCATCGGCAGGAGCGAGATACCGTCGATCTTCGGAAGCATGACGTCGAGGATGACGGCATCCGGTTCCCACTCTTTTGCGACGGTGAGCGCCTCCTGTCCGTCGGCGGCGCATCGCACGTCGTAGCCGCTGTGCTGCAGACTGAGCTGCAGCAACTCGCGGATCCGCCGTTCGTCGTCGACGACAAGAATGCGGCTCATTCGAAGCGCAGCGCCTCGATCGGACGCAAAGCGGATGCTTTGCGCGCCGGATAATAGCCGAAGAACACGCCGACCATCGCGGAAAAGAACACCGCGAACGCAATCCATGCGGGTGGAATCGCCATCGGCCACTTCGCGAGCGTCACGACGAGTCCGGTTCCCGCAAGCCCGAGCAGCACGCCGATGATGCCGCCCGCCGTGGAGAGCACGATCGACTCGGTGAGAAACTGCTTGAGGATCACACCGGCACGCGCGCCAACCGCCAAACGCAGGCCGATTTCGCGCGTACGTTCCGTAACCGAAACCAGCATGATGTTCATGATACCGATGCCGCCGACGATGAGCGAGACCGCGGCAACACCGGCGAGCAAGAACTCCATAATCGCGCCCGTCGACGACGCCGCTGCGGCGATGTCTTGCAGGTTGCGCACGGAAAAATCATCCGGCTGCGGCGGCACGATGTGGTGCCGCTGCTCGAGCAGCGCCGTCACTTCGTTTTGCACGCTTTGCACCCGATCGGCGTCGGTCGCCGACACGGTCAGCGTGTTCACCGTCGTTTGCCCCGTCAACCGCTGCATGGCGGATGTGTACGGGATCATGATCGTATCATCCTGATCCTGGCCCATTCCGCTTTGGCCGAGGGATGCAAGCGTTCCGATAACCGTGAACGGCACGCCCTTGACGATCACCGTTCTGCCCAGCGGCGAGGATCCGTCGGGAAACAGGTTCTGCACGACGGTTTGTCCGAGTACCGCGACTTTGTTCGCGGAAAGCACGTCGTTCTGACTGAAGAACGTCCCGCCGGCCATCGGCCAACTGCGAATGAACGTATACGTCGGCGCAACGCCGGAAACGGACGTCTGCCAATTGTTGCCGCCGGCGACAACCTGCGAACGCACGTTCACCACCGGTGAAACCGCCGCGACGCCCGGCAGTTTGGCGATGGCCATGCCATCGTCCGGCGTGAGTGTCGACGCGCCGCCCAAACCGCTGCGCGCACCGCCCTGCGTCACGCTTCCCGGCATGACGACAATCATGTTGCTGCCAAGCGAATTTATCTGGTTCTGCACCGAGATTCGCGCGCCCGCGCCGATGGCGACCGTAACGATGACGGCAGCCACGCCGATGATGACGCCGAGCATGGTGAGCAGCGAACGCGCGCGATTACGCAGCAGCGCGTCGAGCGCAATCTTTAGTGTAGTTTTCATTTGGAAAGGCGCTCCGGCCCAGCCTGCGCGCCCCCCACGAAGTGGGGCCCCCCAAGGGTTGCGTAGCCGGTATCGAATCGCTCCGTTACGACGGAGCGATTCGTTTCTTGCAAACAGTCCGACACGACTTTCCCGTCGCGGAACGTCACCACGCGTTTTGCGTACGCCGCGACGTCCGGTTCATGCGTGACCAAGAGGATCGTGATGCCGTGCTCTTCGTTGAGACGCGTGAACAGGCGCATCACTTCTTCCGATGTTTTCGTGTCCAGCGCGCCGGTCGGTTCGTCGGCAAGGATCAGCGCGGGTTCGTTCACCAGCGAACGCGCGATCGCCACGCGCTGCTGCTGTCCGCCCGACATTTGGTTGGGTCCGTGCTCCGCAAGATGCGCAACGCCGACCAGTTCCATCTTTTCCATTGCGATGCGGCGTCGCTCGGCATCGGGAACGCCCGCATACAGCATCGGCAATTCCACATTCTCCAGCGCCGTCGTTCTCGGAAGCAAATTGTAGGACTGGAACACGAAGCCCAACCGTCGGCTGCGTATGTCCGCGCGTTCGTCGCCGCTCAGTGCCGAAACGTCGCGGCCTTCGAACACGTACCGTCCGCTCGTCGGCTCATCCAACAATCCCGCGATGTGCATGAATGTCGATTTTCCCGAACCGGACGGTCCCATCACCGCCACGAACTCACCTGGTGCGATCGTGAGATCGACACCGTCGATGCCGGTCACGCGCTGCGATCCGAGATCGTACACCTTGCAGAGATTTTCGACGAATACGACGGGCTGCATCAGCGGATGGCCCTCCCGATGCCGCCCATACCGCCCGGACCGCGGAAACCTGACTGACCGCTGCGCGACGATTGCGTGCCGGACGCAGTGCTCTGCGCACCGCTCGAGACGATCACGTCGTCACCCGCCTGCAGGGAGCCGCGCAACGGTGCGACCGCGGCTTGCGCGCCGCTGATCAGTTGCACGCTCACGCGTACGGGCTGCGCTTTACCGTCGTGCTGAACGAAGATCACGCCGTTTCCACCGGACGTTGCCGCGCTTGCGCCGCCGCCGGAAGTCTGTCCCCACGGCGACGAACCGCTGCTGCCGCCTGCCGCCGTGCGGCGGTGCGCGTGCGACGACGTACCCGGCGCCGGGCGGAAGCTGAGCGCTTGCAGCGGCACTACGAGCGCGTTCTTCGCCGTTTTCACGGCTATCGACGCGTTTGCCGTCATGCCGGGGAGCAGCTTGCCTTCGGCGTTGTCGACCAGCGTGATCACCGTGTACGTCACGACGTTGTTGACCGTCGTCGGATTGACGCGCACTTGCGAGACCTTACCTTTGAACGTATCGTTCGGATACGCGAGAACGCTGAACGACACCGCGTCTCCCGGACGCACGTTGCCGATGTCCGGCTCGCCCACGCTGATGTCCACTTCCATCTTGTGCAGGTTCTGCGCGATGGAAAACAATGTCGGCGTCTGCAGGCTGGCCGCAACCGTCTGACCCACGGAAACGTCGCGCGCGATCACGGTGCCGTCAACCGGCGACACGATCGTCGCACGCTGCAAATTGAGTTCGTCTTGCTGCACTTGCGCTTGTGCCGCGGCGACCGAGGCCTGCGCGGCAGCCGCCGTATCCTGCGCGGCACCCGCTTGCGACGATGCCGAAGCCGTTTGCGCGCGTGCTTGCGTCACGGCTGCTTGCGCGGCTTGCAGCGCGCTTTGCGCCGCAACGGCGTTTGCCTGATCCGCGTCCAGTTGGCTCTGCGCGATGTAGCCGTGCGCGAGCAGCGCGCGGTCACGCGTCACGGTTTGCTGGGCGACGTCGAACGCGCTCTGCGCTTTCGCTACGCCGGCCTGAGCCGAAGCGACGCCCGCCTGCGCACCGGCGATGCCCGCCTGCACGCCGCCGGCGCTTTGCGCCTGCGCCGCAGCTTGCGCCTGCGCTTGCTGCAAGCCCGCCTGTGCCTGCGCAAGTTGCGCTTCCAATTGGCTGGTGTCAAGACGCGCGAGCACCTGGCCCTTGTGCACTTTACTGTTGAAGTCCACGTAAATCGCTTGTATCGTGCCCGATACTTGCGTACCGACGTTCACCGTGTCTTGCGGCGTTACCGTACCCGACGCGGTAACCGTCTGCGTGAGATCTTGCCGTACGACCGGCTGCGTTACGTATGCCGCGTTCGCGTGCGAACGCGTTGCTACGAACGTACCGGCGCCGAGTGCGGCAATCAGCAAAAGCGACGCGAGCGCCGCGAAAAGTTTGTGACGTTTGAGCGCCTGCCAAGCGCCGCCAAGCTTTGGAAGCGAGGGCGCGGCGGAATGTCCTACTTGTCCTATCATCCTAAGCAGATACTAGGGCGCGTTTCTGATAAGACGTGGAGAGCAGATGAAAAACTGATGAAAACCCCGCGCTCTCCGGCTGCTGTCAGGCTTCTTCGATAGACTCCTCGACATGGTCTACCGCCACACGAGTGTTGTGCGCATCACGCACGCGGTTTTCTTCCTCTCGTTCCTCGGCCTGGCGTTCAGCGGCGCTCAGATGTATTTCCATCAGAAGTGGCTGCACGTGCCGATCGGAACGATCCACCAATACCTCGGCCTGGCCATGCTGCTCAGCGGCATCGCGTATTTCGTTTCAGTCGCGATAACGGGCCGTCTAGGCAAACTGCTCTTCACCGCTGACGACGCATCAGGGCTGCTGCCGATGACCGCGTATTACCTGCGTCTTCGCTCGCAGCCGCCGGCGTACGGCGAATACAATCCGTTGCAGAAACTCGCGTACACGATCGTTCTGCTGCTCATCGCGCCGCTGATCGTCGCGACCGGTTTGGCGATGTGGAAACACTCACCGTTTCAGCCGCCGCTCGCGGCGATTTTCGGGCGCAAAACCGCAAGCATTTGGCACGCCGGTTTCGCATTGGAACTGCTGCTGTTTTTCGGCGGTCACCTCGTGATGGTCGCGACCACGGGCCTGCGCAACAACGTCCGTTCGATGATCACCGGCTGGTATCGGGTTCCAGCACCTCGAACTCGCGCAGCTCGGGAAACAGCAGCGTCCACAGTCCAATCACGGCAAGCGTTGCGACTCCGCCCAGCACCACGGAGTTCTGCGTACCGATAAGCGCCGCAAGGCCGCCCGACTCGAACGCGCCCAGTTCGTTGGACGCGCCGATAAAGACGTTTTCCACCGCGCCGACGCGGCCGCGCATCTCGTTGGGCGTACGCAACTGGACGAGCGCGTTGCGGATGACGACGCTCACCATGTCGAACCCGCCGGTAAGCGCCAATGCGAGGACCGATACGACGAACGAGTGCGAGACGCCGAACACGATCGTGGCCGCGCCAAAACCGGCGACGCAGATCAGCAACAGCCGGCCCGCCCCGCGTCCGAGGGAATGGCGCGCGACGTATCCGGCCACCAGCGCCGCACCAACGGCCGGAGCGGCCCGTAAAATTCCGAAACCGGTTGGTCCGACGTGGAGGATCTGCGTCGCATAGACGGGCAGCAGCGCAACCGCGCCGCCGAACAGCACCGCGAATAAGTCCAAGGAAATCGCGCCGAGTATCACGCGCCGGCGGAAAATAAAGCGCACGCCTTCCAAAGCGGCGTGCAGAACGGGTTCGTCGGTGTACTCCACCGCATGACGGCGAAGAAACGTGTACGTCGCGGTTGCGGCGACGCAGCACAGCGCGGCAAAGCCGAACGCGACCGGCGTGCCGACGGCGATAAGCGCGCCGCCCAGCGCCGGTCCGGCGATGGTCAGCAGCTGTCCGATCGACGACGTGAGTGCCTGAGCACGGACGAACTGCTCCTGTGGTACGATGTTGACCAGCAGCGATCGCAATGCCGGGATACCGATGGAATGTGCGATGCCAATAAACGCGACTGCACCCAAGTACACCGCAACAGAGTGCACGCGCAGCAGTACGAGCGCGACGAAACCCGCCAGGCCGAGCGCTTCAAGCAGCGATGAGATAACGATGACCGCGCGCCGGTCCGCGCGATCCGCAAGGACGCCAGCGGGAAGCGCAAGCAGCAGTTGGGGCAAAAACAGCACGAGGCCGACCAATCCGAGGTCGAGCGGATTGTGCCGCAGTTGGAAGATCTGCCAACTGACCGCGACGTCCTCAATCGTAAAGCCCAGCAGACCACTCTGCCGGGCCACGAAGTACGCCGCGAATTCCCGGTTCAGGTTTGCTGCCAGAGACGGTCGAACGCTTCGTGGTTTTTGCGCAGCACCTCGTCCATGTCGGACTTCCACAGCGAGCCGTCCAAATGGAGCGACGAAAGAATTTCAATGACCCATGGCCCGTCAAAGCCCGTTTCACGAATAGCGCGAATGATGGGCGCCAGCGAAATCTCGCCTTGGCCGAGCGTGTAACGATCTGCCGTCGAACGCGGTGTCTTCCAATCGCTGAGTTGAATCACGAGAATGCGGCTTCCGCATTGACGGATCACTTCCCGCAGGTTGGGCGTCTCCCAGACGTTCCACGTATCCACGCAGATGCCGACCGCCGGATGGTTGACCTTTTCGACCAATTCCAAACCGTGATCCAAACCCCACACCGCCGTGTCGGTGTTGATGTTGATCGGATTGAGCGGCTCGAACGCGATCTTCACGTTGTGTCTGGCCGCAAAATCGCCCAGGTCTTTGAGCGCTTCCACCGTCGTGTCGACCGCCTTGCGCATGTTGCCTTCGGGCGGTACGCCGGTGATCACGATGAACGGCGTATCCTTCGGTACATAAGGCGCGGTCATCTCGATCGCTTCTTTGATCGCGTGCACGCGATCGGCCGGGTCTTTCGGCGTGGGCGCCATCGAGTCGACGAAGATTGAATGCACTTTTGCCTGGATGGACGCCACCGTCATTCCGTGCTTGTCGATATAGCGTAGCGCATCCTCGTAGTCGTTGTGCGCGAGTTTGAACTCGCACACTTCCATGCAGTCCGCGCCGTGATGCTTGTAGCGTTCGACGTCTTGCTTGAACGACCACGGCCACGTGGTGAACTCGCTGTAGCCGAAGCGGTAGGGGCGCGTCATAACTGCGTTACTCCTCCATCGAAAGCTCCAGCAGGCAAAAGCCGTGCCGGTCTACCTGGATAGGATACCCAACTCGCAAGTGCTCCGGCCGGTAGTCGGGAAGATCGACCCATTCGGCGCGCAAACTATTGTAGACGCGCAATTTGCGCAAGCGATCGAGCTGCGGATGTTCGAACGAGAGAGCGGTCGTCACGGTACGGTCGAGCGTGTTGCCGATAAGAATGGCGATGTGCCCATCGCGCTGCAGTCCGATGACGACGGCTTCTTCCCCGGTCACGTGCATCGCGGATGAAATATCACACTCGTAGCGGCAGCGCTCGTCGACCGAGTCGAACGGATAACTTGCGTATACGCGCAGGTTCTCGAGGCGCACGGCAAACCACGAAATGTGCTCGCCGCGCAGCGGCAGATTGCGAACGCCGAGCCATTTCCATTCGCGCGCGGGCCGCGGCGCGAGGTTGGGCTTACGCGAGGACATGTCGAGCCCCGCTGCGCCTTCGACTGCAGCCCACAAGTACCGCGGGGGAAACCACGGCGAGAGCATCATGCCTTGATTCACGAGCGTTTCACCATGCAGCCATTCGGAGAACTGGCCCGGCACCGTGTTGTTGCGCCTCGGATCGCGCGAGTAATGTCTGAAACTGGTTGACAGCGCGTCGGCCATGAACTCCGGGTTGAACGGCGCCGCCGCGAACGCAAACCAAAACGTCACGCCGACCCAAATGCCGCCGAGCAGGCCGAATCCGTGCGTCGGGCCGTACATGATGGACGTTCGCGGTACCGTGTGGATACCGGCCTCGCTCCAAAACTCCGGAACGGAGAGCCGCGAGATGATGCGCGCGGACGTTTCGTGATCCGCAACGCCGAACATGACCGGAAACACCAGGTCCGACGTCACGTCGGTGCGCTTGGTCCCGTCCACGTCGATATTGAGATAGTACAAACCGCGCGATCGATCCAACAGATGTTCGTTGATTGCCTCACGCAGCGCGTCGGCAGACGCGTCGAACGATTTCGCTTCGTCGAGCCTGCCCAGTTCCTCCGCCATCATGCAGATCGTTTTGAGCGCGGCATAACACTCGGAATTCACTTCGGTCGTCGCGCCGGAAAGCCGGTAGTTGTCGATGACGTTGCGCCAGCCGACGATGCCGCACACGTTCGTCCCGTGCGAGGTACACCAGACCAGGCCGTCCTCGTTGCGCTGACTCAAGATGTACTTGCCCATGCGTACCGCGCGCGGATAGACGTACTCGAGAAACGCACGATCGCCCGTCGTGTTGTAGTAGTGCCAAAACGCCAGAACGAGCAGCGGTGTATCGTCGTTGATGTTCAGTCCGTCGTCGCAGCTTTGGCCGGTACGGATGTCGAAGTACTCCACCGCCATG
This sequence comes from Vulcanimicrobiota bacterium, assembly GCA_046732415.1. Taxonomy (GTDB): domain Bacteria; phylum Vulcanimicrobiota; class Vulcanimicrobiia; order Vulcanimicrobiales; family Vulcanimicrobiaceae; genus DATGJX01. Next base: position 11,060 of record JBKPMZ010000332.1, read on the forward strand.
CCGTCCGGTTCGATATGGTCTGCATACCACAGCAGCGATTCTCGGGAGAAATGCGGCGTGATGTAATCGGAACCGAAGGCGAACCACGCAGTGTCGCGTCCCACGCTGTTATTGGATCGCGTCGGATCGTTGGTGAACGCCCAGCCTTGCGGTGAGAGGAGTTCGACGCGCAGCATGTTCGCCTTAGCCCACAGAACGCCGCGGTTGACTTCGGGGTCGGGCGTCATCACTATGGCGCGGCTAAGCACGTCGTCGAAGTGCGCGCGCGTGCGATCCAGCGCGTTCTGCGCCGAAGGCAAACTTTGCATGACGTGCCAGCCGGCATCCTCGCCGTCCACGCAAAACGTCAGAACGAAGTAGAATCTTGCCCGCTCTCCGGGCCGCAAACGATGGGAAAGGTGAAATATACCCGTAACGTCGGCAGCCGAGGTTTCCATGCACCGGTTCGAGAGTTTGCCGGGAAAAGTCTGCGCGTTTGCTTTGGCAGTGTTTAGCGTCACCTCGTAACTCGCCGGTTTCACCGAACACGCGGCGAAGCGGATCACGTCTGGTGTTTGTTCGGTGCGTACGACGAACGCATTGTGCCGGCCGCTGTATTCGACGTTCACCGTTCCCGCGAAGCTGCCGCGCAATTGCACGGACGCATACGTTCCGATGGCGAGCTCGCGTTCGCCGTCGTTCACCATCTCCACGGTATAGAACCCCGCCGGCGGATCGACGACGTGCTTGTTCTCGCCCTCGGGCATGCCGTTGAGCACGAACAGATCTTCGTGGATCGTCAGGCCGTTCGCCAGTTCGAACAGATGCTCTTGATGATCGGGATGAATGACGAACTGCCCGGGCAGTGGCGTAAGCGGGATGCCGGTGCGCTCGTCCCAATGATGCAGCACCAGTGTCTCGAACATGAGCGCGCCCGCTTCAATCGACCAAAATTTCTCGACGGCGCCGGTGGGCTTGATCCACATCGTTGCCTTTGGTCCGCCCAGCGTGCTGCCCGCGGACATTTGATGGTCTGATATTTCGTACGTCGAGATTTGATGTCCGGGCCCGGATACTCTAGCGATCAATCTGCATTGTCACCTATAACGAACCGGATTTCTTGCTCATACCTCCGTCAATAGAGATCGATGCACCGGTCACGTATGCGGCGTCCTCGGATGCCAAATAGACGCAAAGTTGCGCAATTTCCTCCGGGCGGCCCATGCGGCGCATCGGAATCTCCGATAGAAGCGTCTTCATTTTCTCCGGATCACGTTTGACGGGCGCATCGATCGGCGTGTCGATGGCGCCCGGGCAGACGTCGTTGACGGTAATGCCGTACTTCGCCAACTCCACCGCGATCGTGCGCGTCAGCATGCGGATCGCGCCTTTGCTCGCGCAATACGCCGCGTTCGTCGGCATGGCGACGTCTTCATGGATCGACGAGATATTGATGATCCGACCGCCGTGCTGCTGCTTGACCATCTGCTGCGCCGCGAGCTGGCAGCCCAGCCACGTACCGGTCAAGTTTACCGCGAGCGTTTTCTCGTACACTTCCAGCGGCATCTCGATAAACGGATGCTGCTGCTCGATGCCCGCGTTGTTCACCATGACGTCGAGCTTGCCGTAGCGCTCGACGGCCGCGCCGACCAGCGCACGCATATCCTCGGCTTTTGAAACGTCAGCGGCGATATCGTATGCCGTACCCCCGAACGCGGCAATCTCGCGGACGAGCGCGCTCGCCGGCGCGCGATCGCCATGATAGTCGATGACGACTTTCGCGCCTTCGCGCGCCATCGCGATCGAGATCGCCTTGCCGATGCCGGTGTCGCCTCCCGTTACGATGGCCACTTTGTCCCGCAGCCGCAATCCCGTCTCGCGCGAGACTTCGGCGCGTTCGCTGCGAACGCCCAGTGCGGCGAGCAGGTTCTTCACTTGCGTCTCCGCAGCGCAAATGCGGCGCCGGTAACGAGCAGCGCGAGCGTCGCCGCGCCGATTACCGCGTAGCCGCGCGTGATAATCCGCTTACGCTTGCGTTCCTTGTCGCTCAGGTAGCGCAATTCCGGATACGCATCGTCGCGATCGTAGCCGCGATCGTCGAGCGCCATCTTCATGACTTCGGCCGGATGCAGTGCCTGCCGCTTGGTGGTTTGCATGATCTGTTCGCGGCAGCTGAATCCGTCGGCAACCACGATCGTCTGCGGTTTGGCTTCGCGCACCTTGGGCAGCAGGCGGCGCTCGCCGCACTTGATGGACATGTCGTAATGGCTCTTTTCGAAACCGAACGCGCCCGCCATCCCGCAGCAACCGCTGTCGAGCTGCTCGAAGTCCATGCGCATCTGGCTGAACACGTGCGATTCCGAGGTCGGGTCCAGCAGCGATTTCTTGTGACAGTGCTCGTGCACGATGGCGTGCCGTTCGAGTTTGGGCGGCTTGTAGTGCTCGGTTTTCTCGGCTTTCTTGTTCAAGAACGCTTCCAGCGTAAACGCCTGCGCCGCCAGACGATGCGCGTCCATGTCGTTCCCGAGCATGTTCTGCATTTCGTCCTTGAAGACCGATAGACACGACGGCTCCAGACCAATAACCGGAACGCCCTCACGAATGAGCGGCCGCAGGTCGGCAAGAATCGCGTGCAACTGCTTCTCGGCCGCATCCAGCAAACCGTAGTCGTAGAGCGGACGCCCGCAGCAAATTTGATGCGGCGGAAGAATCACGTGATAGCCCGCGTCTTCGAGCACCTCGACCGCCGCCTGCGCCGTGTGCGGATGAAAATGGTTATTCCAAGTGTCCGCCCATAAGATGACGCGCTGGTTGCCCACGTTGCGCGCCGTGCGCTTCTCGAACCACTGGCGGAACGTGTGGTCCGCAAACATCGGAATCTCGCGCTGCGGGGCGATGTTCGCGATGCGTTTCATCAGCGTGCTGAACGGAGGTGCCTGCGTGAAAAAGTTGGCGACGCCAGGCATCAGGGACGCGAGCTTGGCCCACTTGAACATGTAGCCGAACAGGTACATCTGAATCGGCCGAACCTTCCCCTTGAAGTAATGATAGAGAAACTCGGCCTTGTACGTCGCCATGTCGACGTTGACGGGGCACTCGTGCTTGCAGCCTTTGCACGCCAGGCAGTAGTCGAGCGACTCTTTCACCGCTTCGCTCTTCCAGCCGTGCTGCATCGGTTTGCCTTGCAGCATCTCGAAGAGTAAACGCGCGCGGCCGCGCGTCGAGTATTGCTCTTCTTTCGTGACCATGTAACTGGGGCACATCGTCTGCTTGTCGTGCTTGCGGCAGACGCCGGCGCCAACGCAGCGGTTCGCGGCGTACGCGAAACTATGATGGTCTTCTTTGAGCGTGAATTTGATCTCGGGATCCCACGGCTGATAGTTCACGCCCCACCGCAGATTCTCGTCGATGCGGTACGGCTTGACCACCTTGCCCGGATTCATCTTGTTGTCCGGATCGAACGCCGTCTTGAACTCCCAGAACGCCTGCACCAGTTCGTCGCCGTACATGATGGGCAGCAGTTCCGCGCGGATTTGACCGTCGCCATGTTCGCCCGACACCGACCCTTTGTACTTCACGCAAATGTGCGCCATCTCGTGCACGAACTTGCGGTACTTCTCGATGCCCTCTTTGGTGAAGAGATCGAAGTTGATGCGGCAGTGCACGCATCCCTGGCCGAAGTGGCCGTAGATGGACGCGAAGTAGCCGTAGTCCTGCATCTTCTGCTGAAACTCGCGCAGGTACTTGCCCAGATATTCCGGTGCGACCGCCGAGTCTTCCCAGCCCGGATAAAACTCGGGCTGATTGGGTATTTTTGCGTTCACGCCTAAACCCGCTTCGCGGATTTTGACGATCTCTTCGATGATGTGCTCGTCGGCGGTGGCATTCGCGCCTTTGACCTGCGTGCTGTGCCTGCGGATGTCGTCTATCAGCGACTGCGCTTTGGTGTTCGCCTCTTCCGGCGTGTCGCCGCCGAAACTGCAGATGAGCCACGCGCGCCCGTCGGGAAAAAGCTCCTCTTGCGCGTGCGGGTTCTTGCCTTTCTCGTGCATGTGCTGGAACAGTGTCTCGTCCATGCCTTCCAGCGCATGCGGCATGTG
>JBKPMZ010000333.1:0-14976 GCA_046732415.1 Vulcanimicrobiota bacterium
GTCAGCCCCTGCGTGCCGGCGATGGGCGAGCATTGGGCCAATCCCAAGGACATGACGGCACCGATTTACGGCACCTATCACGGCAAGCTCGTCTTTTCGGAAATCATGGTTCCGAAATCGCAATTCAATAAAGGCTTCAACTATTTGAATCTGCGCGCGCTTCCGGGCCATACCATCCAGCACGTGGACATCGAGTACGAACCGCACGGCCACGAAGGCATGCCGATTCCGCACTACGACATCCATGCCTATTACGTTTCGCACGCAACGCATATGGCGTATTGTCCGGCAGGTTAACGCAGCCGCTCGCGGAGAGCGTTACTTCGAGCGAAGAAGCGCGCCCAGGCGCCGCAATTCCGCACCGACGTGTGCGCGATCGAAGTTCGGCATGCGAGCATGCGCGATAAGCGCAAACGTCTGCTCGATGAGCGTGGCGGGATGGTCCTCGTTCCGCGGGCGGAAAACGCTTCGGTGTAAACGGACGGGAGGGGCGAGGCGCTGCAACTGCGTGGCATGGTGTTCCAACGCAGCGATGCGCGCCTCGTGCTCTTCCGGCGAGCCCGCAAGCATGTCGCGCAGTGCGCCGAGCGCGTCGGCAACCCGCCGGCGCACGATCTGTTCGGTGCGAATTGGATAAACGAACCACGTTGCGGCCAGCGCGCAGAGCGCCCCGATCACGATGCACACCAAACGCAGTATAAAGACCGAGGCGGCACCCGCGCCATGCGTGCCTTGCAGCAGCGCGAAGATCAGCGTCGCGCAAGCGGCCCAGTACGCATAATTGACTTGCCGCAGCCACATCCCGACGAACAGCACGCAAAACGTTGCGGCAGCATACCACTGTGCGTTCGGAAACGCGATCTGCGCTACCAGCGCTGCGGCAATGGTGCCGGCAAGCGCGCCGCCGAATCGCAACACCGCTTTGTAAACTGCGTCCGCGCGGCCGAGTGCACCGCTGCACACGATGAACGCGGTCAACACGATCCACGGCCAGTGTTCGCCGAACAGCGGCAGACCGATCGCAAATGCAAGCACCAATGCCACGAGCATCTGGAGCGCCATCCGCGTGGCGACAGGCATCGTTCCTTCGCGCGGCGCGCGCGGTGCTTCCGCGGCGGCAGATTGCGGTTCGGCATGAAGGCGCATTGCGCACCACGACGCAAGGGCCGAGCACGCGAACGCAATGACACCGGCAGCTAGAATGAGCAGCGGTGCAAGCGCGCGTTCCGAGGGTGTATCGAAATGCACCGGCACGACGAGTAGCGCGATGAACGGCAGCGCGATCGCGCGGCCGGCCGCCGCCGCGTTTTGGCCGAAGCGGCGAAGCCACACCGAAAGCGCAACGCCGCAGCAAAATATAGCCGCGCCAAGCGGGGGCACGTGCAGGAGCGTCCATCCCACCAGTCCCGCGGCCAGCGCAACGACCGGCAGTGCGATAATGTTAAATGCCGCGGAACGCACGGTCAGCGGCTCCGGCCGGCGCACCAATCCCATTGAAAGCGCTGCGGCCAGCACTGCCGGTGAAGCACCGACGCCGAAGCGTGCGCAGAGCGCATACGTAAAACCGAAGGCCGCAACGACGGCGCACCAGCCGACGACCGTAACGGCGAGCACTTTTCTCATCGTGTTCGTCATAGCGCGTTCAGCGGCACTGCTGCAGCCATGGCGCGATGTGCCGCGGCATTCGGGTGCAGATGGTCGCCGCTGTCGTATGCGCGCAGCAACCGGTGCGGATCGTCCGGATCGCGTACGACTGCGTCAAAATCGGCGACGCCGTCGAACACGTTGGCGTGCCGGATGAACTCGTTGACGGCCAGGCGCGTTTTCTCACCGTCGGCATCGTAGGAGAACCAGCCTTTGTACGGCGTGATCGTACAGCCGAGGACACGTAATCCCCGCGCGTGCGCCTGCATGACGATCTGCCTCAACCCCTGTTCGATTTTCTGCGGATCGTACTGATGCGGATCTTCCTGTATATCATTGATACCGAGCAGCACGATCGCGTCCGTGACTCCGCTTTGCGAGAGCACGTCGGCGTCGAGGCGCGCGAGCGCGTTTGCGCCGAAGAACGGATCGCTCAGCAAAATGCGATTTCCGGAAATGCCCGCATCGAGCACGCCGAGTTGGCGGCTGCGCGGCAGCGCGAGCAGACGTGCGGCCAGGAAATCCGTCCAGCGATCGTTTGCGTTCTTTTTTCCACCCGCGCCGTCGGTAATCGAGTCGCCCAGCGCGACCACCGCGCCGCGCGCGCCGGACTCCGACACGTCGATGCCGTCCAAGAAATACCACGATTCGAACGTGTGACTGAACGCTGCGGGTGAAGCATCACCCGCATGATCGCCGATTGCGTAGTAGTTCGTTTGATACGCGAGCGAATGTTCCGTAGCCGGGCCGGTCGGATCAGGCAAATAGATATCGACGAGCACGTTGCTTTGTGCCGGAACCGGCAGCGCCACAGGGTCGGAGTACACGTCCGCGTGCGGAGGAATCGTTATGCCGGCAGCACCCATGAACGTCAAGCGGTGCTGCGTACCGGCACGCGGTGTTGCGCCGCTCGCTTGCAGCGCTACCGCGGCGCGGCCGATCACGATCGGCGTGTCGCCGAAGCGATTCGTGAACCGAACGCGCATCTGCGCTCCGCTGATGCTTACATGCACGACTTGCCGCAACGTATCCGCCTGAAACGATTGGCCCGAATCGCCGTACACCGGCGCGGTGCCCCACGTGCCTATCCACGCAGCGGCAACGAGAACAATGCCGATCATTCAGCAGCCTACGTAATAAACGTTTGCCGCTGTGTCGCGATTCACGCCGTTTGCGACCGCACTGTTATACCGGACGACCTCGGTCAACTGCGGAATACTTCCTGCGCTGATGAGGCGCAGCGGCAAAAAGCGTGTTTCGTCGGGATGCACGCACAAGCGAATGCTCGTTGGCGAGTACCCGTCAGCCTCCACCGTCAATAGCGCTTTCCCGGGCGGCACGCCGAGCAGGGCGAAAGCGCCATGAGCATCTGAAGTCGTGGCGATCGTTCCACCTGATGCCAGCCTGATGGATACGCGCGCGTTCGGAACCGGTCGCGTGCCGTGCCACGCGTGCAGGGTACCGCGGAAGGTGGCGAGGCCTTGCGCGAGCGCGATTCCCGTGCTCGCCAGAATGCACAATGTCAGCACGGCAAGGTGACGCATTATTTCGATCCGCCGGGCAACGACGCTGCCGCGGTTGCCGCTTTTAGCGCCGCGTCGATTGCAGCCGCCGATTTCTCCAGGTCAGGCAGTATCGGTTCTTTTCCGGTGCCGTACAGCAGCGAACGGTTCCACGTCGAAGCGTTGGCGTTGTAGAACGCCGCTTCCGCGGCGCGCAAACGCAGTTGGTCGGCTTGCGCGCGAGCGTTATCGCCGGAAGCGATGGCTGCATCGGCGTCCGCATCGAGCGCTGCCGCCGCCGCGGCAAATACCTGTGCATCCGGCGTAAGTGTGCTCGACTTTGCGTCGGCCACGCGCACCGTGATTGCCTTGGCGAGATCGGCTAGGCGCAGATCGGGATACGTTGCATCCGCCAGGCGCAGCACCACCAGGCCGGTATAGCGCGCCGCCGCATCGGCTTCGCGCATGCCGGGATCGAGCAATTTCAGCGATGCCGGATCGTCGTATGCCGAGTGATACGTTCCGAACGGGCCGCCGTAACCCGCCCCGGCGCCCGGCAAACCCTCGTGGTACACGAACGGTTCGTGATCGCTGCCGCCGCCCATCGGGCCGACTTCCATCTTCGGATCGGCGGCTTTCCAATATTCGGAAAGCAGTTTGCCGTTCGGAGCGATTGCCGCGGAAGCGGTGTCGCGCAACATGCCGGCGATGTCGGGCGTGCTGTATGCGCCGAAACGCGGGCCGAACGCGACTTCGTCGGTATTGACGTACGCGACCAAACCACTCCGTAACTGCGCTGCGTGCTGCTCGACCCAGCTCTCGCTGCCGAACAGATTCGTTTCTTCGCCGTCCCACGACGCGATGACGATCGTTCGCTGCGGTTTCCAGCCTTGCGCTTTGAGTTTTCCGAACGCGCGTCCGAGCTGCAGCATGTCGACGCTGCCGCTGATCGGATCGACCGCGCCGTACGTCCACGCATCGCGATGTCCGCCGACGACGACCATTTGCCGCGTGTCCACACCGGGCATGGTCGCAATCACGTCCCAAATCGGACCGATGAACCGCTTGTATTTGATCGTGAAGTGTGCGCGCGCCGTTCCGCCGGTGTGCACGGCCATCGCAAAACCCGGATGCCACTCGGACGGAACCGTGGGACCGTTCATCGCGGCAAGCAACTGCCGCGCGACAAGGCCGGTCACCGGCGTCTCCGGAATCGGCGGAACTTTGATCGCCGAAAACGGTCTGTGTTTTGCGCCCGGAACCGGAACGCCGATTGCCGTCGGATCGCCCGGATCGTCGAGCAGCGTGAGTGTGTTGCGCATCGCACCGCCCAGCGGGCGATACGGGCCCTTCGGATACACGTCGCCGTTCCAATAGCCGCCCGTCATGGGATCGGAGAACAGCAACACCGCGCGCGCACCGTGCTTTGCCGCTTCGTACGCTTTGCCGGTGAGGCTGCCGCCGCCGCCGACGCGCGCAAGAACGATCGCGCCGCGCACCGATACACCCATCGAAGCCAGTTGCTTGTAATCCTCGGGCTTGCCGTGATTTGCGTACACGATCGGGCCGGTGACGTCGCCGTCGACGCTGTATGCCGAGTACGGCTTGGCAATCGCCGCATGGTTACGCGAGTACGGATCGCCGGGAACCGCGGGTTCGTACAAATCGAGCGTTAGCGCTTTGGGTGCCGTGAGCGACAGTGTTTCTACCGTCGGATACGCGACCGCGACGTCGTACTCGACGAGTTTCGCATCCCAGCCGGCTTTCGCAAGTTGATCGCGAAAATACAGCGCGGATCGTTTATCGCCCGGCAAGCCCATGCGGTGCACGTACGAAGCCAAGCCCATTTCATCGCGCATCGCTTGTGCGGCATTCGGCGAGGCGTTGACCACGCGTTCGTAGCCGTGCTCCGCGGCGAGTTGCCGCGGCGTGAACCCACGGATGGCGGTATCGGCGGCGCGCGAGGGCAGCATGGCGGCGAGCGATGCCGCGAGCAGGGCGGCGGTGATGCGAACAATCATGCGCGAATGGTACGCGAAGCGGCATCCGGGGCCTTGCCGCTAGGCTGAGGTGCCTATCTTGCGGCACCGCGGCGCGCTAGACGCCTCCTAGACGCCCGGCGCGTACCATTGACGCATGAGCACCGTTCGAAGCGCGCTCGATGCTCTTACCGAGCGCTTTACTCACGCTTGGAATGAGCGCGATATCGGCGCGCTGCGCTCGATGTTCGACGAGGACGCCGATTTTATCGACCCCTCCGGTTCGATGTGGCATGGGCGCTCCGCGATCGTCGCCGAGCATAACCGGCTCTTCCGCGGAGCGCTCGCGCACAGCAATCTGCGCGTGCAGATTGCCAAGATTCGTATGCTGTCCCGCACCAGCGCGCTGATTTACGGTATCTGGAGCATGACCGGACATATGCTCGAGCGCGTGCCGTATCTACCGGTGCGAACGGGCCTTTCGCTGTTCGTTGCCCGGCGCGCGAACGGCGCGTGGGTGATCGTCTGCGCCCATATCGCGGACATCCCAGCAGGCGAACCATGAGTGCAGCGGATCGGGCGCCCATGCATCGTGCTCGTGCAGCGCGACGATGGCTCGGTTGAAGCGGTACGCCAGAAACGCATCGCGCATCGGCCCGGCCTCGAACGTCGCCAGCATCTCCGTATAGCGTTCGTAGGCTGCCTGCGCGAAAATCGCCGCGTGCTCGCGTTCGCCGACGAAATGGAACAACTGCGCGCTGCTCCATAAATACGATTGCGGAATAAAGTAGCCGCCGCGGATTTCGCTCAAGCAGCCGCGCAGTTCGCCGGCGCATGCCTGCGCGTTGGACGTATCGCCGGCGCACAGATACGCCAAACCGAGCAGCGGTAGATAGTGCGCGCAGCCGACGTCGAAGCGTCGCGACATTTCGCGCGCGGCGAGCAGCGTGTTGATGCCGCGCTCCGGACTCTCGAACCGAACCTGCAAGCCCCCGAGCACTGTTGCGATCGCCGGCAGTACTCCGCCGAGACCATAGCGATGCGCCCGCTCGTGCAGCGGTGCCATGCGCTCGTGCGCCATCTCCAATTCACCCGCGGCGATCTCGGCTTCCGCCAAGTTTGAAAGACAGCGGACTTCCATGTCTATGGAGCCGCACGCGCGTGCTGCCGCCAGCAGGTCGGTTGCAAACGCGCTGGCGCCGTCCATCCACGCCGCACGGTTTGCGAGCTGCATTTGGTGATAGCGCACCGACGCCACGTGAAACGGCTGTCCGGATGCCAGAATCAAATCCGCCGCGCGCCGCAAGTGTCCGTCGGCCGTAGAAAAGCGATTGAGGTGCGCCGCGCTGCAGCCCATGGTGCGGTGCGCGAGTGCTTCCAGCCAGCGATCCTCGGCTACCCGCGCGGACGCGAGCATCTGCTCGCCCGCCGCATATGCCGCCGTTGGATTGTAATTGAATAGCGCGCGCCCGCGCGCAAACGCGAGAAGCGCCGCCGTGCGGGGGTCGCCGTCGCGTTCGTCGATCTCGCCGATCTCGTCGATCATCCTGGGCGTGAGCACGCCGCGGCTGATCGACGCGTCCAGCCACGACGTGTAACTTGCGAGCGCGCCTTGCACGTCGCCGCGCTCTTGAAAGAGACGCTGCGCGTCTTTGAGTTCAGCGAACGCGCGCTCGTGCTCGCCGCGCTGCTGCAGATATCCCCCGCTGATCAACAGGTAGTGTGGACGCAAACTCGCGTCGCGATCCGCCAGCGCCCGCAGCGCGTCGAGCGCGTGCGGGGCTTGCGGGCTGCTCACCGCCGTCAACACTTCCGCGCGCCGCATCAAAAACTCCGCGCGGGTTTGCATCGAAAACACCGACTCGTACTGTTCGAGGGCGCGCAAGATCTGCGCGCGTTCCTCCGGCGTGCCGCGCGATCGCGCGACGGCGTCCATGGCCAGCAGCGCGCGCGCCTGTATCTGCGGCTGCTCCGAAAGTTCGCGCGCTTTGGATGCGCAGTAGTGCGCTTCTTCCAATGCGTACACGCCGAGCGCGTTTTCCGCGGCCGCGACGTGCATTGCGGCGGCTTCTTCCGGTAAACCGCCGAGTTCCAGGTGATGCGCGATGATGCCGGCATGTTCGGCAATGTCCGCTTCGTACAAATCCGCGAGCACCAGACCCAAACGCGCGTGCCGGCGGCGCAATGCGTCTTTGGGAATCTGTTCGTACACCGACTGGCGCACGAGATCGTGCACGAACGCGAACTCCCCGGATTCGCCGCCGATACCCTCGCGAACGATGTGGTGGTCGAGCAGATCGTCGAACGCGCGAAGCGCTTCGCCTTCGCGCAGACCGGTGATTTGCGCGGCCAACTCCGCGGTGCAGGGTCGACCCGCGACGGCGGCGGCCTCGGCAATCGCGCGTGCTTGCGGCTCAAGCGAAGACAAGCGCTGCGCAACGATCGTCGCCACGGAAACGGGCACTGCGTCCACGTCGTTTTGCGCGAACTGGTGCAGCGTTTCGATCATGAACAGCGGATTGCCGTCGGCGGCTTCGTAGATGCGCTGCATCACGTCTTCGCCGAGCGGACGGCGCGCGCGCGAGCGCAGTAGCTCACGCGCGCTTTCCCGGTCGAGCGGCGTGACGGCCAAGTGCGCCAGTTGCCCGCTTTGTGCGAGTTGCCGCCGCATTGCGCGCAGCGGATGCGCGCGGCCAACTTCGTATTCGCGATACGTTGCAGCGAACAGCACGGGCGCCTCGCGCAGGCGCGTAATTAAATAGCGCAGCAGATCGATCGTCGCCGCGCCTGCAAGGTGCAAGTCCTCGATGACGACCAGCGTTGGCTGCGCGGCCGCGCCTTCGAGCAAACGTGCAATCGTTTCGAAAAATTGGAGGCGCTCGTCGCCCGAGCCCGGCTGTTGGCGTTCGGCGATTTCGTGCAGCGGCAGCCCGCCGAGCACGCGAAGAATTTCGACGAACGCCTGATACGGCGCGTTGGCAGCCGCGGCGCCGCGCAGCACCGCCGCACCTTCATTGCGCGCAACGCTCGCCAGCGCCTCGACGAGCGTGCTTTTGCCGATGCCGGCTTCACCGCCGACGAGCAGCAGACGCGTGCGTCCTTGGCGCGCGCGATGCCATTCCTCCGAGAGCATAGCGAGTTCGTTGCGGCGGCCGACGAGCAGCGTCGTCTCGTCGCTTGCCGCGGGCTCGTGCTGCGTGCCCTCGCCCGCACGGCGTAAACGTGCGTAGAGCCGTTCCGTTTCCTCACTGGGCGCAACTCCCAACTCGTCTTTGAGACGCTCTGCGAAGCGTTCGTATTCCGCAAGTGCGCCGGAATGATCGCCGAGCAAACCGCGAATTTCGATGACGGAACGAAGCGCGTCTTCGCGCCACGGATCGAGCGCGAGCATGAGCTGCGCGTACTGGAGCGCCTGCAGGTACGCTTTGCGCTCGCGGGCATCCGCGGTTAGCAGCGCGAGATTCGACATCTGCACGCTGCGCAGCCGCTCGCGTTCGTAGAAGATCCAGTCGTCCGCGCAGCGCTCGTACACGTCGCCGCCGTACAACCGCACCGCGTGCGCGCGATAGCGTTGATCCTGGCTTTCCGTTTCGAATGTTTCCACGTCCAGCCAGTACGGCGAGGCGGCGTTCCAACTTACGGTGCGCGCGCCGGACACAACCCACGGCGTATCCGTGTGCGGCGGCGGCAGCGCTTTGTTCAGATAGTGCAGGTGGCGCCGCAGATTTGCGAGCGATTCGGCGTGATCGCTTTCCGGCCACAACGCCGCGGCGATCGTTTCGCGCGCGGACGGAGCGCTGCGGTGCAGCAGAAGATACGCAAGCAGCGGCAATGTTTTCGGCGGTGCCGAGAATGCGTGCGCGCTGCCGCGGTGCTCGAAATGAGGTTCTCCGAAGAGGTAGATGCGAAGCCCCTCACCCATGCAGCGATGGTTCGCGCATGAGTGAGGGGACCGCCTGCGCGTTGCTACTGCACGACTACAGTGCCGACCATGTTTTCGGTATCGTCATGGAACAAACAGTGAACTTCGTATGTTCCGGCTTTTGTGAACGTCAGGCTAAAACTCTGACCGCCGAACAGCGGACCGGAATTGACCACGGTCGTTCCGTCGTACGTGTTGCCACCCGACGGCGGAGAGAACGGATCCATCTCCGGGAAGTCTTGGCCGACGATTCCCAACGTTACGGTATGGGGCAGATTGCTGTCCAAGTTTGTCCAGGTGAGCGTGGTGCCGACCGGTATCGTCACGCTCGTGTCGGACAGCTTGTCTCCGTCCAGGAAACGCACGACGCTTGCATTGGTGAGCGGCTGCGCGCCGAGATTCTCCGAGATGCCTGCGGCCAGATGCGTTCCGCCCGCGGTGTACGGGAATTTTCCGACGGCGCTCTCTCCGGCGGCTATGTCCGACGCGAGCAACGGGGCCGCCGCGGTGACGATCTGCCCGACGGTCTGCGGATACGCCGTTCCTTTGGGCTGTACGACGACCTTGCCGACCATTTCACCGTGAATCAGGCAGTAATACGTGTACGTGCCCGCCTTGGTGAACTTGAGCGTGTACGTGCCGCCCAAAAGCATGAATCCCGAGCTCGTGTACGTCGATCCGTCGTACGTGGAGCCGCCGGCGGGAGCCGGAACGCTGGGGTCATTTGGGGGCGGCGGGGCTGATTTGGGGCCGAGAAACGTAACGGTATGCGGTTCGCCTGCCGGGTAGGACCACGTGACGGAGTCACCTTCGTCGATGGTGATGCTGGCGGGATAGAATTGCAGGGCCTGAACGGCCTGGTTGTCGGCTTGTCCGCCGGCCTGAGCGTAGAAAGTCAATGGCCCTGTCTGCTGAGGCGGAACCGTGTTGTTGTTGTTTGTGCCGCCACCGCAACCGGCCAGCAGCAACGCGGCTGCGCAGGCGACGTATACCAAATGCTTCATGCCGGACAGCGTAGCGCGAGCGGCGTCTAGAAGGCGTCTAGCCGCCCCAAGCACGCAACCATGGGCCGCCCTTAGGGGTCTTAGTCCTTGCATGGCGCAGGAAAGTGTGAGACACTCCTGCCCAGTTTCACCCAGCGCGATCTTTCGAGTGGTCGATAAATTGCGCCGCCGAAAGATTGGTTCGTATCTACAGCTTTAACGATTTAGCGCTGGACGCCGCGCTGCTGCGCGGCATCGAAGACCTCCAGTATAAGGAAGCCACGCCCATCCAGCGGATGGCGATTCCGCCTGCTCTGGCAGGCCGGGACATCCTCGCGACCGCACCCACCGGCAGCGGAAAGTCCGCCGCTTTTGGACTGCCCCTGCTCCAGGCGCTCTTCGGGGCACCCGCCGAGCGCACCAGCGCGCTGATTCTGGCGCCGACGCGCGAACTGGCGCAGCAGATCACCATGACGATGCGGCACCTCGCGAAATACACGAACATCCGTGTCGCGCCCGTGTACGGCGGAGCGGGCTTCGGACCGCAAATCCAAGCCTTTAAGCGCGGTACGGAGATCATCGTCGCAACCCCGGGACGGCTCATCGATCTCATGCAGCAAGGCGAAGCGCGTTTGAACGACGTGAGCATTCTCGTGCTCGACGAGGCGGACCGCATGCTGGATATGGGCTTTTTGCCCGCGGTCAAGCGCATCATCGGCAAACTGCCGAAGCGCCAGCAAACGCTGTTCTTTACGGCGACGCTCGCCGGAAACGCCGCCGGGCTCGCGAGCGAACTGCTGAACGACCCCGTGCGGGTGAATTTGGCGCCGTCCGCCGCTCCGGTCGAAACGGTGTCGCAGTCCGTCTATGCCGTAGAGCAGCACCGAAAGACCGACCTGCTCGTCGATCTGCTCAGGGGCGAGGGGATCTTCAACGCCATCGTGTTCACGCGAACGAAGGCACGTGCGGAACGCTTGGCGGGGATGCTTGCCAAACACAACGTGAAAGCCGAGCGCATTCACGGCGACCGTTCACAAGCGCAGCGCACGCGTGCGCTGGAAGCCTTCAAAAAGGGCAAGTACCGTGTGCTCGTGGCGACCGACGTGGCGGCGCGCGGCCTGGACATTCTGGATCTCGGCCACGTCATCAACTTCGACGTCCCCGCGGAACCGGCGGATTACATCCACCGTATCGGGCGCACGGCGCGGGCGCAAAAAACCGGCGATGCCATAACGTTCGTTTCGCACGACGAGACCGAACTGTTCGCGCAAATCGAGCGATCCATGGGTAAACGCGTGGAGCGGGCGGAACACCCGTTCGTGGACGCCGCGCTGTCCAACACGCTCAAGGCCGAACCCAAGCCGGTCCGGCGAACGTTTACCGCCAGACGCCGCCGCTGATACGACGAAAGGAGACACCGTTATCGCTACTCGCAACCGACGCAATATGAATCCCCGTGCTTCCAAAGCGGCACCGCCCGAGGACACCAAAGAGGCGCCGCTGGAAGTCTACGGCAGCATCAAACAAGTTTTTCCGAGCACCACGTTTTCCGTCGAACTCGACAACGGGCACGTCATCCTCGCGCACATCGCCGGCCGCTTGCGCCGTCATCACATCAAAATTCTTCCCGGCGACCGTGTCGACGTGGAACTCTCGCCATACGATTTGACGAAGGGCCGCATCGTATACCGTTATCGCGCCGGAGAAGCACGCCGCAGCTAAGCTGCAGAAAATCATAGGACCTCGTAGATCATGTATACCGATGAAAATCTCACTTGCGTCGATTGCGGACGCACCTTTCCGTTCACCGCGGGCGAACAAGAATTTTTTGCCAGCAAAGGTTTCACGAACAAACCGAATCGCTGCACCGATTGCCGCGCTGCGCGCAAAGCGTCCGGCGGCGGTGGACGCGGCGGCGGCGGCGGAGCACGCCGGGAAATGTTCAAAGCCACGTGCAGCCAGTGTGGCGGCGTAGCGGAAGTTCCGTTTCAGCCCCGCGGCGACAAACCCGTGTACTGCCGCGACTGCTTCTCATCGCGTCCCAGCTATCGGTAAGAAGCGCATGAGCGAGCGTACTCGCGAATGGGCGAACCGGATCGGCTTGGGCGCGATTCACGCAGGCGCTCTTGCGGCGTTCGTGCCGGCGCTCTTTCATTGGAGCGGGCCGGTCGTCGCCGCGGCGCTGTTATGGATCACCGGCGGTCTCGGCATCACCCTGTGTTATCATCGCACGCTGACCCACCGCGGCCTGCGCTTGCGAAAACCGCTCGAGTACGTGCTTGCCGTTTTTGGTGCGCTGGCGCTCCAAGGCGATCCGATTCGCTGGGTCGCCACGCACCGCAAACATCACGCCAACTCCGATCGCGACGGCGATCCGCACGGGCGAAATATCGGATTCCGCTGGGCGCACATCCGCTGGTTGTACGAGCCCAATACCGCAATGCCGGGCGACGAAGAGTTGCGCAGGTTTGCGCCGGATCTGTACGCGAGCCGCTTTTACCGCGCGCTGCAGGTAATGCATGGGCCGCTCCAGTTCGCACTGGCCGCCGCGCTCTTCGCGGTCGGCGGATGGACGTGGGTGATTTGGGGCATCTTCGTGCGGCTCGTGATCAGCTATCACGCGACGTGGCTGGTCAATAGCGCCGCGCATTCGCTTGGCTATCGCAGCTATCGCACGGGCGATCTCTCCACGAACTGCTGGTGGGTTGCGCTCATCTCTTGGGGCGAAGGTTGGCACAACAATCACCATGCGTTTCCGTACTCCGCACGCCATGGCTTGCGGTGGTTCGAATTCGATCCGACGTGGTGGAGCGTGAAGGTGCTGGCACTGCTGCGCCTCGCGGACCGCATTAAGATTCCTTCGCCCAAGGCGTTGCAGCGAGCACAATAAGCCTCGCGAGCGAATGTGCCGATACTGCTTCTAAGGTGTTGAGCGCCTTACAAACGTGGTTTGCCGATCAGCTTCCCAACCGCCGCCTGTACCCCAGGCGGCGTGGTCCGTTTCGGGCCTGGCTGCGCGGCGCCGACGACTGGCAGCCCATCATCGGCGTCGACATTTCGCCGGCGGGCATCGGTTTGATGTCGCTGCAGCCGCTTCCATGGGGCGAAACGGCGTTCGCGGCTGAGGTACTCGGCGAGCGCATCGAATTCCGCGGCGAGAGCGTGTGGGTGCAGGAAGGCATGCTGGAATCCAAACGCGTGTGGCGCGGCGGGTTTCGCACCGGCGCTATCGTGGCGCAAGCGTGGCGCCTGATCCTCGATTTCTGTAATCAGTCGCTGCCCCCTGAGGAGCACGTGAGCGAACCGCCCGTCGTGCGGATTCCGCACGACGATTTGGAACGCGTGCTTCCCGCGGCTTTGCGCGAGCGCGTCCTCGACATGCTGGCGCAACGTCCGGGCGGCAGCCCGAACGGTCCGCGCGGCGTGCAGTTCTCGTACGGCGGCGTGGTGAATCGCGGCGATCGCGTGCTGCACAAACTCGCCGTCGCGTCAAACATGCTCGATGCGACGTTTTATTTCGACGACGCGCTCGACCATCTCACGATGGATCATCAGTAAGAACGCATGTACGTTCCCAAGCACTTTGCGGTGAGCGACCGCGATGCGCTGGTAACGTTTATGGAGCGCGAGCCGTTCGGCATCGTCGTGTCGGTCGATTCCGGCATTCCGGTGGCGACGCACGCGCCGATCATCGTTCTGCAGCGCGAGCCGCAACTCGTACTCGGGCTGCATGTCGCCAAAGCCAATCCGCAATGGCAAACGATTGACGGCGCGAAGGCGCTGGCGATCTTTCAGGGCGCGCATGCGCTGGTTTCCGCGAGTTGGTACGCGCAGCCGAAGCAGGACGTACCGACGTGGGATTATTCCGCCGTTCACTGCACCGGAACGGCGCACGTCGCAAACGCCGGTGAAACGCGGGAGATTTTGGAACGCACCGCTATGCAGCTCGATCCGGCGTGGCGAATCGAAGACGCGGATGCGGAGTACATCGCGCGCATGCAGCAAGCTATTGTTGGCATTCGCATCATTGTGGATCGCATTGACGGCGCAGCGAAGTATAGTCAAAACCGTACGCCGGATGACCGTCAGCGCGTGATTGAGGCGTTGAACCGCTCCCCGCGCGCGATGGATAAGGAAGTCGCAGCAATTATGGAAGAGCAGCACAGCTAAAGTCCCTGCCGCATTGCCCGGCGGCCCTATTCCGCATCTTTCGCGCGGGGGTAAGCTCGCGGCGATATGAAGCGACGACTCCTGGCTCTACTACTCTGCACCACGCTTCCGCTACCGGCGGTTGCGCAAACGCACGTGATCGCCGAACTCGGCACAGCACCGCTTATTGGTCGCGTCGCATCGACCAAACAACTCCAGAACGACGTGCGCAAACAGCATGCGGTCTTTGAAGCGGCGGGTGAAGGGCTGGGTCTCACACCATCGGAGTTCACGCAATTCGAGCAGCGAATCGCGCAGCGGCAACTCACGTACGTCGTCATTCCGCGCCGTCTCGACGCAATGTCGTGGCGCAGCGCCGGCCGCGTGCACGTCCTGCACGACGTCGTCATTCCGGCGCAAACGATGGGCTGGGAAGTCGATCTTCGCGAAGGCGATCGCATTCTCGCGCTGTTCATCCCGAACAAATGCGGCAATCTTTCGCTCCTGCGCAAGCCCGCGCCACGTTTGGCGCGCGTCGCGCCAATGCATATCGCGGTTGCAACGCCCGCGCCAACACCGTCCGCGGCTCCGGTTGTCGTGCCGCCTCCGACGCCGGCACCCGCACCGACGCTTGCGCCGTACACGAAGTTGTCGATGTCCACGGGCCCTGCGCCGACGCACCACTTCCGCGCGTGGCCGCTGTTGCTGCTGCCGATTATCGCGCTGTTCGCATCACACGGTCACTCGGGACCGGTACACGCCGCGCCCCTGCCGGTGCCCGCCGCCCCGCCGGTCAC
>JBKPMZ010000334.1:0-30646 GCA_046732415.1 Vulcanimicrobiota bacterium
GTCTTCGAAAGTGTGTTCGGCGCGCAAATCGGCGAGCGGTACCCACAGCGCGTCCGCCGCATCGTCGCCGCCCGTGACTTCGGGTGGCTCGATCTCATTGAAATTGAAGCGGAAAACGTGGGTGATCGTCCGGCCGCGATCCGAGCGAAACGGATCGTCGAACGTGGTGGCGTGCGTCGACGCCAACGCTGCGCGCAAGCGTTCGACGCCCAATTGAAGGCGCGTTTCTTCGATGAGCTCGCGGATGCACGCGTCCAGCAGCGTTTCGTCTTGTTGGAGAAACCCGCCGGGAAGCGCGAGCTGATTTTTGCCCGGAGATCCCCCGCGTCGCACCATCAGCACGCGGCCGGCGTTCAAGACGACGGCATCGACGGTGGTAAACGTCGGCGGGAACGGTGTATTCGCCCACGCAGCTTTATACTCTCGCACATGCCGCACGTCATCGAGCACCGCTTGGAACGGCGCGGTGCGCCAAATCCTCTCCAGGTGCGCGCGTACCGCCGGCGGCATTGCACCGGCCAGTTCGTGAAGGGGTGTCGAATCATCGCCTCCGTACAGCGCATGGTCGTAAATGCGTTCGCGAATCCGCGTCGCCGAAAGCGGGTGATGCTGCGCATCGTCTTCAAGCGGGTTATCGATGCGGTCCGGATACGGCTCGACATTGATAGATGGAAAATCCGGAAAAATTTTCAGATAGTAGCACGAGCGATCTTTGGAAAAGCCGATAATGCCCACTCGCGCGTCGCGGCCGAGAATAGGGAGATCGCTTTCCAGCGTCTGCATAACGCTGCGCTGCACCTGTTCGATCCATGCCGCATCGTTGTACAGCTGGTCGTCGAGCGGCTTCACGATGACGCGCGATGACGGAGCAACGCCGCGCACCGGAATATGGTTATCGCAGTCCGCAACCACTGCGTCGATAATCATGCGATGCCGCTCCTCGAACGTGAACGGATTGCGGGCGCTGCGCGCGCTGTTTGCCGATCCCACGAGGATCAAGACGTAATCGGAGAGATCCAGGGCGCGCCTGACGACTTTTGCGTGACCTAAATGAAACGGCTGAAAGCGGCCCACGAAAACCAGGCAGTCGAAGCGTTCGGGGCAGGAAGTGTCAGGCAGCATATCTGCATGTAGCATATATGCACAGGGTATATATGTCAAGTGCAGCACCTTTGAAGGAAACCGCAGTCGTCGCTGTCCCTTGCGTGCACGCCCCTACGGGGGTATAGTGGTGCAAAGTGGTGCTAAGTGGTGACCGAGGGAGGGAAGGTTGCACGCGGACCTGCCGCGCTTTACAGGCTACGTTGAGCACGCCCTTGACGAGAAGGGTCGCCTCATCGTGCCCGCGCGTTTCCGCGAGCGGCTCGGCACCGGCTTCATTCTAACCATCGCCCCGCCCGACCATTGCCTGGCGCTCTACCCGGAGGCTACCTGGGCAGAGTTCTGCGAACGGCTCCAGGCGGCTCCGCGCAAGGACGACCACTATCGCCGGTTCGTCCGTCATCTCTTCGCCCACACGGATGAGGTCGCGTGCGACGCGCAGGGCCGGCTGCTCATTCCCGGCGCTCTGCGGGCATATGCGGGCATCGATCGCGACGTCGTGTCGATCGGCTCGTTCACGCGCGTGGAGATCTGGGCCAAGGACCGGCATGCCGCACACGCGGCCCCGGAAGGCGAGGTCGGCGACTTTATGGCCGATTTGGGACTCTACTGATGCCGGAGTGGATAGATGGACCAGCATATCCCGGTGCTCTACGAACCGGCACTGACGTATTTGGCGATCCGCCCGGATGGGATCTACGTCGATGCGACGTTTGGGGCGGGCGGCCACAGCCAGGGGATTTTGCAGCGCTTGCAGAGCGGCCGGCTCATTTCGTTCGATGCCGATCCGGCTGCTGCTCCGCGCGCGGCGGCGATTACCGATTCTCGATTCACGTTCGTTCCGTCAAACTTTCGCGAGCTTTGCGCGGCGCTGGACCATCTGCAGATAGAGCAGGTGGACGGCGTGCTCTACGATTTGGGGGTTTCGTCGATGCAATTTGATGAAGCGTCTCGCGGTTTTTCGTTCCGCGAATCCGCCCCGCTCGACATGCGGATGAACCCGAACGCCGGCGCGAGCGCGTACGACATTCTCATGTCGTCCAGCGAACGTGAACTCGCAGACATCTTCTTTAATTATGGTCAGGAACGCGCGGCGCGCAGAATCGCGCGCGTCATCGTGCAGCGGCGGCAAACAGGAACGCTGCCGAAGACGACGGTGGAATTCGCGCAGATGGTCAGCGGCCTGCTGCACCGCCCGGGGCAGCGCGAGCGCATTCATCCCGCCACGCGCGTCTTTCAAGCGCTGCGCATCGCCGTAAACGACGAGCTCGACGCGCTGCGCGACAGTCTCGATATGGCGGTGGACCGGCTGCGCGGTGCCGGGCGCGTCGTCGTCATCAGTTTTCATTCGCTCGAAGATCGCATCGTCAAGCACAAGTTCCGCGACGATGAACGGCTGGAAGCGATCACGCGCAAACCGGTGCTCCCCGGCGAGGCCGAAATGGAACGGAATCCCCGTGCGCGCAGCGCGAAACTGCGCGCCGCTCAACGGAAGGCCAGTTAAATGGTTTCACCGCAACGAATGCACGTGCGCACGGCGCGCCAGGCGACGCAGCAGCGCGTTTCACGTAAGGCGCGCGCGCGGTATTCATCGCTGCTGCAGTTTTGCGCGTGCCTGGCGGTCACGCTCTGCGGCGTAATGCTGTACGTCATGCTGACCGCGCGCTTGACCAGTTTGAATTACGCGGTCGCCAAGGCGGAGCACGAGCGCACCACGCTGCAAGCGGAAACGGCGCGATTGGACGATCGGCTGGCCGCGCTCAAATCGGACGACCGGCTCGCGCGCGTCGCCGCATCGCTGCACATGCAAGATCCGACACAGTTCGCGATGGTCTTGCTGCCGCAGCCCGTGCACCGGCAAGCACCGTCACGTCTGGCTTTCTTTGCCGGTTTGGCCGGCCTTTTCGGCGCGAAACAGGACCGCTGATCTAAGGAATGCACAAGCGGACCTTCTCGCGCGTCGGACCCCGGCGTGCGAAACTGCTGTTTTACGGGCTGCTGGTCGTGTCGTTGTATTTGACGTGGCGGCTCGTGGACGTGCAGCTCGTCAAAGGCCCGGTCTATGCAAAGCAAGCGCTGGCGCAGCGCAGCGACACCGTCGAAGTGTTCGCACGCCGCGGCAGCATTTTGGATCGCGACGGCAACGTGCTGGTGCGCTCGCTTCCCTCCGAGAGCGTCTATGCCGTTCCGCACGATTTGGGCGATCCGGACAAGACGATTGAGCAGTTGCAGCCCATCGTCGGGAAAATCGACAAAGCGACCGCCGATCTCATGCACGATCGCCATCTGCAGTTCGTGTGGATCGCGCGCAAGATTCCGCACGATGAAGCCGACAAAGTCACGGCGCTCGATCTGCCGGGGATTTCCCTCATCGAAGAGGACACCGGACGCCGCGTCGACGTTGCCGGCCAGACCGCGTCGACGATCTTGGGCTTTGTCGGCATCGATGAAAACGGGCTCGACGGTCTGGAATACACGTTCGACGATCTGCTAAAAGGCACGTCGGGCAAAGTGACGATCGAAGCGGACGAATTCGGGCGCCCGATTCCGTTCGGACACGAGAAAGTCGTACGTCCCGCAAAGCCGGGACTCTCGCTCGAACTCACGCTGGATTCGTACCTGCAGTTCGTCACAGAACACGCGCTCGAAAAGCAAGTGAAGACGTATCATGCCGCCAGCGGTACGGCGATCGTCATGAATCCCGAAACCGGCGAAGTGCTGGCAATGGCAAACTTCCCGCGCTTCGATCCGAACAACTATTGGAAGTATCCGGCGGACGATTATCGCGACCGCGCCGTGCAAGACGCGTACGAACCAGGCTCGACGTTCAAGCTCGTCACTGCGGCGGCGGCACTGGAGTATCACAAGGCCACGCTTTCGCAGCGCTTTCCGTCGGCAGGACCGCTCGAGGTTGGCGGGCGGCGCATCTACAATGCGGTCGACGGCCTCACGCCCGACCCGAGCGGCGACACGCTGGAAACCATTATCGCGGACTCGCTGAACGTCGGTGCCGCGGAAGTCGCGCTGCATGTGGGCGGGCACGATTTCTACGCGATGGAGCAGCGCGCCGGCTTCGGCGAGCCGACGCAGATTGGTTTGGCCGGCGAAAATCCCGGCATCGTTCCGCCGCCGGATGAATGGAGCGGCAGTTCGCTTGCGACCATGTCGTTCGGGCAAGGCGTTTCGGTGACGCCCATTGCGATGGCGCGCTTTTATTGCGCCATTGCCAACGGCGGCCTGCTGCTGCGCCCGCGCATCGTTCGCTCGATTCTGGATGCGCAGGGCAACCCGATCTATACCTATCCGACCGAAATCGAGCATCGCGCTTTTTCGAAAACGACCGCCGCGCAACTGCGCGCGTTTCTACGCGCCGTCGTTACGCACGGAACCGGCAATCCGGCCGCGCAAATTGCGGGATACACGACCGCCGGCAAAACGGGCACCGCTCAGATGGTGAAGGACGGCGTCTACGAGCCCGGCGCGTACGTCGCGTCGTTCATCGGCATGGTGCCGTACGAGCATCCGCGCTACGTCATCTACGTCAAAGTCGAGCGCCCGGAGGGCGCGATTTACGGTTCCGTCGTCGCGGCTCCGGCCTTCGACGAGATCGCCAAGGCCGCCATGCTGCACGCGGGCGTTTTTCCGGCCGTTCCCACGCCGAAGCCGCAAACCGGCAAGGCGCGCTTGGTCCGCTCGAAGCTCGCGGAGAATCAGTGATCGTCATGGAGCCGAAGGCGGGCGTTTCGCTGGAGCAACTGCTGCGAGCGCTCGCGCAAAACACGCGCGTCATCGGTCGGAGAAATAAACAGATTACGGCGATGACGATCGACTCGCGCGAAGCGCGTGCGGGATCGTTGTTCGTTGCGCTGCGCGGCGAACACACCGACGGCCATCGCTTCATCGGCGATGCAGTCGCGCGCGGTTGCGAGGTCGTGGTTTCGGAGTCGCTCGACACGCTCGGCATGACGGGTGAAGCGCAGGAAGTAACCCTTGTCGTCGTGCCGGATTCGGCACGCGCGCTCTCGCAACTCGCCGACGTGTTTTACGCTTCGCCCTCGCGCGATCTGTGCGTCGCGGGCATTACCGGTACGAACGGCAAGACGACGACGGCGCAAATGGCGGCGGCCATTTTCAACGCGGGCGGCATGCCGGCCGGAACGATTGGCACGATCGGCGCGCGCTTTGGTGCGGCGGAATGGCCGCTCGCCAATACCACGCCGCTGGCCGCGCAGTTGCACGAACTGCTCGCGCATATGCGGGATCTCGGCGCAAAGGCCGTTGCGATGGAAGTCAGTTCGCACGCGCTCGCGCTGCAGCGCGTTTCCGACGTGCGGTTTGCGGTCGGCGCGCTTACGAACGTCACACGCGATCACCTCGACTTTCACAAGACGTTCGATGCGTACGCCTCAGCCAAGCGCCGGCTGTTCGACATGGCGCCGCGCTGCGTGTTCAACGCGCAGGACGAATGCGGCGAACGCTGGGCGCGCGAATTGCGCTCGCGCAAACGCGTGCTGACGTACGCGGTGGACGCGCCGGCGGATCTGCGGCCGAGCGCAATCGACGTGCGGCCCGACGGCAGTTCTTTCGAACTCGCGGGACAGCGTTATGAAGTGCGTATTCCCGGCCGTTTCAATATTTCCAATGCGCTTTGCGCAGTTGCGATCGCGCGTCATCTGGATATCAGCGACGCGCAAAGCGCGGCAGGGCTTGCTTCGCTCGAGCGCGTTGCGGGGCGCATGGATCACGTCAGCGCAGGTGGTGTGGACGTGATCGTCGACTACGCACACACGCCGGACGCGCTCGAAAATCTGCTGCGCACGCTGCGTGAAACGGCGCGCGGCCGGCTGATCGTCGTGTTCGGCTGCGGCGGCGATCGCGATCGCGGCAAGCGCCCGCAGATGGGAAGTATTGCGGCACGCTATGCGGATTTCTCTTACGTGACCTCGGACAATCCGCGCACGGAACCGCCGCAGGCGATCATCGACGAGATACTTCCCGGCGTCGGCAACGCGCCGCACGAAGCAACGATCGACCGGCGCGCCGCGATTCATGCAGCGGTCGTCAACGCTCGTTCCGGCGACGTCATTGCAATCGCGGGCAAAGGCCACGAAAATTACCAGATCATCGGCACGCAGACGCTGCCGTTCGACGATCTCGCCGTGGCGCGCGAAGCGCTGCTGCAGCGTGAGGGCGCGCACCGATGACGCTCACGCTCGAACGCGCCGCCGGAGCCAGCAACGCGCACATTCACAACGCGCAGGCATTTCCCAAGCAACTGCGCGTGGTAACGGACACACGCGCGCTGCAGCCGGGCGATACGTTTTTGGCGTTGCGCGGCGAACGGTTCGACGGGCACACGTTTGTCGGGCAAGCGATGGAAAGCGGCGCTGCGGCGCTGATTGTCGACGATGCGTCGGTAGTGCCCGAGGGCGTCGGAGCGCTTGTCGTGCGCGATACGCGCCGGGCATACATGGACATCGCCGGCGCGGCACGCGAACTCTACACGGGCCGCGTCGTCGCGATTACCGGCAGCGCCGGCAAAACGACGACGAAACATTTGCTGGCGCAGTTGCTTGCCTCGCACTATGGCGAGCAGCGCGTGCTCGCATCCCCGGCCAACGAAAACAACGAGATCGGTGTGAGCAAACTGCTGCTCTCGTGCGGACCGCAGTACGACGTGCTCGTCATCGAGATGGGCGCGCGCCACGAAGGCGAGATTGCGGAACTCGTGCAAATCGCGCGTCCGCACATCGGCGTGCTGACCAATATCGGCGAGGCGCATCTGGAAATCTTCGGTTCGCGCGAGCGGCTCGCGCGAACGAAGTGGGGGCTCTTTTCGCAAGGCGCGCAGGCGGTGCTCAACGCGGAAGACTCCGAGTCGGCGCTGCGCGCTCCGGCGCTGGCCAATCCGCCGCTATGGTTTGGCACCGGAGAGCCGCGCGTTCCGGGCGTGTGGATCGTCGACGAACATACGCTGCTCATCTCGAACGGAAACAAACAACACCTCGGTGTCGACGTGCGATTGCCCGGCAAACACAACCGGCAAAATCTAGCCGGCTCACTTGCTGCCGCGCTCGTGCTCGGCGTCCCCGCGAGCGATCTGGCGAAGGTTATCCCGTCACTCACGCTGCCGCCCGGGCGCTATCAGACGATTGCGCTCGCGGGTAAACCGCGTATCATTTACGATGCCTATAATGCCAACACGAGCGGCATGCTGGCCGCGCTCGACGCATTTGCATGCGAGCGGGCGGCGCGGCGTATCGCAGTACTGGCAAGCATGGCCGAGCTTGGGAGTGATGCGCCGGCGATGCACGAACGCGTGGGCGCGCACGCGGCGCGCACCGGCGTCGACATGCTGCTCGTCGGCGGCGACTTTGCCGAATGTATTGCGCAAGGTGCGCTCGCGAGCGGTTTGCCGCGCGATCGGATCGTGGCGTTTACGGACAACGGGCGCGCTGCGGCGTGGCTGCGCGAACATGCCGGAGCGGACGATGCGGTGCTGCTCAAAGGCTCGCGCAAATATAAAATGGAGGAAATCATTCAGGAGTTGCTGGGGTGAGGAGCTTGCGCATCGAGCGGCCGGAAGTGCCGCCTGGTATCGTCGCGATTCCCGTTCGCACGCCGCTGGTGCGTCCCGGTGACGATCTCATCGCGCTCATCGAACGCGCAATTACGGGCATTGCACGTGCGGGCGATGTTTTAGCAATTTCCGAAACCGCGGTCGCGATCGCGCAAGGCCAAGCGGTTCCCGCGGAATACGTGCGCCCGTCGAAGATCGCCTATGCGCTCTCGCGGCGCGCCGGTGCGCTGGCGACGGTGAACCAGCCCGAGTCGCTGCAGATCGTCATCGATCAGGTCGGCGTGTGGAAAGTGCTGTACGCCTCGGTGATGCACGTCGTCGGGCGCGTCATCGGCCGCCGCGGGATGTTCTACGAGATCATGGGCGAGGCGATCACGGCGATAGACGGCTACACGGGCACGCTGCCGCCGTTCGAACGTACGATCGTGTTCGCGCCGCAAAATCCGGACGCGTTTTCCCAGTCGGTCTACGATCGGATCGATATTGCGTGCACGGTCGTCGACGCGAACGATTTGGAAAAGGCGAAAGTGCTGGGCGCATCATCGGGCGTGAATCGTCGCGTCGTGGAGCAGGCACTGCTCTCCAATCCGCACGGCAACGGCGACGAGCAGACGCCGATCGTGGTGCTGAAATGGCGCGCGGACGGCGCGAATCCGCTTTTCGCGGAGGCAAGCGCATGAACTACGGCTACGAGTTGGCCGTCGTGGCTGCCGGATTTTTGCTCGCGTCGATCGCGGGTGCGATAGCGCTGCCGCTGCTCTCGCGATTGCAATTCCGCCAGCACGCGTACGAAGACGCGCCGCAGACGCATCAAAGTAAAACCGGTACGCCCACCATGGGCGGCGTCGTGTTCGTCGTCGCGCTGCTGCCGCTGCTCGTGTATCTGCACGACAGCGTGATGGTTGCGACGTTGTTGCTCGTCGCGGCATGCGGTTTGATTGGCTTCTTCGACGACTACACGGCGGTTCGGCGTGGCAAGAACGCGGGTTTACGCGCGCGCACCAAGTATTTACTCACGGCGCTCGCCGCGGTCGTGTATTTGTGGTGGATATCCGGCACGGCGTCCGTACCGGTGAACGTCATCTTTCACATGAGCGGCTTCGTGCTCGCGGTTCCGCACTGGCTATGGATCGTGCTCGGTATATTGGCGGTAACGGGAACTATTCACGCGGTGAACTTGACCGACGGCTTGGACGGGCTCGTATCGGGCACCATCGTCCCGCCGCTGGTAGTGCTCGCGGCCATCGCCTGGCGTGACGGTTCGGCGGCCCCGAACGTCGCGGCACTACTGGGCACGGGCGCGTGCTTCGGCTTTCTCGTGTACAACCGGCATCCGGCGCGCATGTTCATGGGCGATACGGGATCGCTCGCGCTCGGTGCACTTCTGTCGAGCGTAGCGATTCTCACCGGCGAGATGCTGCTACTCGTCCTCATCGGCGGCGTCTTCGTGGCCGAAGCGCTTTCGGTCATCATCCAGGTGACGTACTTCAAACGCACGGGCGGCAAGCGGATATTTCGCATGAGCCCGCTGCATCATCACTTCGAATTGTCGGGCTGGCCCGAAACCACGGTAACCGCGCGGTTTTGGCTCGCATCAGTCCTCTTATCCGGCTTGGGACTAGCGATTGTAAGATGAAACGACACGTACCGTTGCGGCGCCCTCGGGGAGCGCATATGCCGGCACAAACATTGAGGCGCCATGCGGCTTGGGGGCCCCACGAAGTGGGGGGCGCGCAGGCTAGGCCGGAGCGCCGATTAAGATGACACAGCACGCAAGCATACCGCACTTCACGCAAGGCGAGTCGATTCTCGTCATCGGTCTGGGACGCAGCGGCATCGCGAGTACGCAGGTGTTGCGCGAACGCGGCGTGACCGTGTATGCAACCGATGAAAAAGCGCGCGAAGAACTCTCGGACGCGATCGTGCAAATCGAAACGCTCGGCGCGCAATTCCTTGCACCATCGGAATTGGCGAAGTATCTGGATGGCTTGACGGCCAGCGTGCTATCACCGGGCGTGCCGCTCAACGGTGCGCTTGTGCGGCGGGTGCAAGATGCGAACGTGCCGGTGTTCAGCGAGATCGAGGTGGCGTATCGCCTGTGCAAAGCGCCGATCGTCGCCGTGACGGGAACGAAAGGCAAGTCGACGACCACTTCGCTCATCGGGCATCTCTTCCGCGCCTGCGGCAAAACCGTGCACGTCGGCGGCAACATCGGCAATCCGCTGATTCGCGAAGTGCTCGACGCCAAGCCGCAAGACTGGGTCATCGCCGAAGTCTCGTCGTTTCAACTCGAGTCGATCCGTTCGTTCCGGCCGCGCGTCGCGGTGATACTCAACATCTCGGCGGATCATCTGGACCGCTACTATTCGATGGACGAGTACGCGGAAGCCAAGTACCGCATCTTCGCCAATCAGAACGAACACGATTATTTCGTCGGAAATCTCGATGACGAGCGCGTTCGTCAATTGCATTGGCACACGGGCGAGACGCGGGTGCACGCGCGCCAATTATGGTTCACGCTCGAAGGACATCACGAACACGCGACGATGTATTTGCGCGGCGATTCCATCATGTATACGCCGGTTCACGGCGATCCGCGCGCGGTAGAAGTGCTGCGCGTGGACGAAATCCCGCTTGCCGGCCGGCACAACGTGCAAAACGTCATGGCGGCGCTGCTTGCCGCGCTGGCCGCGGACGTGGACCGCGAAGCGCTGCGCGATGCGGTGAAGTCGTTCAGCGCGATGGCGCATCGCCTGCAACCTGTCGCGGACGTGGCGGGTGTGCTGTTCGTGGACGATTCGAAAGCGACCAATCCGGGTTCGGTGATCGCGGCGCTCGAAGCGTACGACCGCCCCATCGTGCTCATCGCGGGCGGAAAATCGAAGAACACCGACTTCACCGAGCTCGGACGCGTAATCGACGCTCGCGCCAAGTCGCTGATCGTTATCGGCGAGGCCGCAGACGATATCGCCGCGCACGTTTCCCGCGCACCGGTCGAACGTGCGGAGTCCATGGCAGACGCGGTGCACCGCGCGCGTGCACTCGCGCAGCCGGGCGACGTCGTGCTGCTCTCGCCGGCATGCGCCTCGTTCGATATGTTCCGTTCGGCGGAAGATCGCGGCGAGAAGTTCGCGGCCGCCGTGCATGCACTCTCCGGCTCACCCCTGGACAAGCTCGGGACGTCGGCATAGATGAAAGCAACGCTGAGCGCGAAGCGTCCGCCCGCCGGTGCCCGAGCAGAAGCACCGCGCCCGTTCGTTTCCGCGCCGCCCGACACGCTGCTCTTCGGAGCGATTGCGAGTTTGGTGGCCATTGGTCTGGTGATGATCTTCAGTGCGTCGAGCGCGCAGGCGTACGCCGATCACCACGACACGGCCTACTACGTCAAACACCAACTCATTTATTTGCTAGCCGGTTTGGGCGTTGCGTACGCCGCGTACCGCATCGACTACCGTAAGCTAAAAGGCGCCGCGCCGTACATTCTGGTGCTGTGCATTTTTTCGCTGCTGGCGGTTCTCGTGCCGCACGTCGGCGTCGTCGTCAACGGCGCGCGCCGCTGGATCGGCGCGGGTTTCGTCTCGTTGCAGCCGTCGGAATTTGCAAAACTTGGGCTGGTGATCTATCTCGCCGCGGCCCTGGCAACGCGCGGCGAACGCATTACCTCGCTTGCCAAAGGTCTGTTTCCGCTCTGCGCGGTGGTGGCCATCATCGCGATGTCGATCCTCATGGAGCCCGACATGGGCACCGCGAGCCTGATCGTCTTTACCGCGTTTGCGATGTTGTTTGCGGCCGGTGCACGCATCGAGCACCTTGCCCTGGTATTGCTGGTGACGGTGCCGCCCGTGATCCTGACGATTCTCACCAGTCCGTACAAACGCGCGCGCATCTTCGCGTTCATCGATCCGTGGCGCGATCCGCAGAACACGGGCTTTCACATCGTGCAGTCGCTGCTCGCTTTGGGCAGCGGCGGGTTCATGGGCGTCGGCCTGGGCGAGTCTCGCGCGAAGTTCTTTTATTTGCCCGAGCAGTACACCGATTTCATTTTCTCCGTGCTCGGCGAAGAGCTCGGCGTGGTGGGAACCGTCGGCGTAATCGTGCTGTTCATCGTCTTCGTCTACCGCGGCATTCGCATCGCGATTGCGGCACCCGACCGGTTCGGATTTTTCCTGGCTGCGGGCTGCACCGCGATGATTGCCATTCAAGCGTTCGTGAATATCGGAGTCGTCACGTCGTCGTGGCCGGTGACCGGCGTGCCGCTGCCGTTCATCTCGTTCGGCGGAAGCTCGCTCATCGTTTCACTCGTTGCCGTCGCGCTGATCATGAACGTCGGGCGCTATCGCAAAGTGAATCTGCCGTAGCGATGGACGCTGCACGAGTCGTTCCGCAAGATTTGGCGGGCTTGGGCGAATCGTGCACGCGCATGGGCTCGCCGTTTTTCGGAACGGTTTTACGAGCAGCGGCTGCGGCGTACGAGCGCGACGAGACACTTTCGGATCTGCTCGACCGGCACGTGGACCGGCCACGCATCGGCTTGCGGCTGGGCGGCGCTGCGCATTACCGCGTTCTGCGCGGTCTTGCACCGGAAGCGGCCGCGCACTACCCGTCCACCGGCGGCGACGGCGATGCATTCGCGGCTTGGAACGCCATTCTCGCAGACATTCATGCGAATACGCAGGCGTACGACCGGCTTCTCGAACGCCACGTGCAAACCAACGAAGTCGCTCGAGCGATGCCGCTGCTAGGGGCGATGCTTGCATGCGCGCATGCGTGGCCGCTCGATCTGCGCGTGTTCGAGATCGGATCGAGCGCGGGTCTACTCTTGAATTTCGATCGCTACCGCTACCGCGGCGACGATTGGGTTTGGGGCGATGAGCGTTCCCCGGTGGAGTTGCAAAACCGGACGGTATCGGGCGCTCCGCAGTATCTGGACGCACCGATTCACGTTATCGAACGGCACGGCTGTGACGTGCATCCTCTGAATGCAGCCGACGACGATGACGCGGATACGCTGCTGAGTTTCGTCTGGCCGGATCAGCACGAACGCTTCGAGCGTCTGCGCGCGGCACTGCGGGTTGCGCGCGAGCATCCCGTCGACGTCGTGCAGGGCGACGGTATCGACTGGGCGCGCATGGCCGCACAGCCGAGCCACGGCACCGCCACGGTGGTGTTTCACACCGTGATTACGGAACACATGACGGCGGACACAACGGCGCGCCTGCGCGAAACCATCGAATCGCTGGCGGTGCATGCAACGTCATCCGCGCCGTTCGGCTGGATACGCATGGAACCGGCCGAGTCAGGTTACGATACGCGGCTGACGCGCTGGCCCGGCGCTGAAGAGCTGCCGATAGCGCGTTCGGACGGACATGCGCAACATTTGCGGTGGTACGGCTCGTGAACGTGCTCTTTGCCGGCGGCGGAACGGGCGGCCATTTGTATCCGGCGATTGCGCTTGCCGACGCCCTGCGTGCGCGCGCGCACGTTCGCTTTATCGGGACCGCGGATCGCCTGGAGGCTAAAATCGTTCCGGATGCGGGCTACGATCTCGTTCCGATTTCGAGCCGGCCGCTGCAGCGCAGCATCTCGTTTTCCACGTTGCAGACGGTAGCGGTCAATGCGGTGGGCGTCGGCCAAGCCGTCGGCGCGCTTCGTCAGTTCGCTCCGGACGTCATCATCGCGACCGGCGGCTACGTGTGTTTTCCGGTGATGGTCGCCGCGAAGCTGCTGCGCATGACCGGGCAACTGCGCACGCATCTGGCCGTGCTCGAGCCGAACGCGCAACCGGGGCTGACGAACCGGCTGCTCGCGCCGATCGTCGACGAAGTGTGGGGCGCATTTCCGCAGAGCGACGCGCGCTTCGCCGGCAAGTACGTGCACACCGGCATACCGGTGCGCGAGTCGTTGTTTCATCCGAACAACCGTATTGAAGCCGCGCGCCGGCTCGGACTGGATCCGAACCGCAAAACGATTCTCGCGATCGGAGGAAGTCAAGGCGCGCGATCCATCAACGAAACGATCGCCGCTCTGGCCACGCGCCGCGCACTGCCGCCGCAATGGCAGATTCTGCACGTCAGCGGCGAGCGCGATTACGAATACATGCAGGCCGAAGAACGTACGCCGTTCGGCGAGAACCGCATCGTGCTCGTTCCGTACCTTCGCGAGATGGCGGACGCGTATGCACTCGCCGACCTCGTTATTGCACGTGCCGGCGCGTCGACGCTCGGCGAACTCGCGGCGCTTGGCTTGCCGAGCATCCTGGTACCGTATCCGTACGCATCCGAAGATCATCAGGCGGCGAACGCGCGTGCGTTTGAATCGGCCGGTGCGGCGGCCGTCATCGCTGATCGCGATCTTAACGCGGATTCGCTGTGGTGGTCGCTGCGCGACGTCATGCAGCCGGAGCGCCTGCAGTCGATGCGCGAAGCGGCTCGCTCGCTCGCGGCACGCGATCCGCTTGCGACGATTCTCGCACGGATTGACGCGCTTGCGCCGCGAAAGGGCGTGACGGCATGAGTACGACGGGCACGCTGCATTTCGTTGGCATCGGCGGCATCGGCATGAGCGCGATAGCGCGCATTCTGCTGGCGCGCGGGCAGTCCGTCACGGGCTCCGACGTTTCGGAATCCGCGCTGCTCGACGAACTGCGCAAACTCGGTGCGGCGATCACGGTCGGACACAACACGAAGAACGTGAACGGCGCGCGCGCGGTCGTCGTGAGTTCCGCTATCGACGCGGACAATCCCGAGTACCGGCACGCCTGTGAGCGCGGCATTCCGATCGTGCGCCGCGGTGAGATGCTGCGTCGCATCATGGAAGGCAAAAAAGGCATTGCCATATGCGGTACGCACGGCAAAACCACGACGACCGCGATGACCGCCGCCATTTTACGAACCGCCGGTTTGGATGCGAGTCTGGTCCTGGGCGGAATCGACGTGAACACGGGGACGAACGCCCATCACGGCGCCGGCGCGTGGTTTCTTACCGAAGCGGACGAGTCCGACGGCTCCTTTTCCTTGCTCGAGCCGGCGATTGCCGTCGTGAACAACATCGAGAACGATCATCTCTCCTCCGATGCCGAATTGCCGAAACTGATCGCGTCGTTCGATCAGTTTCTTTCGCGACTTCCGCAAGATGGCGTCGCGATTGTGGGCGTCGACAATCCGCAGAGCCGATCCATCGCCGCTTCACCGCGCGACGCGCGCACCGTCACGTTCGGCATCGCGGCCGATGCCGGCGTGCATGCCTCCAACATCCGTTTTGCCGATCTCGGATCGAGCTTCGACGTGATTGCCGGCGGCGTGTGCTTGGGCAGCGTAGAATTAGGCGTTCCGGGCGCGATCAACATCGAAAACGCGCTTGCGGCAATTGCCGTCGGACGCGCGGTTGACGTCCCGTTCGTACGAATCGCGCAGGCGCTGCACGAGTTTCGGGGTGTACGCCGGCGGTTTGAAATTCTGGCGAAAACACCGAGGATGATCGTCGTCGACGACTACGCGCATCATCCAACCGCGGTGCGCGCGACGATTGCCGCGGCGCGGCAATATCATCGCGGTCCCCTCGTCGTGGCATTTCAGCCGCATCGCTATACGCGCACGGCATATCTCGCGCCGGCATTTGTCGAAGCGCTGGGCGGCGCGGACGAAGTGTATCTCGCCCCGGTGTACGCGGCGAGCGAACCGCCGATCGACGGTATCAGCGAACGCAGCATCGGCGAACCGCTGGCCGCGGGCGGCACACCGGTGCACTACGTGAAATACGTGCACGATTTGCGCGCGGTGCTGCAGGATCGCGTACCGCCGAACGCGCTGGTGTTGATGCTCGGTGCGGGCAACATCACCAAGGTCGCGCGCGATCTCGCCGGCGACGTCGCGGCGAGCGCGGCATGAGCGTTACCGACGATGCGCTGCTGAGCGTTCTTACTCCCGGCGATCGCGCGCATCTGCAGGATATCTGCGGCGATCGCGTGCGCTTCGACGAGCCGCTTTCGCCGTATACGTCGTGGAAAATCGGCGGGCCCGCCGATGCGTGGATTACCGTCGAAAATGAAGCGCAGCTCGCAGAGGTCATGCAGTTTTGCGGCAAACGCAAAGTGCCGTGGTTCGTGTTGGGCAGCGGCAGCAATCTGCTCGTCGGCGACGGCGGTATTCGCGGTCTGGTGCTGCGTTTGGCGGGAGAGTTTGCGAATATCGTCGTGACGCACGACGATCGCACGGTCGTCGTGCATGCCGGCGCATCCGCCGGCATGGCGCTGCTTACGGCGAAGGCCGCGTCGGCGGGT
Source organism: Vulcanimicrobiota bacterium (assembly GCA_046732415.1). GTDB lineage: Bacteria > Vulcanimicrobiota > Vulcanimicrobiia > Vulcanimicrobiales > Vulcanimicrobiaceae > DATGJX01. The sequence continues at coordinate 15,960 of JBKPMZ010000334.1, forward strand.
GCCGTCGGCATCGGCTCGCTGGCGGGAATCCCGGGCAGCGTCGGCGGTTCGCTGCGCATGAACGCCGGGACCGACCGCGAGATGGGCGACTTCGTGCGCGAAGTGTGGGTGCAGTCGCCAGCCAAGCCGCAGCCGCACCCCGTCACGGTACAGTATTACTATCGCCACACATCGCTCGCACGCGATGCCATCGTGGCACGCGTCACGCTGCAGTTTGAACTGGGCGATCCGCACGCCATTCGCGAAGAGATGCAGCGACGGCTGGTGCGCCGCAAGAACACGCAGCCGATTGCGCTGCCCAACGCCGGCTCGTGTTTTCGCAATCCTGAAGGCGAGAAGGCCGCGCGCCTCATCGAAGCCGCCGGGGCTAAGGGATGGCGCGAGGGCGGCGCGGAAGTCTCACCGCTGCATGCCAATTTTATCAACAACCTCGGCGGAGCAACCGCCAAGGACGTTGCAACGTTGCTCGCGCGCGTTCGCCGCACCGTCCTCGAACGGTTCGGTGTCGAACTCCAGCTCGAAGTGCATTTGGTAGGGGTTTTCGTTGACGGCTAAAGTGAAAAAAGCCAAAGTCGCCGTCGTAATGGGCGGCACGAGCGCCGAGCGCGAGATCTCGATTCAAACCGGATCGGGCGTGATGCGCGCGCTGCAAGAACTCGGGTACGACGCGCAGTCGCTCGACTACGATACGCGTTTTATCGACGGCATCCGCGAGATCGATCCCGACCTCGTGTTCAACGCGCTGCACGGGCCGGGCGGCGAAGACGGACAGATTCAAGGCATCCTCGACTACCTGGCGATCCCGTACACCGGCAGCGGCGTCGAACCATGCGCGCTCGCGATGGATAAGCATCTCACCAAGAAACTGTGCGCCGCCGAAGGCTTGCCGACGGCAGCATGGGATCTGTTCGATCTCTCCGGCGGTACGCTGCCGCTCTTGCCCGGTTCGCTGGATCTGCCGCTGGTCATCAAGCCGCGCTTCGAAGGCAGCAGTGCCGGCGTAACGATCGTGCACACGCACGAACAGTGGACGCAAGCCATGATCGACGCCGCGCAAAAATATGCGGAAATCTTGGCGGAGGAATTCATTCCGGGGCGCGAGTTCACGTGCGGTGTGCTCGGCGAAGAAGCGCTGCCCGTCGTCGAAATCATTCCGAACCGCGACGAGTTTTATACGTACGACGCAAAATACGCCGCGGGCGGAAGCACGCACATCGTGCCCGCGCGCATCGACGGCGATCTTGCCGCGCGCCTGCAAATGCTGGCGCTTTCGGTACACCGGCTCGTCGGTTTGCGCGACTACTCGCGCACCGACTTCATCGTCAGCAAGGAAGGCCGGCCGTACATCCTGGAGATCAACACGCTGCCCGGTCTCACGCCGACGAGCATTCTGCCCGATGCGTGCGGTGCCGTCGGCATTTCGTACCAGGCGCTCGTGGAGCGGCTCGTGGGCTATGCGCTTGCGAGAGCGGGCGAGCGGGTGCTGGCGCGCTGAGCCAGGGCTAAGAGGCGTCACCGCCGCCCTCCGCGCAACGTTGTTCGTGCAGACGACGTTGTAGAGGTTACGTCATGAAAGCGCCTTCACTCATTGCCCGTGCGGTTTTTGCCGTTGTCGCGTGCGCCGGTCTGGTGCTCGCGTTCTTTGCCGAACCGCGCCCCGTGCCGGCAGCCGATCCCAGCCCGACGATTCCGCCGTACACGTCGCTCACGCCCATACGCGTGCTCGGCATCATTCGCCGCGTCTACCGTATGCATCGTCCGCCGCCGCCGTATGAAACCTACACGCTCGTCCGCCGCGAAGACACCAATTACGGCTATCCGGATCCGCTCGGCACGTACACCGTGCATTATTGGGTACGCAATAATGATCGCGCGGCGTTGATGCGCCGCGTCTATCGCGACGACTACGACGGCGACATGAACTTCGATCGTCCCGCGCTCAATCAACCGCGCGATCCGGGGCCGCCGACGGCCGACTTGTTCGAGCCCGCGCATCCGCAGCCGATCAACGTCGTTCCCACGCCTGAACCAACGGCCGGATCGCTCAAGACGATTGGCTCCGTCGTCGCGATAGGCGAATCAGATTACCGCGTGCCGAAGATGACCGTCGAAGGCAGCGAACTGGATTTGGTGCTCGACCCGCGACGCGATCCGGAACGCAACGTGCTGCGCGAGATTTGGGTCGACAAGAACACGTACATGCTCAAGAAAGTGATCGCGCACGACCGCATGTTCGTGGAACAAGGCCACACGTATCCGATGAAGGTGACGTATTCGCTCGGATATCTCGACGGATACGTCGTGATCACGCATATCGACGCCGTGGTGCTGCCGCGTAAGGAGCGCGTGGGCAACGAGTATCAGGACATTTCCGACTTTGGCGATGAAACCGGCGATGCCGACAGCCTGACGATCGACTTCAAGGACATCACGTTCCCGAAATCGCTTCCGGACTGGTATTTCGATCCCAAGCAATACGGGTCGCATTTGGCTGACGCACCGCTCTAGGCTGGCTCGCCCGGCGGCTCAGCCGGGCGGGCAGAGGTTTCCCGGGGGGCGCGGGTAAGACTTCGGGCCGGAGGAACCCTACACTGTCTACCACTGGAATCGTTGTCGATCGCGGGCTCGAAGGCGTCGTCGTCGGAAGCACGCTGCTCAGTAACGTCGAGGGCAAGGAAGGCCGTTTGACCTTCCGTGGATACGACATCCACGACTTAGCCCCGAACGCGTGCTTCGAAGAAGTCGTTCACCTGCTGCTGTACGGCGCGCTGCCGACGGCACCGCAACTCGCGGCGCTCAAGAAAGAACTCGGCGCGCATCGACTGATTCCCGAACCGCTCATCAACGCGATGGAGCGCGCACCGAAAAACGCGTGGCCGATGGACGTGCTGCGCACGATCGTGTCGGGCCTCGCGCTGTTCGTTGAAGTCGATCCGAAAGGCGCGCACGTCTCCGACGTGCACACCGCGATCGAACTCATCGCCAAAGTACCGACCATCGTCGCGATGTGGGATCGCATCCGGCGCGGATTGGAACCGATCGAGCCGCGCACCGATCTTTCGCAAGCGGCGAACTTCCTCTATATGTGCCGCGGACAAGTCCCGACCGACGTCGCCGAGGACGCGATGGACACGTACCTCGTGCTTCTGGCGGATCACTCGTACAACGCATCGACCTTTTCCGGGCGCGTCACGGCGTCGACGAAAGCGGATCTGTATGCGGCGGTGACTGCCGCCATCGCAACACTGCAGGGTGAAGCGCACGGCGGTGCGGCGAGCGCGGTGGGACGTGTCCTGCTGGAGATCGGTAAACCCGAGCGCGCCGAAAATTACGTGCGCGAAGTGCTCGCGCGGGGCGAGCGCATCATGGGCATGGGGCACCGCGAATACAAAGTCCGCGATCCGCGTGCGCAGCACTTGGAAAACGTCGCCAAGAAACTCAGCGAGATCACCGATCCCAAGTGGTACAAGATCGCGCGCGCATTGGAAGACGCGTCCAACAAAGTGCTGCAAGAAACCAAACCCGACAAGCGCATCTACGCCAACGTCGATTTCTACAGCGCGCCGCTGTTCTACAGTCTGGGATTCCCGGGCGACGAGTTCACGCCAATCTTCGCATGCGGACGCATCGCGGGGTGGACGGCGCACATTCTCGAGCAACTCGCCGACAACCGGTTGATTCGTCCGCAGGCCGCGTACTCGGGTCCGCCGGTACATCCGTTCGAACCGATCGAGCGGCGCAGCGGCAACGGCAAGTCGCATAACTGATGCAGCGGCGCGCCGGCGCGATCGCGCGGACGACGACCGAAACCTCCGTTGAACTCACGATCGATCTCGACGGCGGCCCGGTCGAGATCAGCACGTCCATCGATTTTCTGGATCACATGCTGCACGCATTCGCAAAACACAGCGGCTGCGGGCTGTTCGTGCGCGCGACCGGCGACGGCATGGACAACCATCACGTCATCGAGGACGTGGGCATCGCGCTCGGCAAGGCGATCTCCGATGCGCTCGGCGACAAACGCGGCATCGCGCGCTTCGGCTCGATCATGGTGCCGCTGGACGAAGCGCTGGTTTGCGCGGCGATCGACATCTCCGGCCGTCCGTATTTGAACTTCCGCGTTTCGTTCTTGCGCGACGACTTGGGAGCGATGCCGACCGAGATGATCGGCGAGTTTTTCCGCGCGGTGACAGACAACGCAAAGATCACGCTGCACCTGCTGCAAATGAACGGTCACGTTGCCCACCACGTGTGCGAGGCGACGTTTAAGGCCTTCGCGCGTGCGTTTGCCATGGCAAAGGCGCTCACCGCGGAAGAGTCGATACCATCGACCAAAGGCGTTATCGAGTAACGCCCCGCATGCTGGCAGTCATCGATTACGGCGGCGGCAATCTCGGCTCGCTGCTGGCTGCCCTGCGCCGCCGCAACGCGACGTTCACGATAACCGACGATCCCGGTGTGCTCGCGCAAGCCGGCGCCGCCGTGCTTCCGGGCGACGGTGCCTTTGCAGCGACGATGCAAGCGCTTAAGGAGCGGGGCTTGGATCGCGCGATTCTCGCGCACGTCCACGCGGGTAAACCGTTTCTCGGCATCTGCGTGGGGATGCAGGTGCTGTTCGAGGAGAGCGACGAGTTCGGCGCCGCGCCCGGCCTGGGCGTGCTGCCGGGACCCGTGTCGCGCTTCGCGTCGGCGCCGAGAATTCCGCATATGGGCTGGAACAATTTGGAGATTTGTGCGTCACATAGGTTTGTGGAAGGATTGGGATCGCAGCCCTACGCCTATTTTCTGCATTCCTACCGTGCGCCGGTCGGGCCCGACACCGTTGCGGCATGTACGCACGGCGAGCGCTTTTCGGCAATCGTCGCACGGGACAACGTGATGGGAACGCAATTTCATCCGGAAAAAAGCCAGCGCACCGGTGCGCAATTGCTCGATAATTTTCTGCGGCTTTCGGGGGAGGGTAGCTAAGTGCTCGTCATTCCGGCAATCGATCTGCGTGGTGGAAAATGCGTGCGCATGCAGCAAGGCGATCCCACGCGCGAGAAGACGTACGATACCGATCCGGTGGAACGGGCGCGATCGTTCGTTGCCGCCGGCGCGAAGCAATTGCACGTGATCGATCTGGACGGCGCGTTCGGATCGGGCGAGAACGAAGAGGCGATTGCGCGCATCTGCCGTGCCGTCGACGTTCCCGTTCAGACCGGCGGCGGCATTCGCACACTCGCGCACGCGCAGTCGCGCTTGAAAGCCGGTGCGTCGTACGTCATTCTTGGAACGCTGCTGGTCGAAGACGAGCGTACCGCGCGAAACATCATTCACGAACTCGGCGAGCGCGTCTTTGCCGGGATCGACGCGCGGGGCGGCGCCGTTGCCGTGCGCGGCTGGCAGGCAGGCACGAAGGTCGATCGCGATGCGCTCGTCCAGCGCGTCGCGCAGTGGGGCATCGGGCGCGTCGTGTTCACCGAGATTTCGCGCGACGGCACCGGCAGCGGTTTCGACGTCGAGGCGCTACGCCGCGTTGCATCCCTTGCGGAGATTCGCGTTACGGCGAGCGGCGGCGCAAGCACGCTGAGCGATTTGCGCGCGATGCGTGATGCCGTGCCGGAAAACGTCGATGCGTGCGTTGTCGGCCGCGCGCTGTATGAAGGCACGCTCGATCTGCGCGAAGCGCTCGAAGCGTTGTCGTGACGTTCGTCATCCGTTCGCTGAACATCGGCGGCGTGCAGACCCTCACGGACGAACTCGGACACACGTATCAAAGCGCCGTGCGCAAGCGTCCGTGCGAAGGTCCGCAATATTTGGGGCCGCGCGGCCTCACCGGCGACCGCAGTTTCGAAGAGTGCCATCATACGCCGAACATGGACGTGCACGTGTTCTCGTTCGATCGCTACAAGCATTACGAAGAACTGGCTGGACGCGCATTCCCCGTACCGGCGTTCGGCGAAAATTTCACGCTCGACGGCGGAACCGAAACCGAGGTGTGCGTCGGCGATCGCTATACGAACGGCGAGGCCGTCGTCGAGGTCTCGCAGCCCACGGAGCGTTGCGCGACGCCCGGCCGATCGCTGGGTCTGCCCATACTGCTGAAATGGATCGACGAGTGCCTCTACACCGGCTATTATCTGCGCGTGATCCAACCCGGTTACGTATCCGCGGGGGATCGCTTCACGCTGGCAGAGCGACCGTTGCCGGAGTGGACGATCGATCGGCTCAATCGCGTCGTCTTCCGCGACTATGCAAATGCGCAGCTTTATGATGCGATGCTCGCACTGCCGTTGCTCAGTGACGAGTGGAAAACGCGCGCCGTGGTGTTGCGCTCACGATTTCTGACGCGCGATGCAAAGCGCGCGAAAGTCGTCTAGACTGCGGGCGTCGGGCGCGGAACCGGACGAGGAATGGGACGCGGCAGCGGCAGCGGAGTGCGCCGGGGACGCGGGACCGGGGCCGCAGTCGGAGCGGCTGTCGCCGGTGCGGTTGGTTTCGGCGTAGGCACCGGTGTCGGTACCGGCGTTCGCGCGGGCAGCGGTTTGCGCGTCGGCACGGGTGTCGGTGAGGGCGTCGGTTCGACGCGACGCGGCCCGCCGGGATGCGGAATCGGACGCGAGGTTGGCCTGGGCGTCGGCATTCCCGGACGCGGGCCGGTATACAAACCGATAATCACCGGAATCGGCACGAAATATTGCTGACCGTTCCATGCGGTGTAGATCGCGGTTACCGTACATGACGGCATCCAATAGCCGTTCGGCGCCGGAAAATTTGCCTCGTACACGGTGCCGTATCCGTTGTTCCACAGTCCGTAGCGGTAGCCCAAACCGCAGAGCTGCATTTGCGCGCTGCCGCCGGGCGGAGCGATCAGCACGAAATGCATCCAGTCGCCGGGATAATACGCACCCGGCCCGCTGGCATAAAAATGATAGTCGTACGAGGTGAGTTCGGGCGCGTCCGGCGGCGCTTGCCGTGTCGTAGAAAAGCTCCACGTGGCCGAAAACGGATCGCCTGCCAGCGTGCGTCCGGAGAACGTGACCGAATGCGTGCCGCGATCGAGTCCCTCGCGCGGCATATACGTAATCGTGCTGCCGTCAAAGGACGCAAGCGCGGTTACGTCTTCGCCGTCTATCGTCAGCGCAATCTGTCCGCGGGCCGCAGTGCCTTGGGCAAGTGAAGCGGAGATCGTCGGATAGGCGGTGTTGATATTGCTGCCGGAAGCGGGACTCATTTGAACGACACTCGCCGTGCGTTGCTGTGGCGCGTTCGGAGCGGCGGCGACGACACTTACGAGTTTTGCATGCGCATCGTATCCGACGACGGCGCCCATCGCTTGCGCGACGAAACGCAACGGTACGTACGTGCGATCGGCAATTACGCGCGCCGCAACGTCGAGCGTGACGCGATGGCCGTCGAGCCTCGCCGTTCGTGAACCCAGTGGCAATCGAAGCGCATGTGCGGCGCTACGCGCGACGATCACTCGGCCGTGCGGATCGTACGCGATGGTGGCGCCGAGCGCGTTGAACGTCGCGCGCATCGGCAGCAGCACGCGTCCGCGTTCGACGAGTGCGGCGACCTGGAGCGGCTGGTCGTTTACCGTGACGGTAAGCATCGATCTACGAGGATAACGGTTGATAGACGCGCGGCAGTTCCGCCGGCAGGCGCGTGACGATTTCGTAATTGATCGTGTCCGCCCACTGCGCCCAATCGTCGGCGGAGACTTCAGTCTCGCCCTGGCGGCCGAGCAGCATCACCTCGTCGCCCGGCTTGGCGCCGGGTACGGCGGCGAGATCGATCATCGTCATGTTCATGCACACGCGCCCAACGATTGGACAGGGTTTGCCGCTCACCAGAAAGTGACCGCGGTTCGAAAGCAGGCGCGGAATACCGTCTGCATAGCCCAGTGGTACGACGCCGATGCGCGTGCGCTTTGGCGCGTGATAACTGTTGCCGTATCCGATCGCGGTTCCCGCTTCGACTTGCCGAACCGCCGCGAGCGTACTCTCCATGGACAACGCGGCGCGCAAATCGAAGTTCGCGCCGTTCATCGCGATGCGCGTTTGCGGCGATGGCCACAACCCGTACAGCGCGATGCCGATACGTACCATATCCAATCGCGTTTGCGGCCAGAGCATTGCGGCGGCCGATGCGGCAATATGGCGCAGCGGACGCACGCCGTGGCTTTGCAAGAGGGGATCGACCGCCTCGAACGCGTGCGTGAAGCGTTCGAGCTGCATTTGCGTATACGGCGAGTCCAATTCTTCCGCCGCCGCCAAGTGCGAGAAGATGCCGCTCAGTTCGATCTCCGGCAGGCGAACGTAATCTTCGATCGCGTCGGCCGTATCGCCGGCTTCCAGCCCCAGACGCGTCGTGCCCGTATCGATCTTTACGTGCACCGGCGCGCGCGTCGAGCGCTTGCGTGCGGACTGCGCGATCGCGCGCAGATACGATCCGGTGTCCCATAGCGCGACCTCGACGTTTCTGGCGCGCGCTTCGTCCAGATCGGCGCTGCGTATTGGACCCATCACAAAAACCGGCCGCGTGATGCCGGCATCTCGCAGCACGATCGCTTCATCGATCGAATAGACGCATAGGCGATGCGCAAACGGTTCGACCGCTTTCGCGACTTCGACGATGCCGTGTCCGTACGCGTTTGCCTTGACGACGAATGCGGCTTTTGAAGGCGCGGCCAGATCGCGCAACGCCCGCGCGTTGTGCGCGATGGCATCGAGCGAAATACGAATGCGGCCGATCATTTCACGCGCGCAATGAACGCGATCGGAATTCCGAAGAAGACGGTACAGCCGAGGATGCCCAGATAGACCGACATGATGTCGGGAACTTTGAGCGCCTGCACGCTAAAGAGCACGAACTGCATCACGATGTATACGATGACGCCGAAGATGAAGCCGGAAATGATCGGCTGTTTGTTGATGGCGCGGCGCGTGTTCGCCATGTAGGCGTACCCAATGCCCCAGCCGATGCTCGCGACGAAGATCATCGCTACGCCAATCCACGCATACGATGCCGACGCGAACGCCGTTTTGCCGAACGCGGTGGACGCGGCAAATTGCCAAAGCGAGAGCACGCTTGCATGGGTGGGAATCAAACTGGTGAGATACAGGAAGAGGTCGAAACAGACGCCGCCGCCGATGCCCGCGAGCACGCCGGACAGCACGATGCGGCCCCAATTCAAGGGAAGCGCGGTAGCCATACACTCCCACGCTTCAAACTTAATGGCGCCGTAACCCTGCTGTGCGAACCGATATTGTACGATGAGGACAGATGCGCCGGAACTATGCGACCGCCGTGGCGGATGCCGTTATCTGGAGCAGCTCCGTCATGCTCGGGGCGTTTTTGCTCTTTGTCATTCTGAATGCCACGCACCACTGGCTTCGCTGAGCAGGCGACTCGGCGCTAGAACGCCGCGCGGTTTTTCGCGCTAACGGGTAAACGAAGTGCGTGCTCGGCCAGCCCTTTGCCACGATCCTCGCGCGCACGGATCCGTTTGACCTTGCTCAAGGCTTAGAGCGGTACGTTCGTTCGCTCAGCGGCGAACAGATACGATTCACGCTGCGTGCTGCGCTCCCCGTGATGAACCAAGCGTACCGTGACGAATTCGCGCCGCTGCTCGACGATCCCGACGACGAACGTCTCAAACATTTATTCGCGCATGCGCTCAAAAGCAATCTTCGTGCAATTCCGCTCTTCGGTCCGGGATTTTGCCAGGGCGTCATCGCGCACGTTCCGGGAGATCGTACCGTCGCGCTCGGTGAAGAAGGCCACCGTCTTCCGCAGCTTCGTCCGTTCGCGATAGCAATTGTTGCACTCGCGCTCGTGATCATCGGCGCGGCGGCCGAGCATGCGTGGAATACGGCCCGCGCAACGGCGCAAACGCCGGCTGTGCTGATGACGCCCGTACCGCTTGCCGCGCAAGATGCAGTACCGGCAGCAACCGCCGTACCGCGTCCGGTGCATAGCGCGCCGCCTGCCGTACGGCATACGGCCGTACCGGCTACGCCGCCGCCCGCAGCACCCGAACCGGCGATTGCCGCTCCCGCGATTGCCGCGCCGCAACCCGCACCCGTTTCGCCCAAACGCATCGCCACGCGTCGCACTGCACCGCCCGGACGCGGTGAAAGCACCGTCGTCATCGCGCCGTCCACGCCCGCACCATCGCCGGAACCGAGCAACGTTGACGTGAGCGACATGCCGCAAGCATATACCGATGCGACGCCGCTGCCCAAATATGAAACGCCAGCCGCCGCTCGCGTGCCGGCGAACGTCCACGTTGCCACGCCGACGCCCGGACCGAACCGCTTCTTTTTGCACCAGACGATCCGCGGAACATTGAAAACGCTGGATCGCCTCAATCCGTTCAAGCACCGCTCCGAGCCAGAGCCGACCCCCTCGCCCTCTTCGGGACCACGACCGCTATGACTCGCTTTGCTTTTGCTTTTTTGGCTGCCGCGGCGGCGCTGATTTCACTCGCGGCCTGCAACATCAACAACAATCCCGGTCCGCCCGCACCGGGCCCGACGTGTTCGCCGCCCGCCGGCGTGCAAAGCGAACTCGTCTACCCCGCGCCCGGCTCGACGGCAATTCCTGACACGTTCGGGCAGATCATCATCGGGTCGACGGCGGCGCTGCCGTCGAGTTGGGACGTGGCCGTGGTCACCGCCCGGTCATCGAACGGCCTGCTCGGAGGTACGTTCCAGAACGCCACGCCGCCGTTCCCGACGCCGAACGCTACGCCGTCGTTCTCAAACCCCGTCTACCAGAGCAGCTCGTTCAGCGGGCTCACCTTCCAGGGTGAGGTCGTTCAGGTCTATCTGAACAACACCGCGCAGAACTGCACGCCGCTCGGCCCCATCGGCTCGTTTACGACCCAGTAGCAGCCTTGGGGGTGCCTGAAATGGGTGCCCGGTGCCGGCCTCCAACGTGGGGCTGTGGCGTCTTGCAGTCTCCGGACGAGTCTGCTAAGATTCCATGGCTGGCACTCTATTGCTGAGAGTGCCAATCCCTAACAACATTTTTTGGAGGTTTACGTGAATCTCAAGCCTTTGGGCGATCGCGTGGTCGTCGAGCACGTCGAGCAAAACGACAAGAGCGCCGGCGGCGTGTTCCTCCCGGACACCGCAAAAGAGAAGCCGCAGGAAGGCATCGTCCGTGCGGTCGGCTCCGGCCGCACGCTCGACAACGGCACCAAGCTCGCGATGGACGTGAAAGCCGGCGATCGCATCATCTATTCGAAGTACTCCGGATCGGAAGTCAAGGTCGACGGCAAAGAGTACCTCATCATTTCTGAAAAAGACGTCCTGGCCATCGTCGACAAAGTCCCGGCTGGCGTTTAAGGAGTTATTGAAAGACTATGGCAGCGAAAGAACTCGTTTTTGACGAAAACGCCCGCCGCGCGCTCGAGCGCGGCGCAAACATGCTCGCCGATGCGGTCAAAGTGACGCTCGGCCCCAAAGGACGCAACGTTGTCCTCGACAAGAAGTTTGGTTCGCCGACGATCACCAACGACGGCGTGACCATCGCCAAGGAAATCGAACTCTCGAACAGCTTCGAGAACATGGGCGCGCAGCTCGTGAAGGAAGTCGCTTCGAAGACCAACGACGTCGCCGGCGACGGCACGACGACCGCCACCGTTCTCGCGCAAGCGATCATTCGCGAAGGCCTGCGCAACGTGACGGCGGGCTCGAATCCGCTGCTCATCAAGCGCGGCATCGAGAAGGCCGTGGAGCTCGCGGTTTCCGAGATGGAGAAGTTCGTTCAAAAAGTCGACACCAAAGAGAAGATCGCGCAAGTCGCATCGATCTCGGCGAACGACAAAGAAATCGGCGAACTCATCGCCGACGCGATGGAGAAGGTCGGTAAAGACGGCGTCATCACGGTCGAAGAATCCAAGTCGATGAAGACCGAAGTCGAGACCAAAGAAGGCATGCAGTTCGACAAGGGCTACATCTCGCCGTACATGGTCACCGACTCCGAGCGTATGGAAGCCGTGCTCAGCGATCCGTTCATCCTCGTGACCGAGCGCAAGATCTCGGCGATCGCCGACATTCTGCCGCTGCTCGAGAAGATCGTTCAGGTGCAGAAGCCGCTGCTCATCATCGCTGAAGACGTCGAAGGCGAAGCCCTCGCGACGCTCGTGGTGAACAAGCTGCGCGGCACGTTCACGACCGTTGCGGTCAAGGCGCCGGGCTTCGGCGACCGCCGCAAAGAAATGCTCAAGGACATCGCGACCCTCACCGGCGCGACCGTAGTAAGCGAAGAGCTCGGTCTGAAACTCGACAAGGTCACGCCCGAGATGCTCGGCCGCGCCAAGACGGTCAAGGTCACGAAGGAAGAGACCACGATCGTCGACGGTTCCGGCAAAGAAGCGGACATCAAGGGCCGCATCGAGATGATCAAACGTCAGGTCGAAGAGACCGACAGCGATTTCGACCGCGAGAAGCTGCAAGAGCGTCTTGCGAAGCTCTCCGGCGGCGTTGCTGTTATCCAAGTCGGTGCCGCGACCGAAACCGAACTCAAAGAGAAGAAACACCGCATCGAAGACGCGCTGAGCGCAACGCGTGCGGCGGTTCAAGAAGGCATGATCCCTGGCGGCGGTTCCTCGCTCGTCCACGCGGTCAAGGCCATCGAGAAGTACGTGCCGCCGTCGAGCAACGGCCACGCGGCCACGGTTGCCGACGAGAAGATCGGTATCGAGATCATTCGCAAAGCCCTCGAAGAGCCGCTTCGCCAGATCGCGTACAACGCGGGCTTCGAAGGTTCAGTCGAAGTGAACAAAGTCAAGGCCGATCAAGCGCCTAAGGGCTTTGACGCGATGTCCGGCAACATCGTCAACATGTTCGAAGCCGGTATCGTCGAGCCGTTCAAGGTGACGCGTTCCGCGCTGCAAAACGCGGCGTCGATCGGATCGCTGATCCTCACGACGGAAACGCTCATTGCTGATAAGCCCGAGCCGAAGAAAGAGCCCGCGATGCCGGGCGGCGGCATGGGCGGGTATGACATGATGTAGTTTTCGCCTTCGGCGGACTACGTCATCGAAATCGTCTCCTTACATACGAAGAAAAACGCCCCGTGCTGTATGCGCGGGGCGTTTTTCTCTTCTTTTTAAAAGCGCACAGCAAGTTGCGCGGTTACGACGTTCGTTTGAATACCGTTGGCCGCCGGTGTGAAGTGATAGCCGAGTTCGAGCGAGGTGAACGGCGCAACTGAAAAACCGCCGAATACTTTCCCGCCCAAGCCGCTGGAGGTGAGTGTGGTATTGGAGCATCCGCCGCCTGGTAACGCCTGACAGCCGCCGCCCGGAGTCACGGACATGCTGTATATGCCTGCGCCGGCACCGACGTAGAATGGGCCCGAGTTACGAATTGCAGCGCCCAAACCGAAACTGTTGTTGCCGAGCAAATCTCCATAAATCGACACATTGAACGGCTGCAGCGCCGACGACGGATGGAAAATGTAATCGACACCGCCCGCAAAGCCCGCGTTGTGCACGGCATTCGATTCGATGCCCACCCCCGCTTTGATCGTAACGGCGCTTGGAGACGGCAGATCCGCAGCGCGCGCTGCGCCCACGATATTGAGAACCATAACCGTGGATAGGATGAGTACGTGATAGACTTTCATGGACTGACGGTATCGGCGGTGGTACGCGGCTGCCCTTCCTCGTGCGCGGCCGTCACGAATCCGTTTGCGTGGCGGTTGGAACAACAGCCGGTAGTGTTTGCCAGGGAGAACGTCATGTACAAGACCGTCGCCATGTTCGCGATTTCGCTTTTGCTGCTTGTAACGAACGTAGCCAACGCCGCGTCGCCGGCCGCGCCGGTGATCCCGCAGACCCGAGCGGGCCGAACACTGAGCGCGTGGTTGAAGGCATTTAACAGCGGCGATAGGCAACAAGTGCGGCGCTTTCTGCAGACGTACGAGCCGCAAAACGTCAAGCGGCTCGACGGCGAGATGCAGTTTCAGCGGATGACCGGCGGTTTCGACTTGCGCAAGATCGAGAAGTCTGCGCCAACGGAGCTGACGGCGCTCGTACAAGAACGCGTCTCCAATACGTTTGCGCGCTTGACCTTGCGCCTGCAAAAAGCCGCGCCATATCACGTGACCGACCTCGAACTGTGGGTAACGCCGCGTCCGCCGGAGTTTGCGCTGCCGCACCTCTCGCAAGCCGATTTGCTGGCGCAACTGCAAACCTACGCCGGTAAACAAGCGGCGGCGGATCGCTTCGCGGGCGCAGTGTTGGTCGCGAACGGCGGCAAGCCGGTATTCGAGCACGCCTATGGACTCGCCGACCGCGCACACAACACACCGAACACAGTTGACACGCGCTTTCGCATCGGTTCGATGAACAAGATGTTTACCGCTACCTCGATCATGCAACTGGTGCAGGCCGGCAAAATCGATCTCGACAAGCCGTTCGGCACATATCTGACGGATTATCCGAACAAAAGCGTGTCGTCCGCAGTCACGATTCGGCAACTCCTCACGCATACCGGCGGAACGGGCGACATCTTTGGTCCGCAGTTCGAAAAAAACCGTTTGAAACTGCGAACGCTGCAAGACTACATCAATCTTTACGGCAACCGTCCGTTGGCGTTCAAGCCAGGCAGTAAATGGGACTACAGTAACTACGGCTTCATACTGCTCGGCGCCATTGTCGCCAAAGTCAGCGGCCAAGACTACTA